>SKRR01000011.1 GCA_007118345.1 Microthrixaceae bacterium | reverse complement strand
GCGACGGCCGATCTGGTGCTGCTCGACGTCACGGCGCTGGGGCGCGCCGGGGCCATTGCGCCCGCCGGGGCGAGGGCGGCGGCCACGCTCGCCCACCAGCTCGGGACCGAGGTGTGGCTCGTCGCCGGGGCAGGACGGCTGTTGCCCGACCCGATGTTCGACGCCCTGGTCCGCCGATGGTCCGAGGCGCGACTCGAGCGGGCCGACCCCCTCGACTCACCCGACGAGCTCGTGCCGCTCGACGTCGTCGACCGCGTGGCGGGTCCCGGTGGGATCGAGGCGCTCGGTCCCGCCCTCGATCGCGTCGACGTACCGTCCGCACCGGAGTTGTACCGGCTCGCCGGCTGAGACCGGGTCCCGGCGGACCGGCTCCGCGCCGGGCTACTACTGTCGCCGCGATGGCGACCGAGCAGACCAACGACGCAGGGGCCGGCCGGATGGTCGAGTTCCCCTCGAACGGCACCACCGGATCGGGCTACTACGCGCCGGCGACGGGCGGCAGCGGCCCGGGGGTCCTGGTGATCCAGGAGTGGTGGGGCCTCGTTCCCCACATTCGCGACGTCGTCGACCGGTTCGCCGCTGCCGGTTTCAGCGCGCTCGCGCCCGACCTGTACCGGGGCGCCACGACGACCGAGCCCGACGAGGCCGGCAAGCTGATGATGTCGCTGAACCTCGAGCAGGCCGCCAAGGACCTGCGTGGTGCGATCGCGTTCCTGAAGGGCGCCGACGAGGTCGACTCACAGGGAGTGGGCGTGGTCGGGTTCTGCATGGGCGGGGGTCTGGCGATGATGGTCGCGGCCCGAGAACCCGACGACGTCGTGGCATGCGTGCCGTTCTACGGACTCATCCCGTGGGAGGGTGCCGAACCCGACTGGTCGCAGCTCGCCGCCCCGGTGCGGGGACACTTCGCGGAACTCGACGGGTTCTTCGGTCCGGACAAGGCCCTGGCGCTCGAACGACAACTGCAGGACCTGGGCAAGGATGCACGCATCACCGTGCACGCCGGGGTCGACCACGCGTTCTTCAACGACGACCGGCCCGAGGTCCACGACGCGACCGCGGCGGGGCTGGCCTGGCAGGAGTCGGTGGACTTCCTGCGTTCGACGATCCGCTGACACCGGACGATGCGGATCCTGGTCGTCACGAACGACCTGCCGCCGCGGGTCGGCGGCATCCAGTACTACGTCGATCAGCTCTGCCGGGGCCTCGCTGCAGCCGGTGACGACGTCACGCTCTACGGCTCGGCACACCCCGGCGACCGCGAGTGGGACGCCGAGGCTCCGTTCCGTGTGGTCCGGGAGCCCACTGCGACACTGCTGCCGACACCCACGGTGCTGCGTCACACGTTGCGGCTCGTCGATCACGTGCAGCCCGAGGTCGTCGTGTTCGGCGCGGCGTTCCCGCTCGGACTGCTCGGCCCGAGGATCCGACGTCGTCGGGGCGTGCCCTACGTGGGCTTCACCCACGGGCTCGAGGTCTCGTCGGCGAGGGTCCCGGGCGGCGGGCACCTGCTTCGCCACGTCGGGCGTGACGCCGCCGTGATCACGTTCGTGTCGAACTGGTGCGACGCCGAGCTGCGGGAACGCTTCGGGTCCGGACCCCGCTACGGGTTGCTGCCGCCGGCCATCGACCCGAAGGTGTTCCATCCGAGCGTGGACGGCACGCGGATCCGGCGTCGCCACCAGCTCGGCGACGACCCGGTCGTGGTGTGCGTCTCTCGCCTGGTCGAACGCAAGGGCCAGGACCAGCTGATCCGCCTGTTGCCGGCGCTCGCCGACCGGGTGCCCGGAGCCCGGCTGCTCCTGGTGGGTGACGGGCCCCACCGTTGCGCGCTCGAGTCGATCGCCGGGTCCGTCGGCGTCACCGACCGCGTGATCTTCACCGGTGAGGTGCCCGAGGCGGAGCTCGCGGAGCACTTTGCTGCCGGCGACCTGTTCGCCATGCCCTGTCGTGAACGCAAGGGCGGGCTCGAGGTCGAGGCGTTCGGCATCGTGTTCATCCAGGCACAGGGAGTGGGCCGCCCTGTCGTCGCCGGCAGGATCGGCGGCGTGCCCGATGCCGTGGGACCCGACAGCGGGCTGCTCGTCGACGGAGCCGCACCACACGAGCTGCTGGATGCGCTCGTGTCGGTGCTGGGGGATCCGGAGCGGGCGACGCGGATGGGTGCAGCGGGTGCTGCGTTCGTGCGCGCGGCGTTCACGTGGGACCGGCGCACCGAGGAGCTGCGGTCACTGCTGGCCGCAGCGGTGGGCGACGCGGAACTGAGCTGAAGCGGCCGCGCCGTCAGCTGAAGCGGCCACCTGGTCAGCTGAAGCGGCCACCTGGTCAGCTGAAGCGGCCACCTGGTCAGCTGAAGCGACGGGCCAGCCAGTCGACCAGGAGGTCGTTGACCTCGTCGGGAGACTCCTGTTGCACCCAGTGGCCCGCCTTGGCGACGGTGTGCACCTCGAGATCCGAGCATCTCTCCGGCATGCTCGCAGCGAGCGCCGGCGGTAGCGCAGGGTCCCATTCGGCGCAGATCATCAGCGCCGGCAGGTCGAGTGGCTCGGTCCCCACCTCGGGATGCGCGACGGCGTTGTCGTCGATGTTGCGGTACCAGTTGATCCCGCCCCGGAACCCGGTGCGGGCGAAGGTCGAGGCGTACACCTCGAGCTCCTCGGCGGACAGGAGCGGCTCGCCGAGCGCCGGGAGCGACTCCAGATCGAGGAACGGGTTGAACTGAGCGCCTTGTTCGCGGGCGACGCCGGCTTCGGCAAGGCGCTTCGGGTCCACCCCGCCGACGGTCAGCTTCTCGAAGACCAGGCGCGCCTGTGGGTCGAGCACGGACTCGGCCACGCCGGGCTCCTGGAACCAGAGCATGTACATCTGCTCCGGATCCTCGCCGAACATCGACCGGAGGAAGTCGGTGGTGGGGAACGGCGTGTAGGGCGTGCACACTCCGACCACACCCGCGCACCGTTCGGGGAAGAGCACCGGCATCGCCCACGCGACGAACCCACCCCAGTCGTGCCCGACGAAGATCGCCCGCTCGACCTCGAGCGCGTCGAGGAGGTCGGCCAGGTCGCCCGTGAGGTGGTCGAGCGAATAAGCGTCGATGGGCTCGGGTGCGGTGGAGTCGCCGTATCCGCGCTGGTCGGGGGCGATCGCCCGGAAGCCCGCATCCGCAACCGCAGGCAGCTGGTGCCGCCACGAGTAGGCCAGCTCGGGGAAGCCGTGGCAGAACACCAGCGGCGGCCGCGACGAGATCGCACCCGCCTCGTGGACCGACAGGCGGACCGTGCCGACGTCAGGTCGGTCGGGCGAGTTCGCACCCGAGAGGGTGTGGCGGACTGGCAGCGGGAACGCAGTCATGACCGCACGGTACCCGTCGCCCCACCGGCGATGGAGGGTGGATCAGCCGAGGGCGCGGTCCGCGTCGGCGAGTCCGGTGACCCAGTCACGCACGTCGGCGCCGAAGAGAATGCCGAAGGTGCTGAGCGCGACGACGAGCACCCCCATCACCGCCCACGTTCGCGCCGGGATGTGGCCCTCCTCTGGGACCCCCGGGGCATGTCGCCGGATCCGCCGGATCGTCCGCTCGGCCCACACGTAGGGCAGGAGCTCGAGGCCGACCAGGATGATCAGCCAGCCGGGGATCGGGAGCGGCAGTGCGACGATCCCCAGGGCGATCAGGGCGAATCCACCGACGATCCTCGCCAGACGCATCGCCACGTTGTGACGCGCCTCGTCGAGGGTCTCGGGATGTCCCGCGGTTTCGAGCTCGGCCTCGATGGCGGCGTCGCGCACGACGTCGGTCCAGCGACCCACCGTTCCCGGCGCAGATCGAGACTCCTGAGCGTTCGGCACCCTTCGAGTATCGCCGGGACGCACCCGATGTGCACGCACTGCGCTAGACCATCGTGCATGGAGGACCCCACCGAGCCGACCGATCCCGTCGAGGGCAAGACGCCGGCGCCGGTGACGCCACCGTCGGCGTCGCGGCGAACCCCGGCCGGCAGACGGGCGACCGCCTCGGGGACACCGAGGAAGCAGCCGGCGAAGAAGAAGCCCGCGTCGGCGAAGAAGAAGGCGCCGGCGAAGAAGAAGGCGCCGGCGAAGAAGAAGGCCGCGTCGGCCAAGAAGAATGCGCCGGCCGAGAAGAAGGCGCCGGCGAAGAAGAAGGCCGCGTCGGCCAAGAAGAAGGCGCCGGCGAAGAAGAAGGCGCCGGCGAAGAAGAAGGCGCCGGCGAAGAAGAAGGCGCCGGCCAAGAAGGCAGCTGGCGCGCGGCAGCGGCGGGCGGTCCCACCGGGAACCCCGCCGGCGCTGACCTCTGCGGGACCCGACGAAGTGCGCCACGTGCCGACGACCCGCACACCCGACCCTGTTCCGGCAGCCCCCCACCTGACCGTTGTCGACGGTTCGGAACAGCCCACCAGATCGCCGAGATGGGCGATCTGCGCGACGGTCGGAGAGGACCTGCTCAACGATCTCGCCCTCGTCGCCGTCGGAGCCGGCGTCGAGCTCGACCCCCTCGACACGAGCGTGGCGCTCCCCGGGATGGGTGAGGTCGACGTCCGACTGCAGCTGACGGTCACCGGTGGTCGGTTCGACCTGCGGCCCGGCGACGGCGGACGTGCCCGGGTGGTCGTGCGCGCGATGGGCGACGTGACGACTCGCGCCGTCGCCTACGACACCGAGCCGAGCAGCGACGACCTCGGCCCGACCGGCATGCCGGCGCCGCCGGCGCCGATCCCGGTGCGGGTCGAAGCGCTCGTCACTCCGTTCATCGAGCTCTGGGACGACCACAAGGTGTCCCTGGGGCTCGACCTGGTCGACGCGGAGTTGATCTCACTGGGCGTCGACACCGAGGCCCCGGTCCCCGACGGCGTCGACGAGGCCGTCTGGTCCGGCATGCTCGGCATGTTCTCGATGGTGTTCAACGTGCTCGGGGTCGGCTTGTTCGACTCCCTCGGCGAGCACCTGGGGTCCACCGGACTCGAGCTGGGGTCCGACGTCGGTCGCATCCTCGCCGACCTGGGTGTGGCGACCGGTCGGGCCGAGGTGAGTGTCGCATCGGGGCTCCTGACCGTCGGCCTTCCTGCACGCCCCGGAGTCAAGGGCAGTGCCGTGCCGGCCCCGGCCGCCGGACGTCGCATGGGTGTCGCAGCCGCCAGTTCCGTGGTCGACGCCGTCGCACAGTTGCTGATCGCGCGTTCCGTGGGGGGTCTCCCCGTTCCCTTCGAGGTCGATGTCGACCTCGGCGAGCAGCAGGTGGCTGGCCGCATCCGCCAGCCGAGGGTGCTGCCCGACAGCTTCCCCGACCTGCGCTCTGCGTTGCGCACCGAGGTCCGCACACGGCTGGTCCGGTCGCGACTCGAGCTGGTGGTGCAGGCGGCCTGGGTCGAGCTGCCGGCGGTGGTGCCGTCGTTCGTCAACGAGATCTCGCGTCGGCTGGGTGGGCTGGCGGCGCTGGCTCCGATGCGGATCCGTTTCCCCTCGACGATCGGCGTGCCGCTGCCCGGCACCGACGACGAGATCGGCGTCGAGATCGACGACCTGCGCGTGACCGGCGACGGCATCGCGCTGGTCCTGGCGCTGGGCTGATCGGCCGTGCCCACCCCTGCGTTGCGGCCCGTCCTGGCACGTGACGGCATCTTCAACGCCCGGGACCTCGGCGGCATCACGACCGCCGACGGTCGCATCGTGCGTGCCGGTCGTCTGATCCGTGCCGATGCGCTGCACCGGGCCCGGACCAGCATCGGGGCGCTGCGTGACCACGGCGTGACCAAGGTGCTCGACCTACGCGACGATCGGGAGCGCGACGCCTACGGCATCTTCGATGCCGAGGGGATCGACGTCGAGCACCACCCGGTGCTCGACCCCACCTTCACCTGGGACGAGGTGCCGACGAGGGTGCCCTCGGACCTCCTCGTCGAGCGGTATCAGGTCATCCTCGACGAGTTCTCCGACCGTCTCGTCGGCGCCGTCTGCGGTGTCGCCGAGGTGATGTCCACACCCGACGCAGCCGTCGCCTACCACTGTGCGGTCGGCAAGGACCGCACCGGCCTGCTCACGATGCTGCTGCTGGACACGCTGGGTGTCTCCGCCGATCAGATCGTCGAGGACTATGCGCGCTCGTCACGGTCGACCGCGGTGCAGGTGAACTGGCTGTGGTCGATGGGACGACCGGAGGGGGTCGTCGACGACGAGACACTCCGGGTGGGGGTCTGGTCGGCGCGGCCGGCGACGATGGCGGTGACCCTCGAGTGGCTCCGTGACGAGCACGGCGGTGCCGAGAACTACCTGGTCACGGCAGGCCTGGACCCTGGAGCGGTCGGCGCCCTCCGTGCAGGCGCGCTCGAGGACTAGGTTGCCGCGATGCTGACCCCTGGTGACGAGGTGCCCGATGTCGAACTGCCCGATCAGCACGGAACAACGGTGCGGCTGGCCGAGCTGACCAGTGAGGGTCCGGTGGTGGTGTTCTTCTACCCGAAGGCGATGACGCCGGGCTGCACGAAGGAGTCCTGTCACTTCCGTGATCTCGCAGCGGAGTTCGCCGAGGTCGGCGCCACTCGCGTGGGGGTCTCAGCGGATCCCGTCGAGCGACAAGCGGCGTTCGACCAGCGCAACGATCTCGGGTACCCGCTGCTGTCGGACGTCGACGGACTCGCCGCCGCGGCGTTCGGTGTCGCACGGCCCGGGCCGCTGTGGAACCGGCGGGCCACCTTCGTGATCGACCGGGACGGCACCGTGCTCGAGGCGATGCGCTCGGAGATGAACATGGACGTGCACGCCGATCGCGCCCTCGAGGTGCTGCGGTCGCGGCGCGCCGCCGACTGAGGTGCCGATGGGCCCGAGTCGGCGAGCCGCCAGGGAACCCGACGACACCGGACGGATGCTCGCCGCCCTCGTCGCGGACCCCGGCGTGGACGGGGTGGGCCGACTCCCGCTGCGCCCGCTGCTGGTTCCCTTCCCGGATCTGGGTGGCGCGCTGGACGGCGTGCCTGTGACCTCACCGTGGTGGCGCCCGCTCGACGGCGAGTGGGACCTGCGGATGGTGGATTCGCCCAGCTCGGTGACCGCTGAGCTCGTTGCGGGTGACGGCGACGGCTGGCAGCAGGTCAACGTGCCGTGTGCCTGGACCACCCCGGGGCTCCGCGACGACGGACCGCTGCTCGCGCCGCACTACACGAACGTGGTCATGCCCTTCGACGCCGATCCTCCGACGGTTCCCGAGGACAACCCCGTCGGGATCCACCGGCGGCGGGTCACGGTGCCGCTCGACTGGCGGGGTCGGCGCACCGTGCTGCGCGTCGGCGGCGCCGAGTCGTTCCTCGGGGTCTGGGTCGACGGGAGCTTCGTCGGCGCTGGCACCGACAGTCGTCTGCCGAACGAGTTCGACCTCACGGGGTACGTTCGTCCCGGCCGGACGAGCACCATCGTGCTGGTGGTGGTCAGGTGGTCGGCCGCCACGTGGCTGGAGGACCAGGACCAGTGGTGGCACGGCGGGATCCAGCGCTCGGTCACGTTGTACTCGACGGCGACCAGTCGGCTGGCCGACATGGCGACGGTGCCGGGCTGGAACGGTGCGGTGGGAACGCTCGACCTGTACCTGCGGGTGGAAGGGCCAGCTGCGCGAGAACCCGGGTGGACGGTGCGGTTCAGGGTGTTGCGCAACGGCCGCAACGGACAGCCGGCCCGGACACGCCCGCTGGTCGACCACCGGGTGGACCTGCCGGTGTGGGACGCATCGAGCGAGGTCGCACAACTGCTGTCGGGAATGTTCGTCCGTCCCGGTGAGATCGAGGAGCAGATCGAGGTGCCCGGCGTGGCGCCGTGGTCGCACGAGGACCCGGTTCGGCACCGCATCGTCGTCGAACTGTCGGATCCGGCCGGATCGGTCGTCGAGACGGTCGCGCGCTGGACCGGGTTCCGCTCGGTGGAGGTCGCGGGAAACGAACTACGGATCAACGGCGCTGCGGTGCTGCTGCACGGGGTGAACCTGCACGAGCACGATCCGCAGCGTGGTCGTGCGGTCACCGAGTCGCTGACCCGTCGCGACCTCGAGCTGATGAAGGCGCACAACCTCAACGCGGTGCGGGCCGCCCACTACCCCCACGACGAACACCTCGCCGAGTTGTGCGACGAACTGGGCTTGTACCTCGTCGACGAGGCGAACGTCGAGAGCCACGCCCGCCAGGTGTCGTTGTGCCACGACCCACGGTTTCTCGCGTCGATCGTGAACCGTGTCGACCGGATGGTGCGCCGCGACCGGTCACACCCGTCGATCATCATGTGGTCGCTCGGCAACGAGGCGGGTGACGGCCCGGCCCAGGCGGCCGCTGCCGCGTCGGTTCGTCGGGTCGACCCGACCCGGCCGTTGCACTACGAGGGTCCGCTCATGCACGACCTCTACGCGCCGGCGCCCGTCACCGACGTGGTGTGCCCCATGTACGCGCCGATCGAGGAGATCGTCGCGTGGGCCAGGTCGGGACGTGACCACCGACGTCCGCTGATCCTGTGCGAGTACTCCCACGCAATGGGCAACTCCAACGGGTCGTTGTCGGACTACTGGGAGGCCTTCGAGACCCACCACGGCCTTCAGGGCGGGTTCATCTGGGAGTGGGTCGAACACGGGCTGACCGATCCCGGGGCAGGATCCGGCCCGGGCGGGCGTACCTCGTGGCGCTACGGCGGCGACTTCGGTGACCACCCGAACGACACGAACTTCGTCTGTGACGGACTCGTGGCTGCTGATCGCACACCGCGTCCGGCGTTGCGGGAGGTGCACTGGGTGGGCCGGCCGGCCTCGGTGGCGCTGGCCCCCGACGGCGGGCTGGTGGTGCACAACCGCAGGTGGTTCTCGACGATCGACGACCTCGAGGCACGCTGGCAGCTCACCTCCGACGGTGTCGAGGTGTCGAGCGGACGACTCGAGGTTCCCGACGTCTCACCCCGGTCCTCGGTCACCGTGCCGTTGCCCGTCGAGCGTCCGGAACACGACGGCAGCGAGTGGTACCTGACGGTGCGCTGGCGCCAGCGTCGCGCCACGGCGTGGGCGGCGAAGGGACACGAGGTCGGGCACGACCAGCTGCCGGTCGCGACCGACGGCGCGGTCGGTCCGACGTCGCCACGGGCGTGGTCCTCGACCGTCACCGTCGAGGATCTGGCGTGGCGTCCGACGATGTTCCGAGCGCTGACCGACAACGACGGCCTGCGCCAGGGGTGGATGCGAGGTCACCTCGGACAGCTCGCTCGATGGATCGACCGCCTGGGGCTCGATCGCGAGGAGTGGTACGTCGACGAGCGCTCGACGGTGACGGTCCGTGGCCGCGATGCCCTCGTGGAGCGCGGACGGCTGGTGGTGCCCGGCGCCTCCGATCCGCTGACGGTCGAGCGGGTACTGGCTCCCGCTGCGGAGGGGCCCGTCCACGTCGAGGTGCGTCTCGTGCTGCCGGCGGTCCTGGAGGACCCGCCACGGCTCGGCACCGTCTGGGAGCTCGACCCCGGCCTCGCCACCGTCGAGTGGTTCGGCGATGGGCCCCACGAGTGTTACCCGGACCGTCGCGCCGCTGCCCTGGTGGGTCGGTGGTCCGCGGCGATCGACGACCTCTACGTCGATCACGTCGTGCCTCAGGAGCACGGGCACCGCACGGGAGTGAGGTGGCTCGCCCTCAGGCCGGAAGACGCCGCGGACGGGCTGCTCGTCGTGGTGGACCCTGGTGTCGGCGCAGGGACGGTCGGCATGTCGGTCCGACGGTTCGACGACGCGACGTTGTGGTCAGCGACCCACACCGATGAGCTTCCTGCGCCCCAGGGGACGTTCCTCTCGCTCGATGTCGCCCATCGCGGGCTGGGCACCGCGTCGTGCGGACCCGACGCGCTCGAGCAGTATCGGATCGGTTCCGGCCCGCACCGGTTCGCCGTGTGGATGGCGACGCTGCCGTCCGGCGCGGACCCCGGGAGGCTCAGCCGAGCGCTGACCCGGCGTCGGTGAGCTCGGCGCGGAACGCGGGGTGCGCGATCTGGCTGAGCGCCACCGCCCGTTCCCGCACGGTGCGCCCCTTCAGCTCTGCGACCCCGTGCTCGGTGATGACCACATCGACCTGATGTCGCGGGGTGGTGACCGCCATCCCCGGCCCGAGGTTCGTGACGATGCGGGACACGGGTTCGCCGTCGACGATCGCGGTCGACCGCAAGCAGAGCAACGACCGGTCGTCGGTCTGCAGTCCGGCTCCGGCGAGGAAGTCCTCGTGGCCGCCGGTTCCTGAGTGCTGCCGGCCGTCGATCGTGTCGGCAGCCACCTGGCCCCACAGGTCGATCGCAGTCGCACCGTTGATCGACACGAAGTGCCGGTTCTCCGCGATGACGTCAGCTGAGTTGACCACGTCGACGGGCAGGAACCGGACCAGGTCGTTCCCGTCGAGCCACTCGTAGAGCTCGGCGGTCCCGGCGGCGAAGGTGGTCACCGAGATGCCGTCGAACTCGCCCTTGTCGGCGTTGGTGACCTTGCCCGCCTGGTACAGCCGCATCAGTCCGGTCGTGAACATCTCGGAGTGGATGCCGTAGCCGCCGCCCGACCCCTCGGCGAGCAGGGTCGCGATCAGCGACGGGATCGCCCCGATGCCCGTCTGGAGGGTCGCGCCATCAGGGATGAAGCGGTTCGCCAGCTCGGCGATGGTCCGGTCGAGGTCGTCGGCCTCGGCGTCGGGCAGGTTGATCGGTGCGGCGTCGGTCTCGACGATCACGTCGATCTCGTCGAGGTGAAGCCGGTGCGGGTGTTCCGGGGGGAGCCCGAAGGTGCGCGGGAAGTGCGGCGAGTGTTCGACGATGAGCACCCGCTCGGGATCGGCGCCCGTGCGGTGCAGTTCGTCGACGAGTGCGCCGGCGTGCAGCGACAAGGAGCAGTACCCGTCGGCGTCCGGGGGTGCCACGGCGGTGGCCATCACACGGGGGGCGAGCTGCTCGACGATCGGGGCGAACCGCCGAAAGTCCGCCGGGACGTACTGGATGTCGGCGCCGCTGTCGCGCAGGAGCCGTTCGGCGGGGCCGAAGAACCCGCTGCGGTAGTGAACGTTCGGGTTCGTGAACACGGGGTACAGGTCGGTCAACAGCGCGCCGAACATCTGCAGGTCGACCCAGTCGTCGCGTTCGCCGAGACCGTGCAGGAACCCGACCGGGTGGCCGGGTCCGAGCCCGACGGCGAGGTCGTCGGTGGGTCGGATGTACTCGACCGCCTCGGCGACGGTGTCGACTCGACGTGCTGGCATGGCGATCCTCCTTGCCGACGGTCGCGAGATGGTGCGACCGCGCTGCTCGGACCGTATCGTCTCGCGGAATGTCCTCGCCCGCAGCCGACGGAACGAACTCCGCCACCGACGGTATGAGCTCCACTGCCGACGGAATGAACTTGGCGACCGTCTGGGAGGCGGTGGCCGACGCCGTCGGGGACGCACCGGCGCTGCTGCGCGGTGGCCGGGTGACCACCTGGTCGACCTTCGAGCAGCGGGCCGCACGGCTGGCCGAGGTGTTCGCCGCCAACGGGATCGGTCACGACGCCAAGGTGGCCTGCTACCTCTACAACGGCGACGAGTACCTCGAGACGACCTTCGCGGCGTTCAAGGTCCGCGCGGTGCCGGTGAACGTCAACTACCGGTACCTCGAGGCCGAGCTCGAGTACCTCCTCGACAACTCCGATGCCCGTGCGGTGGTCTTCGACGTCGACTTCGCCGATCGGCTCGCCGCGGTGCGCCCCAGGTTGGCGGACCTGACGCTGTACCTGTGCGTCGGCGCCGACGCCGAGCGCCCGTGCCCACCCTGGGCGTTCGACTACGAGACAGCGGTTGCGGCTGCGACGCCGATGGCCCGCATCGAGCGCTCGGGCAACGACCTGTGGTTCCTGTACACGGGCGGCACGACGGGCATGCCGAAGGGGGTCATGTGGCCCCACCGCAACCTCCTGCAGACCGCGGCGGCGACGTTCTCGGTGGTCAAGGCGTCCGTGCCCACCGACCCCCGTCAGGTCGCGGCCACCGCTCGCACCTTCCACGAGCGCCACAAGGCCGTCCGGTTGCTGCCCGCTGCTCCGTTGATGCACGGCACGTCGGCGATCACCGCCATCGCCGTGCTGAGTGCCGGCGGCTCGGTGGTGACGCTCGCGTCGCGCTCGTTCGACGCCGACGAGTTGTGCCGGACCGTGGAACGCGACCGGGTCACCCAGCTCACCATCGTGGGCGATGCCTTCGCCGCGCCGATCCTCCGTGCGCTCGAACGTGCCTCGGCGGCCGGGCGTCCCTACGACCTGTCGCCCCTCAAGGTGATCGTGTCGTCGGGGGTGATGTGGTCCCAGACGGCCAAGGACGAGCTCCTGCAGTGGTGCGACGCCACCCTGGCCGACACGCTCGGGTCCTCCGAGGGTGTCGGGTTCGCCAGCTCGGTCGCGAAGCGGGACCGGCCCGCGACGACTGCCCGGTTCAGCCTGGGCGAGCACGCTCGGGTGTTCACCGAATCGGGCGACGAGGTCGCTCCCGGTTCGGGCGAGCAGGGCCTGCTCGCCGTCGGCGGGCCGATCCCGATCGGCTACTACAAGGACCCCGACGCGACCGCCGGCACCTTCCGCACCTTCGGTGGCCGGATCTGGTCGATGCCGGGCGACCACGCGACGGTCGAGACCGACGGGACCATCACGCTCCTCGGCCGTGGGTCCGTCTGCATCAACACCGGCGGCGAGAAGGTGTACCCCGAGGAGGTCGAGGAGACCCTCAAGCTGCACCCGATGGTCGGCGACGCCAACGTCGTCGGTGTGCCCGACGAGCGGTGGGGCCAGGCGGTCACCGCAGTGGTGTCCCCGGCGTCGGCCGGGTCCGCCGTCGAACCCGACGATCTCGTCGAGCACTGCAAGCAGCACCTCGCCGGCTACAAGTGCCCGAAACGCGTCGTGGTGGTCGACGAGATCGAGCGGGGCCCCAACGGAAAGGCCGACTACCGCTGGGCCGCCCGCACCGCAGGGGTGTGACCGCTCGGCGTCAGTGGTTCGGTGCGCCGGACCAGGCCCGCGCTGCCGATTCGAGTTCGCTGATGCGAGCGGGGAGCGCCTGTGCGGTCACCGGCTCGGACAGGTGCGGGCCCTGGGCCAGGTCGCAGCCGAACGCCGCGAGCATCGACAACGTGCCGGCGTCGGCAACCCCGTCGGCCGCCACGCCGAGTCCCAGGTCGTGACACAGCTCGATCGTCGACCGCACGATCGACGCGTCGGCCGGGTCGTCTGCGATGGTGCCGACGAAGCTGCGATCGATCTTGAGTCCGCTGACCGGCAGGTGCTGCATCGTTGCGAGCGAGGTGTAACCGGTGCCGAACTCGTCGACGACGATCCGGAGCCCGAGTGTGTGCAGACGAACCAGCACCTCGCGGGAGCGGACCGGATCGTCCATCAGCTCGGTCTCGGCGACCTCGAGCTCGACCGAGGTGGGGTCGAGCTCGCCGTTGTCGATCAGCAGGACGAGGAATCGCTCCAGATCCGGATCGAACAGGTTCCGCAGCGACAGGTTGGTGCTGACCACGACGTCGTGACCTGCGCGTGCGAGGCCGGCGGCTGCATCGGCGGTCTCGCCGAGGACCCAGCGGGTGAGCGGCTGGATCAACCCCGAGTGCTCCGCCAGCTCGAGGAACTCGACCGGCAACCTGGCGCCGTGCTGATCGTGGCGCCAGCGCAGCACCGCCTCGACCTTGGCGACCCGCCCGCTGCGGAGATCGAGCAGCGGCTGGTAGCGAAGCTCGAGATCGCGGTTCGCCAGTCCCTGTCGGAGCTCGCTGAGCAGACCGAGCCGGTGGATCGACCCTTCCGGCTCGGCGCCGTCGTGAACGACGATGCCCTCCGGCACGCTCTTGGCTGCGTCGAGCGCCCGTTGGGCGATTCGCAGGACCGATCTGGCGTCGCTTCCGTGGGTCGGCGTCAGTGCGACACCCACCGATGCCCTGACGTGCACCAGGTGGCCGTCGAGGTCGAAGGGGGCCGCGAGCGCGCACCGCACCGCGTGCGCCCGTTCAGTGGCTTCGGCCACGCCTGCGCACGGCACCGTCAGCACGGCGAACTCGTCGCCGCCGATACGCGACACGATCGCAGCGCCGCGGACCTCGCGGACCAGCCGGCGTCCGAACTGCACGAGTAGGTCATCACCGAGGTGCAGCCCGAGCGCATCGTTGTGGTCACGGAGTCGGTCGATGTCGACGAGCACCAGCGCAGCGGGGGCGTCGTGAGATGCGCCGGACAGCGCGCTGGCCAGTCGGTCCTCGAACAGCGATCGGTTCGGCAGGCCGGTGAGCGCGTCGTGGGACGCCTGGTGCCGCAACCGTTCCTCGAGTGCGGCGGTCGCGGTCACGTCGGTCAACTGCAGGGCGAGGGTCCCGTCGGCGAGCCGGTCGAGCCGGAGGTCGAGGTAGGTGCCCGGCACCTCCAGCAGCGCGAGACGCTCCGCGGTCATGGGCTCGCCGGTGTGGGCCACGTCGAACGCCGCGGCCCGCACCAGTTGCGCAGATGCGGTGCCCAGCACGGCGTCGATCGGGGTGGCCGGCGCGCCGATGCCGACCAGGCCGGGGTCGAGGTGGAACAGATCGTGCGCAGCACGGTTCGCCGCGATGATGACCAGCGACGACGGGTCGGTGGGGTCGGGGAGCTCCAGCAGCAGACAGCCGGACGGGTCGCGTTCGACCACCTCGGCGAACCTGCGCATCGTGTGGCGGTGGGTCTCGTCCGCGGAGACGTCGACGAGCGCACCGCGTGTGAGGCCCGAAGCCGACGTCACCGACTCCACCCGCACGTACCGCCAGGGCCCGGTGGCGCTGCGGAGCCTCACGATCGGCGACGGGTCGGCACCGAGCGCCGGGGAGGCCACCTTGGCCGACGGATCGGTGCCGTGGGTCAGATCGATGACGGTCTGTCCGCTGAGCGCCGCGTCCCATGTGGCGAGGTCGTCCGGGTGGACGAGTCCGCGCAGCACCCCCGGGGTCAGGAAGGTCGCAGGTGCCCAACCGAGCGCGGCGGTGCAGGATGCCGAGACGTGGAAGGCGTCGTGGCCCGGCGCCGTGCGTTGGAACAGCACGACTCCGGTCTCGGCGAGCGCCGTGTCGTAGGCGACGCGGACTTGTGCGAGTCGGTCCTCGGCGTCGCGCCGAGCACGTTCAGCCTCGGTCACCTCTCGACGACGACGTGCTCGTGTCAACACGCCGTGAGCCTACGAGCCGCACCCGTGCGGATCGTGGACCGTCGAGGGGCGGTGCCGCAGTTCAGTCCTCGGGCGCGGCGAGGGTCGCCCGGACAGCGAACGAGTCGCCGGGCTCGGTGCGCAGTTCGAGCACCCGGCCGGCGGCGATGACGTCGTCGGCGACCCCGGCGAGCAGCTCCAACTGCACGGGTGACTCGGTCACGACGACCTCGCTCAACTCCGCCCGCATCGACGCCTTCGCCGCCGACTTGGCGCCGCGGAGCTCCGAGAGCACCGCACCGGCCACCTCGAGCGCCGCAGGGTTTGCGTCGCCCGCCAGCTGACGCAGCGGCGCTGCAGTCGGCCACTCGGCGTGGTGGACCGACCCGTCCATCCACCACGACCACGCCTCCTCGGTGGTGAACGGCAGGAACGGCGCGAACAGTCGGTGCAGCGTGGACAGCGCCTGGGTGAGTGCTGCGATCGCCGACGCGCGACCCTCGGTCGCGTCCTCGTAGGCGCGGCCCTTGACCAGTTCGAGGTAGTCGTCGCAGAACCGCCAGAAGAACTGTTCGGTGCGCTCCAGCGCCCGTGCGTAGTCGTAGGCCTCGAAGGCCGCGGTCGCGTCGTCGACGAGTCGGGCCAGGGTGGCCAGCATCGACCGGTCGAGTGCGGCGGTGACCGGCGTGTCCGGAGCGACGCTGCCGAAGGAGAGCGCGAACCTCGACGCGTTCAGCAGCTTGATCGCGAGTCTGCGCCCCACCTTCATCTGCTGTTCGTCGAAGGCCGTGTCGGTCCCCGGCCGCCCCGAGGCCGCCCAGTACCGGACGCCGTCGGCGCCGTGCTGATCGAGCAGGTGCGAGGGCACGACCACGTTGCCCTTCGACTTCGACATCTTCTTGCGGTCGGGATCGAGGATCCACCCGGACAGCGCGGCGTTCGACCAGGGCAGGGAGTCGTGCTCGTAGTGGCTGCGCAACACCGTCGAGAACAGCCAGGTCCGGATGATGTCGTGGCCCTGGGGGCGCAGATCCATGGGGAAGACCCGGGCGAACAGGTCCGGGTCGTCCTCCCACCGGCACGCGATCTGCGGTGTGAGCGACGAGGTCGCCCAGGTGTCCATGACGTCGGGGTCACCGATGAAACCGCCGGGCACGCCGCGCTGGTCCTCGGTGAACCCGGCCGGGCATTGGGACTGCGGGTCGACGGGGAGGTCGGCCTCGCTCGCCACGATCGGGTCGTCGTGATCGGGGAGGCCCTCGGCGTCGAGCCGGTACCACACCGGGAACGGCACCCCGAAGTAGCGCTGACGTGACACGAGCCAGTCGCCGTTGAGGCCGCCGACCCAGTTGTCGAAGCGGTGGCGCATGTAGTCGGGGTGCCAGCGCAGCTGTTCGCCGCGGGCGAGCAGCTCGGCGCGCAGCTCCTCGGATCGTCCCCCGTTGCGCAGGTACCACTGGCGCGAGGTGACGATCTCGAGCGGTTTGTCACCCTTTTCGTAGAACTTCACCGGATGGTCGATCGGGCGGACGTCGCCGACCAGCTCGTCGTTGTCCCGGAGGAGCTGGACCATCTGCTCTCGGGCGCCGCCGGAGCCCTTGCGGGCGATGTGTGCGTAGCGCTCACGTGCTGCGTCGGTGGTCAGCCAGTCGGGTGGGTCGGTGGCGAAGCGGCCGTCGCGTCCGATGACCGCACGGGTCGGCAGATCGAGCTCGCGCCACCATGTCACGTCGGTCAGATCGCCGAACGTGCAGATCATCGCGATGCCGGTGCCCTTGTCGGGCTCGGCGAGGGGGTGGGCCACCACCGGCACCTCGACACCGAAGACGGGGGAGGTGACCGTCGAGCCGAACAACGGCCGGAACCGCTCGTCATCGGGGTGCGCGACCAGCGCGACACAGCTGATCACCAGCTCGGGTCGCGTCGTGTCGATGAGCACGTCGCCGCCGCCGTCGGTGCGGTGGAAGGCCAGCTGGTGGTACGCGCCGGGCCGGTCGCGGTCCTCGAGCTCCGCCTGGGCGACCGCGGACTGGAACGTGACGTCCCACAGCGATGGCGCCTCGGACGAGTACGCCTCGCCGCGGGCGAGGTTGCGCAGGAAGGCGCGCTGGGAGGCACGGCGCGACGCCTCGTCGATCGTCGAGTACTGCAGCGACCAGTCGACCGACAGGCCGAGCCGCCGCCACAGCGTCTCGAACGCCTCCTCGTCGACCACGAGCAGGCGTTCACACAGCTCGATGAAGTTCCGGCGGCTCGTCGGTACGAAGTCACGGCGCTGCTTCGGTGGCTGCTCCGGCGGTTCGAAGGACCCGTCGTGGGGCAACGACGGGTCGCAGAGCACCCCGAAGAAGTTCTCGACCCGCCGCTCGGTGGGGAGCCCGTTGTCGTCCCATCCCATCGGGTAGAAGACCGCGCGTCCGCGCATCCGCTGGAACCGGGCGATCGTGTCGGTGTGGGTGTAGCTGAACACGTGGCCGACGTGCAGCGAACCCGAGACCGTCGGAGGCGGGGTGTCGATCGCGAACACCTCGTCGCGTCGTGCGCTGCGGTCGAACGCGTAGGTGTCCTGCTCGCGCCACTGCTCGGTCCACCGGTCCTCGAGTCCGTCCACCGAGGGTTTGTCGGGGATCGATCGATCGGAACGTTGAGCGGGGGGAGTCGGCGCCATACGGCTGCGAAGCGTACCGGCCGCGCCCACTACGGTCCGATCCCGCAGCGGTCGTCATGAGGCGGCCCGGCCAGGGGGTTCGATGTGGACGCAGCGATCGTGACCGGAGCAGGCGGCGGGATCGGCACCGCGGTGGCGCACCGGCTGGCCGACGACGGCTGGTCGCTCGTGGTGGCCGACCGCGACCCGGTGGCGCTCGACCGTCTCGTCGGCGAGCTCCCGGCGACCGCGGTGTGCGAGGCAGTGGTCGGTGACGTGGCCGAGGGGGATCACCACGCGGTGCTCGTCGAGGCAGCACTCGACCTCGGTGGGCTCGGGTTGAGCGTGCTGAACGCCGGCGTGGTGCTGCCGGGACTGGTCTGGGAGCTGCCCGAGACACAGTGGGACCTGCACGTGCGGGTCAACCTGTGGGGCGTCGTCCACGGCGTGCGTGCGGCGCTGCCCGTCATGGTCGACAACGGGCGGGGGCACGTGGTGGCGGTCGCGTCGGGTGCCGGTCTCGTCGCGGCACCCGGGTTGTCGGCGTACACCGCGAGCAAACATGCCGTGGTCGGCCTCATGGAGTCGACCCACCATGAACTGGCCCGGGTCGCTCCGGGTGTGGGGGTGTCGGTCGTCTGTCCCGGCAACATCCGCACTCCGATGCCGGTGACCTCACTCGCTGCCGCGGGGATCGAGGACGAGCAGCTCTCTCCGGTCGCCGAGCAGGTCGCGACGACCATTCGCGCCGGGGTCGACGCGGGAGCGGAGCCGGCGACCGTCGCTGATGCGATCGTCGACGCGGTGGCCGAACGCCGCTTCTGGGTGCTGCCGCAACCAGAGGTCGCGCTCGGGGCGCTCGACCGGGTGCAGCGCATCGTCGACGGCCGACCGCCCGTGGACCTCCTGGGGTGAGTTCGCCGGTTCGGTGATGCGACGGACGCGGAGAAGCGCGCCGCTCGCATCACGGAACGGTCGGCGCGGCCGCGTCAGCGGCGGAGGACGGCGGCCTCGTCGTGCAGTCGCCGTTCGACGACGATGCCGCCGAGCGGGATGATCGCCGCGGCGAGCACGAACAGCGTCTCCTGCAGCGGCCAGCGCAACTCACGGCGGGCCACGAGGGCCACTGCGACGTACACGAGGAAGATCACCCCGTGGACGAGTCCCATGACGGGCACGATGCCCTCGACACCGAAGCCGCGTCGGGCGATGCTCGCCGCGATGAGCAGCAGATAGGTGAACGCCTCGATCACTGCGATCACCCGGAAGATCTGCACGATGCGGGGGAACTCGCGTGGGGGACCGTCGGGCACGGCGGCGATGTTACGGCCGGTGGATCAACCCTCGGTCGTGAGCTGCTCGCCGGCGACCATCACCCGGTTGCCGCCCTGCTCGCCGGCACGGTGACAGGCTGCGGTGGCCTCGTCGATCAGCTCCTCGAGCGAGCTGACCCGGTGTGACTCGACCACACCGGCAGAGGTGGTCACCGGCGCACCGCCGACCTCGGCGACGGTGAGCACCATCGACTCGCGCGCGCGTTCCAGCGCCGAGGTGGCCTGGTCGGCCGAGCACTGGGTGAGCACCGCGGCCAGGCGCTGGCCGCCGAGGCGACAAACCAGATCGTCGGGACGCAGCGTGGCGCACAGCACGTCGCCGAGGAGTCGCAGGTCGTCGTCGAACCGGCTCTGGTGGTCGACCCCGGTCGCAGCGCCGGCGTCGAAGGACCCGTCCGGTTCGATCACCGCGACGCAGAACGGGATGAGCGATCGCACGAGGTCCCGAAGGTGGGTCCGCAGCGCGGACGTTCCGGGCAACCCGGTGACCGGATCGACCGGAGCGTGGGTGCTCGGTCCCCGCTGGAGCCGTTGTTCGGCGGCGCGCACGCCCATCCGGTCGACCGCCCACTCGAGGTGATCGATGGTGCGCTGATCCGGGAGTTCGCCGGCCGGGCCCTGCACGCACACCGATCCCAGCAGTCGTTCGCCGAGGCGGAGCGGCACGCAGATCGACGACACCTCGAGGTCTGGGGCATGCAGGTGGGCGCACGCGTCGAGCCCTGCGGAGCTTCGTGACACCGCCGTACGACCCGAGCTCAGTGCAGCACACGAGGGGCGGTCCGGAACCTGTTGCGCAGTTTCGAGTGCACCGTCGGCGAGCTGGATGCGCCAGCCGACACGCGGTTCGTCAGGGAGGTTCAACAGCAGCGACACGTCGGTGTCGGGTGCCAGTTCGGCCACTGCGCGCAATCCGGTGCGCAGGGTGGTCGGCTCGGACTCCGAGACCCGCAGGGCGCGTTCCAGTCGCTCCCGCACGTCGGCGGTCGAGCGCTCGGCGATGAGCTCGGCCTCGGCGTCGAGCGCGGTCCGCCGCGCCGAGGCGATCTGTGCGACGAGGGGACTGACCACGAGGTGCAGCGTCGCCCACAGCGCCGCTGCCACGCCCAGGGCGATCACGACGAGCTCGACCGGACCCGAGAGCTCGGCGACCACCACGACCGCCCCGGCGACCACGGCGGGGCCCGCGACCGTCATCGCGGTGGTGGCCGACGGCGTCGTCGCGCAGGCCGTCGTCGCGGTCGAGTTCCTCGTGGTCGTGGCGGTGGAGGTGTCGGGGTTCACCCGGTGCCTATCGACCGATGGGGGTCCGGCATTGAGAAGGCGGCGTCGAGGACGAGCAGCACCGGACGGTGGTCGGGGGGTGTACCGATAGCATCGACGGCCATGATCCGACTGCACGACACCGCCAGCGGCGCGGTCCGCCAGCTGGAGCTGCGCGACCAGGGCAGGGTGTCGATGTACGTGTGCGGTCCCACGGTCTACGGACCGCCGCACCTGGGTCATGGTCGCTTCGCGTTGGTGTTCGACGTGCTCCGCCGCTACCTGGCGTGGTCGGGACTCGAGGTCACCTATGTGTCGAACATCACCGACATCGACGACAAGATCATCGAGCGTGCCGGTGCCGAGCAGCGGCCGTGGCAGGAGCTCACTGCCGAGTACGAAGACGTCTGGTACGCCGCGATGGATGCGATCGGCGTGCGCCGGCCCGACCACGACCCTCACGCGACCGGCTACGTGGAGCAGATGGTCGCGATGATCGGTGAGTTGATCGACCGTGGTGCCGCCTATTCCACCCCCGACGGCGTGTACCTGTCGGTCGAGTCCGTCGAGGGCTACGGGCTGCTCGCTCACCAGTCGCTCGACGATCTGCGGGCCGGTGGCGGCGAACGCGAGATCGTCGGCGGCGGCGACAAGCGCCACCCTGCGGACTTCGCGCTGTGGAAGCTCGCCAAACCCGGGGAGCCGTCGTGGCCCTCTCCGTGGGGCGACGGCCGGCCGGGCTGGCACACCGAGTGCGTGGTCATGAGCCTCGACCTGTTGGGGGAGCGCTTCGACCTCCACGGTGGCGGGCTCGATCTCGCCTTCCCGCACCACGAGAACGAACGCGCCCAGTCCGTCGCCCTCGGTCGTGGGTTCGCCGTGCACTGGGTCCACAACGGCTTCGTCGAGGTCGGGGGCGAGAAGATGTCGAAGTCGCTCGGCAACTTCACGACGCTCACCGACCTGATCGCGCAGCACGACCCCCGCGCCTACCGGGTGCTCGTGCTGCAGTCGCACTACCGCTCGCCGCTCGAGGTCACTGCCACCACGATCGAGAGTGCCGAGGCGGCGCTCGATCGTCTGGACGCGCTCGCGCGCCGCACCGCCGGGTCGGATGTGGTCGATCCGTCACCCGAGGTGATCGAGGCGTTCCGTCGTGTGATGGACGACGACCTCGACACCGCCGCTGCGATGGCCCAGGTGTTCGGCCTGGTCACCGAGGTGAACCGGCTGCTCGACGCCGGTGATGTGACCGCTGCCGCCCCCCTGGTCGCCGGCTGGCGGGAGGTGTTGTCGGCGCTCGGGGTCGAGCTGCGCGCCGAGACGGGCGACGTCCCGGACGACGTGGTCGAACTGGCGCGGCGTCGAGACGCAGCGCGAGCGGCGAAGGACTGGGCCGAGGCGGACGCGTTGCGCGACCAGCTCACCGATGCGGGCTACGTGGTGGAGGACTCAGCAGCGGGCACCGTGGTGCGCCCCGGTTGACGCCTCCTGCTGACTACTCGGTGGGCGCGACGGGCAGACCGAGTTGGCCGATCGGCCCGGGGAGCTCCTCGTCGAGCATCTCCACGATCACGCCCGGCGCGCCGTCGGCGGGGTCGGTCGAGAACGGCGCGTCCTCGACGTAGCTCCACTCGCTGGCGGGCGCAAGGGCGAACACGGCGGGGGCGAGTTCGACCCCGGCGGTGGGTGCGTTCGGCTCGGTGCTGAACACCGGCCGACGCTCCTGGACCGTGCTGCTCGCCCCGGCAACCGGTGTGGTCAGCTCGGCCTCGGCGGTCTCGTGGACATCCGTCGCCGTGGCGTCGGCCTCGAGGGTCGCGACCGGCTCGTCCTGCTCGGCAGCGGTCGCGGTCGGCGCGATCCACGAGCCCGCGACGACGCCGGTGGCCGCGACCGCCATCAACGAGGCGACCACCATGGCTCGCAGCGTCATGCGCGAGCCCGTCGGAGTGAGGTCCAGCAGGCGTTGCAGCTCGGCGTCGAGGTGCGCGTCGTCCAGATCGAGCACCCGTGCGAGGGCCGTCACGTCGTTGCCGCGCAGGTCGACGCGTTCGTCGGGCGCCAGGCCACGCTGGCGGCGGACCGCGGCGAGGTACTGGACCAGCACGGTGTGGTTGTCGGGACGTCGACCCACTTCGTCGGAACCGACGTCGACGGTCTCGGTGCCGATCACCAGCACGCCGGGTCGGCTGGGGTGTTGCAGCGGTGATCGGTCGGGCCACAGTTGCGCCAGGTCGTTGCCGTACAGGGTCGCGGCGACCTCGACCTGATGCGGAGTCGGTGCAGCCCGCCCGTTCTCCCAGGCACGCAGCGCCGAACTGGGCACACCCATTCGGCGCGCAGCGCCGCCGGTGCTCAATCCTGCGAGTTCGCGGGCCCGTCGCAGGGCGCCGCCGGTGGTGGTCGTCGTGTCCATCGCTCACGCTCCTCACCCTCTGCATCGGCACGGCGGCCGTCGACCTGAGGGTTCCTGCGCGGGCAGATCCGCCCCCTTGGCACATGTGGTTACCCATGGGTAACCTACCCGCAGGTAACCACCGGAAAGCCGAGGCACCGATGAGCGACTTCTCCGTCTCCCTCAATGAGGACCAACTCCAGATCCAGAAGTGGATCCACGACTTCGCAGAGGACGTGGTTCGTCCCGCTGCCGAGGAGTGGGACGAGCGGGAGGAGTTCCCGTGGCCGATCGTCGAGGAAGCCGCCAAGATCGGGCTGTACTCCTTCGACTTCATCGCCCAGGCGATGCTCGGTGACCCCACCGGGTTGACCATGCCCGTGGCCCTCGAGGAGTTGTTCTGGGGCGACGCCGGCATCGGGCTGTCGATCTTCGGTTCATCGCTCGCCGCGGCGGGCATCGCCGGCAACGGCACCCCGGAGCAGACCATGGAGTGGGTGCCCCAGTGCTACGGCACTCCCGAGAAGGTGCAGCTCGGTGCCTTCTGTGTCTCCGAGCCCGACGCCGGCTCCGACGTGTCCTCGCTGCGCACCCGGGCGGTGTACGACGAGGCGAACGACGAGTGGGTGCTCAACGGCACCAAGGCGTGGATCACCAACGGTGGCATCGCCGACATCCACGTGGTCGTGGCCGCGGTCGACCCCGAGCTGAAGGGTCGCGGGCAGGCCAGCTTCGTGGTCCCACCGAACACGCCCGGCCTGTCCATGGGACAGAAGTACAAGAAGCACGGCATCAAGGCCAGCCACACCTCCGAGGTCGTGCTCGACGACGTCCGCATCCCGGGTTCGTGCCTGCTCGGCGGCAAGGAGAAGCTCGACGAGAAGCTCGCCAAGGCACGCGAGGCGCTGACGAACCCGCAGGTCTCCTCGGGCAAGCAGCCCGCGATGGCCACCTTCGAGGCGACCCGCCCCGCCGTGGGCGCGCAGGCGGTCGGCATCGCCCGGGCGGCGTACGAGTACGCCCTGCAGTACGCCCAGGAGCGGCACGCCTTCGGCAAGCCGATCATCATGAACCAGTCGATCGCCTTCATGCTCGCCGACATGGCCACCCAGATCGAGGCCTCACGGCTCATGATCTGGCGTGCGTCGTGGCTGTCGAAGAACGGCGGCGGCTACACGATGGGCGAGGGCTCGATGTCCAAGCTCATGGCGGGCCGCACGGCGGTGTGGGTCACCGAGCGGGCCATCCAGATCCTCGGCGGCTACGGCTACACCCGGGAGTACCCGGTGGAGCGCTGGCACCGCGACTCGAAGATCTACGACATCTTCGAAGGCACCGAGCAGATCCAGCAGCTGGTGATCGCCCGGGCCATCACCGGTCTGCGCATCGAGTAGCCGCACCGCAGCGACCCGACGTGCTGCTCCGGCGGCGGCGACCCCTCGGGTGCCGCCGCCGGTGCGCGTCCGGCCGGCGTGGCACGCGAACCGTTGCGACACCGGGGTGGTCAGGGCGCCACGGCGCTGCGTCGGCGGGGTCGATCCCGCAGCGGCGGAACCATCGCTGCGAGCAGGGCGGGGGTGGCCGCGGCAAGAAGTGCCGCTGGACGATCGAGGCGGGTGGCGAGCACGCCGAACAGGCTCGGACCGATGATGAACCCTGCCGCGGCGAACACGATGACGAGGGTGAAGCCGGTGGTGGGGCGATCATGGAAGACCTGCTGGCTCCACATCGCGACGAGGGCGAAGCCGGAGGTGAAGCCCACTCCGAAGAGGGCGGCCGAGCCGAGCGGGGGGACGACGGATCCGGGCGCCACCAGCAGCACCAAGGTCGATCCGCCGAGCAGGACGAACATCACCGCCAAGGGTCCGCGGAGCCCGTACCGGTTGGCGATCCCACCACCGAACACACCCACTGCAGCGCCGCAGATCCCCACCACCGCCCACATCGCCGGACCGATCCAGGTGGGCAGCCCGGCCTGCTGAGCGGTGTCGGGAGCGTACGCGAAGTAGGCACCGGAGGTGACGGACACCCCCAGCGCCACGAGCAACACCCGCACCGACCGGGCGTTGAAGAACCAGCCGGGTCGGGGCCGTCCGAGGTCACGGGCCGGTCCCGCCGCTCCCGCCGACAACACCCGCCATGCAGATGCTGCGGCCACCAGCCCCACGACTGCGAACGCTCCCCACACCACCCGCCATCGGTCGCCGGCAACCAGCACCAGCACGCTGGCGACCAGGAGGCCGACCGGAGAGCCCGCGTTGACCAGCGCCAGCGCACGACGGCTTCCGGACGCAGGGACCTGCTCGTCGATCGCGTCCGAGAACGGACCCCACGCGCCACCGGCGCTCGTGCCCGCGGCGACGAGCCCCACTGCCAGCAGCACCGGTCCGGGCGCAGCGGCGGTCACGGCCGCGCCGAGCGCGAGCAGCAGGCTGCCGCACACCACCGGCACACGGGGACCGAAACGGGCGGTGAGCACGCCGGTGAGCACCGTCGCCGCCAGGTAGCCGGCCTGCGCGGCGCTGGCGTAGTAGCCCAGCACCTCGAGGGAGAGGTCGAACTCCGCCCGGAAGGTGGGCACGAACAAGCCGTATGCCTGCCGGCCGATGCCGTAGGTCGCTGCCAACGCCAGCAGACCGGCTCCTCCCACACGGGATGTCCTGCCGATGCGCATGAGGATCCTTCCGCGCTCCGGTTCGACGTGTCGGAGTCCGTCGTGCTGCACCGCCCGGTCACAGCCTGCGCGCACCAGAGGGTTCCCGTTCGGAGGGGGATGTCAAACGACGGCCGCTGGGTGTGCGTGCGGTCGTCGGCGTGCCAGCGGTTTGTCGTCCGTCGGAGCCGGGTATCGGCGGTCGACCCCATGGAGGCACCGAGATGACACGGATCGATGACGCGGCACGAGTACTCGACATGGTCGGCCTGGCCGCATGGTTCGGAGGATCCCTCCTCGGCACGGTCGCGCTGGCGAACGGTTCGGGTGGCGACGACCTCGAGTACGAGAACGAAGCGTGGCGCCGGTGGTCGCCGGTGCAGAGCGTGGCGATCACCGCCCACCTGGTCGGCTCGGCGAGGCTCGCGATGACGAACAAGGGGCGGCTCGGCGCGCAGCGGGGCGTGCCCTCGGCGGCCATCGTGAAGGGCGTGTGCACCGTCGGCGCCCTCGGGGCCACGTTCTACGCGTCGCGACTGGGCCGCGACGCCTACGAGGAAGCACAGCAGGAGGGCGAGGAGTCGGCCGTCGAGCGGTCAGCCACGCTCCGACGGCTGCGCACGGTGCAGATCGCGGTGCCGGTCCTGACCGGCGCGATGATCGTCGCGGAGGCCCGGCTCGGTGAGCAGCAGCGGCCGGGCCAGGTGCTGAAGGGCGTGGCCGAACGGATGGTCCCCGACGCCCTGCACTCGATTCCGGACGCGTTGCACTCCCTCCCCGATGCACTGCAGTCGATGCCGGACGCCCTGCAGTCGATCCCCGACGCGCTTCGATCCGTGCCGATCGCGGACACCTCGCGCGACGTCATCTCGAAGGCGGGCGAGATCGGCCGATCGGCCTCGCACTCGTCCCTCGGCGAACCCATCCGCCAGGCGCTGCACCGCTGAGCTCCGTCATCTGGCGCGGGCGGACTCGCCGCAACGAGACATGAGGGAGAAAGATGCCGAGACGGACGGCCCACGACGACCCGGTGATGAGCCGGCATGCCCAGGAGATCGAGCAGCTCGCCCGACCGCTGGAGACCCCCGTCGACCTGGACCCGCTGCTGGATCGGGTCGGCGACCGGCCCTACGTCCTGCTGGGCGAGGCATCCCATGGGACCAGTGAGTACTACAAGTGGCGAGCGGAGATCACCCGTCGGCTGATCGTCGACAGAGGGGTGAGCTTCATCGCCGTCGAGGGTGACTGGCCGGACTGCTTCGAGGTGAACCGCTGGGTCAAGGGTCTGGTCGAGGGCCCCGAGCGGGCGGCGGACGTGCTGATGGGTTTCGACCGTTGGCCGACGTGGATGTGGGCGAACCGCGAGGTGGCGGAGTTCCTCGACTGGTTGCGCGACCACAACTCCCGGCTCGCCATGGCCGAGCGTGTGGGTTTCTACGGACTCGACGTGTACTCGCTCTGGGAATCCCTGGAGTCGATCCTCGCCCACCTGGCCGAGCACGAACCGGATTCCCTCGATGTCGCGCGTCAGGCGTACCGGTGCTTCGAGCCGTACGGGGAGGACCCGCAGGCGTATGCCATGGCGACCCGACTCGTTCCGGCCTCCTGTGAACAGGACGTGGTCGAGATGTTGCTTCGACTCCGTCGCGTGGAAAGTGGCGGCGACGACGACGAGTCGCGACTCAACGCCGAGCAGAACGCCGAGGTGGCGGTGAACGCGGAGCGCTACTACCGCACGATGGTGCGGGGCGGCGCCGCATCGTGGAACGTTCGTGACACCCACATGGCGAACACGCTGGAGCGGCTGATGGGTCGTCACGGAGCCGGTGCCAGGGCGGTGGTGTGGGAGCACAACACGCACATCGGCGATGCACGTGGGACACCGATGGCGGCTGCAGGCATGGTGAACCTCGGTCAACTCGCCCGTGAGCGCCACGGCGAGGAACGGGTGGTGCTGGTCGGTTTCGGCTGTCACGAGGGCTCAGTCATGGCCGGGGGCTCATGGGGCGCGCCCGTGGCGGAGATGGCCGTTCCGCCGTCGATGCCGGGGACCCACGAGGACCTGATCAACGGTGCCAGCGACACGGGCTGCCTGCTGCTGTTCAGCGAGAAGGTGCAGGAGCGTGCCCGCATCGACTGGCTCGGCGCGGTCCGGGGCCACCGCGCCATCGGCGTCGTCTACGGCGAGGAGCGGACGGGCAATTGGGTCCCCACCGTGATGGGAGCCCGGTACGACGCGTTCTGCTTCTTCGAGCGCACTGAGGCACTGCACCCGCTCCGCCCGGAGCCGCCGCCGCGCTCGGCCGAGTTCGAGACCTATCCCTTCAACCAGTGATGCCCGCGACCCGGTTCGCTGGACGGTCACGACGAGGTGGTTCGTATGCAGTTCCGTGACCGGAAAGATGCAGGGCAGCGGCTGAGTGAGGAACTCAGTCGCCTCGAGCTGAACGACCCGGTGGTCCTGGGCCTACCGAGAGGCGGCGCGCCGGTGGCCTTCGAGGTCGCCACGGCGCTCCATGCGCCTCTCGAGGTGTTCGTCGCACGCAAGGTCGGTGCGCCGGGCCAACCCGAGTTCGGCATCGGTGCGGTCGCCGAGGGCGGGGGCGAGGTGCGCGACGAGCAGCTGGTCGCCCTGCTCGGGCTGAGTGCGTCGGACTGGGCCGAACTGGTGCGGCGGGAGCGAGAGGAGCTGGAACGCCGGGTACATCGCTATCGCGCCGATCGGCCGCTGCCTCCCTTTGCTGGACGCGACGTGGTGCTCGTCGACGACGGACTGGCCACAGGGGTGACTGCAGAGGCCGCGTTGCGGGCGCTTCGGCGCCTCGACGCAGGACGCGTGATCCTCGCAGTCCCCGTCTGCGCGTCGGAGACTGCGAGGCGGCTCGGGGAGCTTGCCGACGAGGTCATCTGCGTCCAGACGCCATCGGACTTCGCGGCCGTCGGCCACTGGTACGCCGACTTCGCGCAGACCAGCGACGAAGAAGTGCTCGAGCTGCTGGGACGTTGAAGGTGGAGGCGAAGCGGACGTGACACGGCCACCTCGTCCTCCACTGCAAGCTCAGCGGTCGCCGGTCCTCAGCTCAACGCCCGGTCCTCGATGACGTCCAAGTTGTGGAAGGTCGGTTCGCCGGAGCTGGCCTCCTTCATCTTCTCTGCGTACTCCGCGGTCTTGGGCAGCCGACTGTTCTCCATCGCGGAGTCGTACGAGTCGAAGAAGACGAACTCGAAGAAGTGGCCCGGCCGATCACGGTCCTGACACAGGACCACACGGCGAGCGGTTCGCTCCCCCTCCGTCGCTGCTTCCCATTCCCGCTCGATGTCCTTGATGTTCTCGACGTCGGATGCCTCGAATTCGAGAACCTGTGCGAACGCCATTTCCAACCTCCTCGATCGGCATGAAACCTGTCACCGCGCGCGCTACCCGCAAATGGCGTTGGGAGAACCCAGAAGGTGTCCGAATCGCGCTGGCCGTTCTCGCGATCAGCTGGCCGTCGTCGCGGTCGTGTCCGTCGCAGCCGGATCGGAACTGGAGCCGTTGGGCTGGTCGTCAGGGCGCAGCGCCTTGAAGAGGTCCACGCCCGTTGCGTTCTCGATCTGTTCGGCGAGGCCGATGACCGACGCGGGCAGCTGGTTCATGAAGCCCGGAACGCCGGTGCCCTGGCCGCCACTGTCGATGATCGACACCTTCTCGATGTCGACCGACGAGACCGTCGAGACGATCGAGTCGACCAGCTCGGGCAGCATTCGCAGCACGAAGATGCGCTGCGCGTCGTCGCCCGCAGCGTGGTACTGCTCGACCAGCCGGTGGAAGACCTCGACCTGCGCGTTGCCCTCCTCGACGATCTTGGCAGCGTCGGCCTTGGCGGCGAGTTCCTTGGCCTCGAGGTCGGCACGAGCCGGGGCGACCACGTCGGCCTCGAGCCGGCGGGTCTCCAGATCGACGCGCTCACGCTCGAGCTCCTGCTGGGCGACGACGCGGGCCTTCTCGCCAGCAACCTTCGCCTCGGCCTCTGCTGCGCCCGCGAGTGCTTCGAGCTCGGCCTGGCGGACCCGCAGGGCGTTCTGCTCCTCGACGATCATCAGGTCGGCCTGGGCGGTGGCGATCTCGGCCCGCTGGCGCGACGTCGCCTCGGACTCCTCGGCCTCGGCCTTGCGCTGCGCCTCGGCCACCCGGGCATCCTTGAGGACCTCGGCGGTCTGGCGGCGTCCGACCGAGTCGAGGTAGCCCACCTCGTCGGTCACGTTCTGGATCTTCAGCACGTCGAGCTCGAGCCCGAGGGTCTTCATGTCGTCGTCGGCCTCGTCGATCAGCGTCTGGGCGAACTTGAGGCGATCCTCGTTGACCTCCTCGGGGGTGAGCGTGGCGAGCACACCGCGGAGGTTGGCCTCGAGGGTCTCCTTGGCGATCGCGGCGATCTCGGTCTGGGGCACGTCGAGGAACCGCTCGACGGAGTTCTGCAACAGTCCTTCGATGCTGGACACCTTCACGTTCGCGATGCCCTGCACGTTCAGGGGGATGGACCCCTTCGAGTACGCGTTCCGCACCGCAACCTCGATGGGAATGGTGTTGAGCTCCATCCACGCGACCCGTTCGAGCAGCGGGACCCGGAGCGTCCGGCCGCCGCGGATCGACCGGTAGCCGACGGTCCGGCCGTCGGTGAGCGCGCGCGACCGGCCGGAGATCACCGCCACCCGGTTCGGCGGACAGATGATGATCAAGCTGCGGACCGTCCCGAGGACGATCAGGACGGCGAAGGCGATGATGGCGCCGAGCACGAGGCCGGTCATGGTTGGGGTACTCCTGTGTGGTGGATGTGCATCAGGTCAGATCGATGTCGAGGGGGATGACACCGGCGACCCCCTCGCGGACGTGGACCACGAGGATCGGATCACCGACCGCCAGCTCGCGCGGCGCGAGTTCGGTCGAGGCGCCTTCGGGCTCGGAGTGCTCCTGAGGGCTGCGGATCGCCACGGCGCTCAGGTACATCTGCTGGTCGTTCACCGAGATCGCGATGCGCCCGCGCCCCGATCCCGAGATGGGGAGCACGACCTGTCCGATGGCTCCCTCGAGCGCTTCATCGCTCAGCGAGCCACCAGAGTCCGAGCGGCGGATGTAGCCGAACAGCGCGGTGTTGAGTCCGCCGGCGAGAACTGCGACCACGATCGCCAGGATCAGGGTCGCCGGTGCGCTCGTGCCGACGGCGCCGAGGGCGAGGCCGGTCACGCCGAATGTCGCCGCCGCGATCGCGAGGGTGCTGAGTGGGAAGAGCCGCAGCATGATGCCGCCCACGCCGCCGCCGTCGTCGCCACCCCCGGCGTCGCCACCGTCACTGCTGTCACCCGCGAGCAGGAACCAAGCGACCAGGGGCACGCCGGCTGCGGCGAAGAGGGCGAACAAGGTGGTCATGGCGAATCACTGCAGATGTGGTCAACCTACTGCCGTCCCGCTCCTCAGCGCCGCCGGGGCTCCCACGTCGTCGGGAATCCCGGTCGCAGCTGCGCGATCCGCCGTCTCCTCCGCTGCGTCCCGAGGGGACGGACCGGTCGGGCCCGACGACTCGACGCGCTGCACCCGTCACCGACGAAGCGCCGTGACCTCACTCGCTGTCGATTCTGGTCGTTCGCCCGCTACAGTTCGCAGCTCGACGTGGGGAGTCGCGACGACGGTGGGGACAATGCGTGTGTCGAGGGTGAGGAAGGTCTGGGCGGCCGCCGCAGCGGCCGCAGTGGTGCTCCTCGCAGTGCCCGGCTCCGTGGCCGGAGGCATCGACGGCGACGGACCTGACGAGCCCGGTGGACCGGCCTCGTCGGGCGAGTCGATCGACGGTGTCGCAGAGGTCGACCCTTTCGACGGGTTGGATCTCTCGGACCCGCTGGCGGCCCGTGAGGAGGTGCAGCAGCGGTTGGGAGAATCGGCAGCGGCGGTCGAAGTGCTCACCGAGCTGGTCGAGCTCGCCGAGGTGGAACTCGACGCAGCCGAGGAGCGGTCGAGCGCTGCGAACGAGTGGCTCGACAGTGCCCTTGTGGAAGTGGCAGCGGCGAACGACGACGCGAAGCGTTCGGCGAGGGCGGCCGAGGTTGCCGCCCGCAGGGCGGTCCGGGCCCGTGACGCAGCGCGCAACGCGCTGGTCGACGCGTACATGTCGCCGCCAGAGAAGGACACGACGAGGGCCTTGGTGTCGGTGTCGGACGTGAACGATTCGTTCTTCCTCCACGGCTTGCTCAGCTCTCGTGCACAGAGCCTCGCGGAACTGGTGGCGGCGGCCGACGAGGCTGAGGCCGACGCCGCGACCGCAGCGGCGGAGGCCGAGCTGGCGTCGGTGGCTGCCGAGGCCGCAGCAGCGGAGGCGACCGCAGCAGCCAATGCCGCGGCAGCAGCGGCCGAGGAGACCGGTGAACGGCTCGCCGACCTGCAGCTCTTCACCGAGTTGATCGAAGCCGAGGTCTCCTCCCTGGAGATCGTGGATGTCTTCCTGGAGCGCGTGGTCGCCGAACGCGAAGCGGCCGCTGCTGCTGCCGCCGGTCCACCGGTGCCGGCATCGGACGTCTCCGTGGTCCCCGGGACCACGATCCGGGTCCACCGTTCGGTCGTCGACGCCGTGACGGCGATGGTCGTCGCTGCGGCTGCTGACGGCGTGGTGCTCGACGGGTACGGCTGGCGGACCGTCGAGTCGCAGGTGTCGCTGCGGCACGCGCACTGCGGTTCGTCCCCGGAGCAGGTGTACCTGGCGCCGGCGTCGTCGTGTTCGCCGCCGACGGCCCGTCCGGGTTCGTCGATGCACGAACGCGGCCTCGCGGTCGACTTCTCGAACTGCGGGGTTCGCTCGACGGCGTGTTACCAGTGGCTCTCGGAGCACGCCCACCGGTTCGGGTTCTTCAACCTGCCCTCGGAACCGTGGCACTGGAGCGTGAACGGGAACTGAGCCAGGGGAAGCGCTCTCGGTCCGGTTCCATGTCCTCGATCGTGGGCGACCAGCGCGACCTCATGACCCTCGACGCCTAGCGTCCTCGGTCATGGCCGACGCCCCACCGCCCCCCGATCTCGACCCCGACCGCTTCCGCGTGCACCGGTTCGGCGGGCGGGGGTTCTCCCAGGCCTACGTGCGCGAGGGTGCCGGTGGGGTGCCGTTGGTCCTCGTGCACGGCTGGCCGGAGACCAAGCGCATCTGGTGGCGAGTCATCGAACCCCTCGCCGCTGCCGGGTTCGAGGTGATCGTGCCGGACCTCCGCGGGTTCGGCGACTCCGGGGCCGGTCCCGCCGGTCCCGGCGACACGCCGGTCCACGCTCGCGACCTCGCGGCGCTGCTCACCGACGAGCTCGGTCACGAGCGGGTCGTGCTCGCCGCCGGAGATCTCGGCGGGCCGGTCGTGCAGGAACTCGCATTGCGGTTCCCCAACCTGGCCGAGCGGCTGGTGCTGTTCAACTGTCCCGTGCCGGGGATCGGGCGCAGCGATGGTGGGCACGTCTGGGCGAGCAGCTCGGACTACTTCGTTCGCCAGGGCACCGACGCCGACGGGCTCGCCGCCGAGCTCTCCACGCCCGGCGCCCGGGCCGGGTACGTGTCGACGTTCTACACCTCACGGTTCTGGGCCCACGACGGCGCGTTCGATGCTGCGGCCGTCTCGTTCCACGTCGCGCCGTTCACCTCCGGTGAGCACCTGCGCGCCGGTTTCGCGGCGTACGAGGCGGTGTTCGACCGAGGAGCACGCAGTGAGCCGTCGGTGCTGGCACCGAACCCCGACATCCAGGCGCTGATCCTCTACGGCCCGTCGGACCACGTGCTGCCGACGACCTTCGATCGTGACGCCGCTGCGGCGTTCCCCGACCACGTGGGACCGTTCCTGTTGCGCGACTGCGGGCACTTCGTCCCGTGGGAGGCGCCGCACGCCTTCACGAGCGCGACGATCGCGTTCTGCTCGGACCTGCTGGCCTGAACCCCGCGGGTCCGACGCTGCTGGCCAGAAGGGTGGACAGCCGGCGCAACGTCGGTTTGACTGTCGGTGCCGGAGCAGCGCCTCCGGAGGGGCGATCAGGGGGAGTTCACATGCAGGCAGGAACTGGACCGCGTCGAGCGGTCGTCGGGCTCGTCATCGGCGTGGTCGGACTGATCGGTGCGGCATGCGTGCCGCCGACCGAGCCGTCGCCGACGACCAGCACCACGACCACCGAGGCGCCGACGACGACCTCCACCACGACCACCGAGGCGCCGACGACGACCTCCACCACGACGACGTCCACCACGACGACGTCCACCACGACGACGTCCACCACGACGACCGTTCCGTCCACGTCGACCACGACGACGACCG
>SKRR01000055.1 GCA_007118345.1 Microthrixaceae bacterium | reverse complement strand
GGTGGTGACCGACGAGCTCCACCACGACGTCGACCGTCTGGGTCTCGTCGGGGTCGTCGACGTCCGTCCTCCCGGTGACGCCGCCGCAACGGCTGCTGCCGCCGACGTCGTCGTCTCGACCGCGAGGGAGGACCCGTTCCCGCTCGCGCTGCTGGAGGCGGCGGCGTCGGGCACGCCCGTCGTGGCCTTCGACGCCGGTGGGTTCGCTGCGGTGCTCCGAGGCGCGGGGTGCGACGATCAGCTGCTCCCGGTGGGTGACGTGCTGGGCATGTCGGAGGTGGTGCGCGGATTGCTGGAGGACCCCGCCGACGCCGCCCGTCGCGGCGCCGCCCTGCAGGACCACGTCCGCCGTCACCACGCGCCCGAGCGTGTCCTCCCCCACCTGTGGAACGTGATCACGGGAGCGGCGTCGTGAGCGCCCCGGTCGTGTGGGTGGCGCTGCACGACCTGTCGCGCACGGGCGTTCCCGTCGTGCTCGAGCGCTACCTCAGCGTTTCCTCGTCGGAACGGCGGCGTCGTGTTCACGTGGTGGCTCGACGGGACGGCCCGCTGCGCGACTCGATCGCGCGTCTCGCCGGTTCACTGCACGTGTTCGAACCCGAGTCCGGCCGGTCCGCTGCGGGGACGGTGACCGCAGGTGCCCGCCAGCTGGGAGCGTCGTCGTTCGCGGACGCGGCCGAACGCCTGCGATGGCGTGCGTGGCGTCGGTCGTTGCCGGCTCCGGATGTGCTCGTGGTGCACGGCGCCGGTGCGTGGGAAGCGATCCGCGCGGTGGACGACCACGTGCCGGTGGTGCTGCACCTGCACGAACTCGAGGTGGCGTTCGGTCGGTGCGTGCCGCCGTCGGCCCGGGCGGGCCTCATCGAGCGGATCGATCTGTTGATGGCGGTGTCACGTCCCGTCGCTGAGTTCGCCGAACGCCTCGGGGTCCCTGCGTCGTCGATCGTCGACATGCCCGGTGTCGTCGCGCCGGGGCCGAACCGGGCGGTGGCGCCAGCGACGCCGCAACGATCCGGGGGCGGTGTGTGGGTCATGGGTGCCGGGCGGCCGGGTTGGCGCAAGGGGACCGACCGGCTGGCGGCGATCGCCCACGAGCTGGTTCGCCGAGGGAGTCCGGCGACGCTCGGGTGGGTCGGGGGGCGACCAGCGGGTCATGATGCGCAATGGGTGGAGTCCACCGATCCGGTCCGCTGGTTCCCGGAGTGCGACGACCCGTGGGCGGTGCTCGGCGGGGCCGGCGCGCTGGTCGTGCCGAGTCGCGAGGACCCGCTGCCGCTGGTGGCGCTGGAGGCGGGGCGTCACGGCGTGCCCGTGGTGGCCATGCCGACGGGCGGTCTGGTCGACCTGCTGGCGGACGGGCGCGGACTGGTCGCCGAGCGAGAGGAGCTGTCGGAGTTGTGCGACCTGGTGGAGCAGGTCGTCGGCTCGCCGGAGCTCGCCGGCTCGCTCGCCGGCTCGCTCGCCGAGCACGTCGAACGACATCACCGTCCCGAGGTCGTGGGGCCGAGCTGGTGGGCGACCCTCGAACAGGCCGCAGTGGGTGGTCCGGGATGCAGCAGTGGCAGAGGCGGGCAGGCATGACGGTGACCCGGGGCAGGTGGGCTCGATGGGGCAGGGGCATGAGCGCGCCCGGAGCGACCTAGATTTCCGGTAGGGGGAACGGTGGCGACGATCGAGCAGAACGAACAGATGTGGGACCGTTCCTACGGCTGGCCCGACGGTGGCGACGTCTGGTCCAGCGGCTGGGGCGGGCCGGGACCGCAGTGGCACCGCTGGATCGCCCCGCGGGTTCGTGCGGCGGTGGGTGGGGGTCCACCCGGTCGACGAGTCGTCGAGATCGGTTGCGGTCACGGTCGCTGGACGCAGTTCCTCGCAGGGTCCTACCGCGAGGTCACGGCGGTCGACCTGTCCCAGAGGTGCGTCGACCATTGCGCGAAGCGGTTCGCCGATGTCGAGAACGTCAGGGTGTCGCGGTGCGACGGTCGAACGCTGCCGGGGGTCGACGACCACTCCATCTCACTGGTGTTCAGCTTCGATTCACTGGTCCACGCTGACGCAGAGGTCATCGACGCGTACCTCGCCGAAGCTGCGAGGGTGCTGACCCCGGATGGCGTCGTGTTCGTCCACCATTCGAACCTCGGCGCGTATCGCTGGAACCGCTCGCGTCGACTCCGCCGCATGACGCCGCTCGTTCGGGGACTTGCCGCCATCGGGGCGCTCGAACCCGAGGTGCACTGGCGCGACCCGACGGTGGACGCCGACCTGGTCGTGGCGACGGCGTCGCGGCACGGTCTGGTCTGTGTGCGTCAGGAGCTCCTCCGTTGGGGGACACGTCGGGCCTTCATCGACTGCATCTCGGTGGTCGTCCGTGAGGGCACCGCGGCGCACCTGCCCCTGGAGCGGGTGCACAACACGAGGTTCGACGACGAGATGTCAGCGGTCGCCCGCCAGGCCCAGATCGATGAGGACACCGGATGAGCATCGCCGAGGATCGGTCCTGACCCCTTCGGTGTCGGCGTCGTCGTGGCCCACGGTGGGTGGCATCAGAAGCGCACGGCACGTCGTCCCGGTGCTCGCCTTCTTCCTGGTGGGTGCCGTCTCGCTACACCTCGCGACGCAGCTGGCCCCGACGGGCGACGAGTTCCACACGCTGTCGCATCTGCAGCACGGATCCCTCGCGGACCTCTGGGCCGCGTACCGGCTCAAGCGGGACACGTTGCCCCCGGCGGGCTACGTGGTCTCGTGGGTGCTCGCCGGTGGGTTCGGCAGCAGCATCGTCGCCGCTCGCCTGCCGATGGTGCTCGCGTGGGCGTCGGCCGCTGCTGTCATCGCCGTCGTGCTCGAGCGCCACGGGCGCCGGGCGGCGCTCACCGGCGCGCTCGTTCCGACAGCTTCCGGGCTCGCGCTGCTCGGTTCCTTCGCGAGGCCCTACGCCCTGGTGTTCTGTGCGCTCTCGATCGCCGCGCTGGCGTGGCAGCGCAGCTTCACCTGCGCGGCTCCACGGCGCTGCGCCGTCGTGCTGGCGCTGAGCCTGGCCGTTGCCACGACGCTGCACTACCTGAGCGCGGCGGTCATCGTCGCGTTCGTCACCGCCGAGCTCCTCGCCGGCCGGACCCGGCGGCGTCCCCGGTCGGTCCTGGTGGGCCTCGGCGTCGCAGTGCTGCCGCTGGTGGCCAGCATCCCGCTGTTGCCCCGGGCCGTCGAGGACCAGCGTCGGATTCCGGGCGACACCGGCATCGACCAGTTGCCGAGGTACTTCTTGAGTGTCAGCCGTCCACTGTGGCCGGCGATCGTGATCACCGGCTGTCTCGGTGTCATGTTGTGGCTGTGGCAACGACGCCATCGTCGTCCCTCGGTCCGGTCGTCGTCGCTCACGCCCGACGAGGTCCTCGCAGCATCCTTGACGATCCTCGTGCCCGTGCTCAGCCTGCTCGGGATGCGACTAACCAGTGGGGTCTACCTCCACCGGTACGCCCTCGGCGGG
>SKRR01000260.1 GCA_007118345.1 Microthrixaceae bacterium | reverse complement strand
CCCCCCCGGATGATCTCTCCCCCCCCCCCCAGGCCCAGCGCCGCTGCGATCGAAGTGTACCGCCGCCGCGTCCGGATCGGTCGCGACGACTTCGAACGCTCACGTGAGGGGCTGCAGAGCTGGGCCGCCCACCGAGCTTCCGGGGTCGAGGTGGTGCCCACCGACGAGGTGAACGCTGGACAGACCGTTGCGATCGTCACCCGGCAGCGAGCTCACGGACACGTCGCAGCACAGGGTCATCGTCATCGAACGTCTGCGGGTGCGACATGTCACCTGATGGTGCGGCTTCACGCGGATCTAGCGACGAGGGGGGCCGTTAGGCTCGGCCTCATGGAGACCGACACCCCCCTTCCGGTCACCGCTGCAGTCGGCGAACGACCGCCCTTCGGCGCGATGGAACGCCTGAGCCCGGAGCGGCTCCGAGAGGAGCAGCAACGCACACTCGCGTCGCCACGTCGCCGGGCATCACTCAGCGCGAAGGCGCTGTTCAAGGTGATGGACCTGCTCTACGGCGAGGAACGCACGCTGCCCAAGTTCCGCGTGCTCGAACTCGTGGCTCGCGTGCCCTACCAGGCGTGGGAGAACGTCGCCTACGTGGCGGTGACCCACACCTCGCGTCAGCCCGGATTCGCCCGCCGCGTCTTCGACAAGGTCCGCATCAGCCGCTTCGAACAGGACAACGAGCAGTGGCACCTACTCATCCTCGAGGAGCTGCTGCACGAGCACCCGGAGCGGCTCGGGTTCGTGCGGCACCGGCTCGTGCCCCAGGTGCTGGCGTTCGGCTACTACCAGCTGTCGTGGGTGATGTACGCCATCAACCCACGCTGGAGCTACCGGCTCAACGCCGATTTCGAGGACCACGCCGAGCACGAGTACGCGCTCCTGGTCCAGGAGCATCCCGAGTGGGAGGACCAGCCGTACGAAGGATCATTCACCGACGACTACGGCGACTACGCGTCGCTCGCCGACCTGTTCCGCCAGGTCGGCTACGACGAGCGCCTCCACAAGCTCGAGAGCGAGGGCCGCATGGAGCATTCACGGTTCGAGTGAGTCGGTGCCGCCGAGGGGGCTCGACTCAGTGCTTGAAGTGGCGCTCTCCGGTGAAGACCATCGCCATGCCGGCCTCGTTCGCCGCAGCGATGACCTCTTCGTCCCGGATCGACCCCCCCGGCTGGATCACCGCCGTGGCCCCGGCCTCAGCAGCGGCATCGAGGCCGTCGCGGAACGGGAAGAACGCATCCGAGGCGCACGCTCCGCCGACGGCGCGACCGGCGGCCTTCTCCGCCGCGATGCGGCCCGCGTCCCGGCGGTTCTGCTGGCCGGCACCGATACCGACCGCCTGTCCGTCCTTGACCAGCACGATCGTGTTCGACGTCACCCGCGCGACGAGCCGCCAGGCCAACTCCAGGTCACGCCACTCCTCGTCGCTCGGCGCCCGGTCGGTCACGACCTGCCACTGCGAGCGGTCCATCGACACCGTGTCAGCGGTCTGCACGAGCAGACCACCGCAGATGGTGCGCACATCGAGCGGCGGCACCGTTGGCGGCGGCGCGGTGATGACGCGCACGTTCTTCTTCTGCGTCAGCACCTCGAGCGCGTCGTCGTCGTAGCCGGGGGCGATGACGACCTCGGTGAACACCGGGGCGAGCGCCTCGGCCAGCGCCACCGGCACCACCCGGTTGAGCGCCACGATGCCGCCGAAGGCCGAGGTGGGGTCACCCTCGTGAGCACGGACGTATGCGCCGGTGATGTCGGCACCCACCGCGGCACCGCACGCATTGGCGTGCTTGATGACCACCGCTGCGGGCAGTTCGCCGAGCGAGTTCACCAACCGCCACGCTGCATCGGCGTCGTACACGTTGAGGTACGACATCTCCTTGCCGCCGTGCTGCACGGCGTCGTCCCAGCACGAGCCACCGGGCAGCGAATAGCGCGCACCGACCTGGTGAGGATTCTCGCCGTACCGGAGCACCTGGCGGCGTTCCGCCGACAGATGCAGCGTCGGGGGAAGGGGCGGGTCCGCAGCCGCGTCGAACCACTCGACGATCGCTGCGTCGTAGGCGGCGGTGTGGGCGAACGCCTGACGTGCGAGACGGCGGCGGGTGTCGGCTGCCACCTCGCCGTCGGCCCGGAGCTCGGCGAGCACCGGTTCGTAGTCGGCCGGGTCCACGAGGACCGTGACGTACCGGTGGTTCTTCGCCGCGCCACGCACCATCGCGGGGCCACCGATGTCGATGAGCTCGATCGAGGGATCGGAGCTGAACGGGTACAGGTTGACCGCCACCAGGTCGATCGGTGTGACGTCGTGGGTCGCCATGTCATCGACGTGGGACGGATCGTCGCGATCGGCGAGGATGCCGCCGTGGATCGCAGGGTGCAGCGTGACGACGCGGTGGCCGAGCATCTCGCCGAACCCGGTGACCGCTTCGGTCGGGATCACCGGCAACCCGGCATCGGCCAGGACCCGGGCGGTGCCGCCCGACGAGACGAGCTCCCAGCCGAGGTCGATGAGCGCGCGCCCGAACTCCACCATGCCCGTCTTGTCGTACGCCGACAGCAGCGCTCGCTTCGTCATGCCACTCGCTCTCGTTCCAGGATCGCTCGGATCGTCTCGGTGTAGAGGCGGCGCTCGACCGCCTTGATGCGTTCGTGGAGCGTGGCCTCGTCGTCGCCGTCGAGCACGGGCACCGCCTCCTGGGCGAGGATCGGCCCCGCGTCGACCTCCTCGGTGGCGACGTGCACGGTGCAGCCCGTGACCTTGACGCCGTGCTCGAGCGCGGCGCGCACCGCGTTCCAACCGGGGAAGGCAGGCAGCAGCGACGGATGGGTGTTCACGATCCGGCCGGGGTATGCCTCGAACGCAGCGGCACCCAGGATGGTGCCCCAGCCCGCCATGGCGATCAGGTCGATCCCGGCGATGCTCAGTCGGTCGAGCACACGGTCCGTGAAGCCGTCCCGGTCGAACGACGGCGTGAAGTCGGTCCGCTCGAGCACCTCGCAGTCGAGCCCGTGACGTGCCGCGACGTCTTCGACGCCGCAGTGCCGGTCCACCAGCACGAGGTCGACGGGCAGCCCCGCGGTGGCCATCGCGTCGAGGAGGGTTCCGCTGCCCGAGGCGAGCACGGCGAGTCGCATCGCAGCGGGCCGCCGGGGCTCAGAGGCCCTTGATGATCTCGACCATGAGCTCGCCGGCCTCGGTCGGGTTCGCCCCGACCTTCACCCCGGCGGACTGCAGCGCGTCCATCTTCGCAGCGGCAGTGCCCTTGCCACCCGAGACGATGGCGCCGGCGTGACCCATCTTCTTGCCCGGAGGTGCGGTCTGCCCGGCGATGTAGCCGGCGACGGGCTTGGTCATGTTCGAGGAGATGAACTCTGCCGCTTCTTCCTCGGCCGACCCGCCGATCTCGCCGATCATCATCACCGCCGAGGTCTCGTCGTCGGCCTGGAAGCGCTCGAGGCAATCGATGAAGCTGGTACCCGGAACGGGGTCTCCGCCGATGCCGACGCACGTGGTCACGCCGATGCCCTGGAGCTTGAGCTCGTAGAGCGCCTGGTAGGTGAGCGTGCCGGAGCGGCTGACGATGCCGACGTTCTTGGCGCCCGGCTCGGGCTCCTTGGCGATGTGGCCGGCGGTGATGCCGATGTTGCACTTGCCGGGGCTGATGATGCCGGGACAGTTCGGGCCGAGCAGCTGCACGTCCGGGAAGTCCCGCTGCAGCTTGTTGAAGAACCAGGCCTCGTCGTGGGCGGGCACGCCCTCGGTGATGCAGACGATGAACTCGACCCCACCCTCGGCGGCCTCCATGACCGCGTTGCGCACTCCGGCGGCGGGGATGAAGATGCAGCTGGCGTTGGCGCCGGTCTCGGCGACCGCGTCGGCGACCGAGGCGAAGATGGGGATGCCGTCGACGTCCTCGCCGGCCTTCTTCGGGTTGGTGCCGGCCACGACCTGAGTGCCGTAGTCACGGTTGAGCAGGCCGTAGTAGCGGCCCTGGGAGCCGGTGAGGCCCTGGTAGACGACCTTGGTGTTCTCGTCGACGAAGATGCTCATGTCGGGGTCTCCTTCAGCTCTCGCCCGCGAGCTGCACGGCCGTGCGAGCTGCTTCGAGCATCGTGGACTGCATCTGCAGCTGGTCGGACAGGTGTGGCTCGAGGATCGAACGACCCTCCTCGGCGTTGGTGCCATCGAGGCGGATGACGATCGGGGCGTCGATGGTGACCCGCTTCAGTGCCTCGAGGATGCCGTTGGCCACCTCTTCGCCGCGGGTGATGCCTCCGAAGATGTTGATGAAGATCGACTTCACCGCAGCGTCGTTGTTGATGACCTCGAGGGCTCCGGCCATCACGTCGGCGTTGGCGCCGCCTCCGATGTCCAGGAAGTTGGCGGGGCTGCCGCCCGCCTGGTTCACCACGTCGAGGGTGCTCATGGCGAGCCCGGCGCCGTTGGCGATGATGCCCACCGAACCATCCAGGCCGACGTACTGCAGGCCCTTTTCGTTGGCAGCCTGCTCGCGCTCGTCGCGCTCCTGGGTGAGCTCGTACTCGTCCCACTCGTGGCGGTAGGCGGCGTTGCCGTCGAGGGTGACCTTGGCGTCGAGGGCGTGGACCTCGCCGGTGGGCTTGAGGATCAGCGGGTTGATCTCGGTCAGGTCGGCGTCACCCTCGGTGTAGGCCCGGTACAGCTTCAGGAGGATGTCGACCGCGCCGTCCTCGGCGTCGGGGTTGAGCTTGGCGGCCTCGACCCAGGTGCGTGCAGTGGCCTCGTCGAGGCCGTCGACGGGGTCGATCCAGATCTTGGCGATGGCATCGGGGTTCTCCTCGGCCACGGTCTCGATCTCGACACCACCCTCGGCTGAGAGCATGCCCAGATGCTTCTTGGCGGAGCGGTCCAGGGTGAAGCTGGCGTAGTACTCCTCGGCGATGTCCGAGCCGACCTCGATCCAGATGACCTTGACGATGTGACCCTTGATGTCGAGACCGAGGATGTTCGTGGCGTGCTCGCGCACCTCGTCGAGATCGTTGGCCAGCTTGACGCCGCCGGCCTTGCCACGGCCACCGGTGTGCACCTGTGCCTTGACCACGACCGGGTACTGCCCGATCCTCTCCGCAGCAGCGACCGCGTCCTCGACCGTCGTCACCGCCTCTCCCTTCGACACCGGAATGTCGAAAGCGGCGAAGAACTGCTTGCCCTGGTACTCGAAGAGGTCCACCCTCGTCTGCCTTCCTGTCGGCCTGACGGGGGATACTAAACGGGTGACTCCCTGGACCCCATATCCGACACCCGGAGCTCGCTGATGCCCGTCGAGCAACGCTCAGGGGCGAAGCAGCTCACCTCGATCATCTTCGGACTCGTCGCGGTCGCGGTGGCGGTCGGCCTGGCGTGGGGGCTGTTGCAGCTGGCCAGCGGCGACGGCGACGGGCCGGTGCGGCTGCAGCTGGGCGACGACCAGTTCGACGCCGGGCAGGCCACGCGGCTCAGCGTGCAGATCGACGAGGACGGGCCGGTGCTCTTCAGCGACGTCTCCGGACGCGGCCAACGGCGACCGATCTTCGTGAACCACTTCGGCGACGACCCCGAGGTCGGGTGGGCGGCGTTCCCCGCCGTGCTGCCCGATGCCGAGGAGAACTGCTTCCTGTCGTGGAACGCGGAGCGGGAGCTGTTCGAGGAGCGGGCCGGGGTCGACGGGGATGGGCGCGAGGTCGGCGACCTGTGCTCGGACCGCACCGTCGAACCGAACGGCGGCGATCTGGAGCGGTTCGACTGGGAGATCGACGATGACGGCAACCTCATCATCGACGTGCGAGGTGAACAGCCCGAACAGCCCGAGGAGTCCGAGGAGTCCGACTGACCCGCGCGAGACCGTCGGGTCAGGGGCGGTCGAGCAGGAGGGACTGTGCGCCGAGGCCGATGCGGCCGGTGCGGTCCCACAACGTGGTGTGTGCCAGACCGATGCCGTCGGGCGCGGTGCGCGTGGCGGCGTCGCTGCCGACCCACTCCCCCACCGGTTCACGCCACAGGTGCACGGTCAGGTCCGGGTTGATGAACATCGCCCGACCGTCGAAGGGCACGACCGAGCTGATCCCGTTGGTGAAGTCGGCGGTGGCCGCCGCGCGCTGCCACCCGGTGGGCGCCTCTCCGGGCACGACCGGAACCCGCAGACGGGTCCAGTCGAAGGCGGGGCCTGCATCGCCGAACATGCCGCGCAGGAAACGGTGCTCGACGGCGTGGGAGTGGAACGCCACCTGGTTCGCGCCGGGCCAGCCGGACAGGTCGAGCGACTGGTCCGGCAGGTCGGGGATCTCGACATCGACATCGTCGGGGAAGTCGACGTCGTCGGTGCGGATCCGCTGGGCTCGTGCGACCACGAGCACCTGGCCGTCGTCAGCCCGTTCGACCCGCACGTCGACGGTCGAGACCTTGCGCCCGGGACGGAGCACCTCGGCGCTCAGTCGGAGCGGCTCGAGCGGCACGGGTCGCAACAGCTCGACAGTCAGACGGGTGAGCCGCACGGATTCGGGAGCGTCGACGCGTTCGACCTCACGGGCCACCAGCGCAGCGACCGCTCCGCCGTGCAGTGCGTCGGGTGACCATGGGCCCCTGGAGTACTCGGTGGGCGACCAGGCCGTACCGTCGGGCACGAAGAGCGCCGCCTGGTCGCTCACGTCGACTGGCCGGTGAACAGCGGCAGCAGCCGCTCGCGTTGGACCTTTCGCGTGCCGGTGCGGGGCAGTTCGTCGACCACGGCGATCTGGCGGGGGGCCTTGTAGTGCGCCATGCGCTGCCTGGCCCACTCGCGCAGCTCATCGGGACCGGTCGTGGCGTCGGGACGAAGTCGCACCGCGGCCACGGGGACCTCGCCGAGCTTCTCATCGGGAAGGCCCACGACTGCTGCCTCGATCACGTCGGCGTGCTCCTCGAGGTCGGCCTCGACCTCCAGTGGGTACACCGAGTAACCGCCCGACATGACCACCGCCTTCGCCCTGCCCTGGAACACGACGGTGCCGAGCGGCCCGGAGCGCACCAGGTCACCGGTGCGGAGCCAACCGTCGTCGGTCAACGCCGAAGCGGTGGCGGCCTCGTCACCCCAGTAGCCCTTCAGCACACCGGGGCCTCGCAGCTGCAGTTCGCCCACCTGGCCGGTGGCGACCGGCGCACCGTCGTCGTCGGCGACCCGGAGTTTCCAGCCGGGCATCGAGAAACCCAACGAATCGCCCATGCCGATCGGCAGCATCGGTGGCGACACCTTGGTGGCGACGTTCCCGCCGACCTCGACCATCCCGTACCCCTCGACGAAGGTCGCCTCACCCACGGCGCCGAGGCCGGGCAATCGGGTGGTGGCACCGAAGGACTTGAAGCTGCGGGTGAGCTCGGCCGGCATGACGTCGGCGCCGCTGATCCACAACCGCACCGACGACAGGTCGCGCTCCGCCGCACCGGCCTCGAACAACGCCCGGTACATCGCAGGCACCCCGATGAAGGCCGAGCTGCGGCGCGACTCGATGACCTCGAGGATGCGCTCCGCCGAGAACCGGTCGAGGAAGTACACCGGGACGCCCGCCACGGCCGGGCCGAGCAGGGCGAGGTAGCCCATGATGTGCGCCACGGGCAGCGACATGACCACTTCGTCGTTGCGGAGGAACGAAGGAAACGCTGCCGCGGGGGCGAGCTGGCCGACGAGCGCCCGGTGCGTCAGCGCGGCGCCCTTGGGTTTGCCGGTCGTTCCCGAGGTGTAGAAGAGGGCTGCGACGTCGTCGGCGTCGGGGGTGGCCGCCACGACCGGCGACGAGCGCGAGCCCTTGCCACGAGTGAGCTCGACCGGGTCGCGAACGACGAGGCTGGCTCCGGAATCGGCGATGACGTGGTCGACCTCGGCGTCGGACATCTGCGAGTTCACCGGAGCCGGGAGCCCACCGGCGCGAGCGACGGCGAGGCACACCAGCAACTGGTCGACCCCGTTCGGTGTGGCGACCACGACAGGTCGGCCGGGTTCGGAACGGGCGGCGATGGTGACCGACCAGCGCTGCACCGTGAGTGCCGCGTCGAGGTAGGTCAGCTCGCGTACCGAGCCGTCGGGAGCCTCCTCGGTGACGAACCTGCGGTCGCCGTGCAGCTCTGCGAGCTGGGACATGACGTCGGCCAGCGTGACCGAACGGCGGGTGGCCATCCGGATGCGGCCCACTGCGGACGACAAGCTCATCGAGCGCTCCTTCTCATCGGGCTCATCGGGCGACCTTCTCGATCGGCGCCCACGACAACAGCAACCGCTTCTCACCGACCGAGGCGAAGTTCACGACCGCCTCGGCCTTCTCGCCGCTGCCCTCGACGAGCAGGACGACTCCCTCGCCCCAGACGTTGTGCTTCACGTCGTCGCCGACACCAAACCCGAGTTCGTGGGCCCTCGTGGGCGTGGGCGGCGCCGGTCGACTGGCACGTTCGACCGCACGGTCGCGACCACGGGGCGCCCACGACGTCGACCCCCAGCCGCCACGGTCGCCACCGCCACCCGAGCTGCGACGCTTGCGGCTCGCCGAGGACTCCTCGACGAGGCCAGCGGGCAGTTCCTCGAGGAACCGGCTGGGCGGGTTGTACTGCGTTCCGCCGAACAGCGTGCGGCACCAGGCATGGGTGACGTAGAGCCGCTCACGCGCCCGGGTGATGCCGACGTAACAGAGGCGGCGTTCCTCCTCGAGCTCGGCGGGCTCGGTGAGCGTGCGTTGGTGCGGGAACACGCCTTCCTCGACGCCGGCCATGAACACGACGGGGAACTCGAGGCCCTTCGCCGCGTGCAGCGTCATCATCACCACACCCGTCTCGGACGGGTCGTCGGGATCGGGCAGCTGGTCGGTGTCGGCCACCAGCGAGACCTGTTCGAGGAACTCCTCGACGTCGTCGACGTCACGGGCCATGCCGACCAATTCGGCCAGGTTCTCGACGCGCGACTCGTTCTCGATCGAGTTGTCCTCCCGCAGTTCGTCGAGGTAGCCGCTGCGCTCGAGGATCGAGGTGAGCACCGGGGCCGGCCCGTCGCCGAGGTCGCCAGCGAGGTCGTCGATGAGGGTGAGGAAGGATTCGATGCCCCGGGCCGAGCGCGGGGCGACGCCGGCGTCGTCCCAGCGACGCAACGCGTCGACGAAGGTCACGCCGTGGGCTCGGGCGTAGGCGTCGAGGCGGCCGACGGTCTGGTCGCCGACACCGCGCTTGGGCACGTTCAGCACCCGCTTCACGCTGACCTCGTCGGTCGGGTTCACCACGGCCTTGAGGTAGGCCATCGCGTCCTTGATCTCGCGCCGGTCGTAGAAGCGGGTGCCACCCACGACCCGGTAGGGGATGCCGGCGCGCAGGAACTGCTCCTCGATGACGCGGCTCTGCGCGTTGGTCCGGTAGAAGACCGCCATGTCGGCCCAACGAAGGTCGCCCCCGTCGTGCAGGCGGGTCATCTCACGGGTGATCCACTGGGCCTCGTCGACCTCGTCCTCGCCCTGGAAACGGATGATCTTCTCCCCCGCCCCGGACTCGGTCCACAGCTCCTTCGGCTTGCGCGACAGGTTGTGGGAGATGACGGCGTTCGCGGCGTCGAGGATGGTCTGGGTGGAGCGGTAGTTCTGCTCCAGCACCACGACGGAGGTGTCGGGGAACGCCGCCTCGAACTCGAGGATGTTGCGAAGATCAGCTCCCCGGAAGCGGTAAATTGACTGGTCCGTGTCGCCCACCACGCAGACGTTGCGGTGTTCCTGGCCGAGCATGACGACCAGGTCGTTCTGCACGACGTTGGTGTCCTGGTACTCGTCGACCAGCACGTGACGGAACCGGTCCTGGTAGTGCTCGAGCACCTCGGGCCGGGTGCGCAACAGCTCGACGGTCACGCCGAGCAGGTCGTCGAAGTCCATCGCCCCGGCGCGCTTGAGCCGGGCCTGGTACTCGACCTGCACCTCGGCGATCTTGCGTTCCTGCCCGCTCGAGGCTCGCTCGAGCGCATCGGCGGCGTCGACGCCGTCGTTCTTGGTCGCCGAGATCATGGCGTGCACCGACCGTGGGGGGAACCGCTTGGGGTCGAGTCCCAGGTCGCGCAGCACGTAGCCGGTGAGCCGCACGGCATCGGCCTGGTCGTAGATCGTGAACGCCGAGGGGTACCCGAGCAGGCCGGCGTCGCGCCGCAGGATGCGCACACACGCCGAGTGGAACGTGGAGATCCACATCTTCTCGGCGACCGGACCGAGGAGGCGGCCGATTCGTTCGCGCATCTCCGCCGCGGCCTTGTTGGTGAAGGTGATCGCGAGCAGCTGGAACGGCGACACCTCTCTGGTGTCGATCAGGTGGGCGATGCGGTGGGTGAGCACCCTCGTCTTGCCCGATCCTGCTCCCGCGACGACGAGCAGGGGGCTGCCGGTGTGGGTGACCGCCTCGAGCTGGGCGGGGTTCAGGCCAGCCAGCAGCTCACTGGAGAGGGGGTCGTCGGGCATCCGGACAACCCTACTTCTGGCCGCTGACAGCCAATCGCGAGTCGAGGAACTCGAGGACCTGTTCGAGTGCCTCCCGGGTGGGTTGGCCCGGTTCGTCGACGAGGTCCTCGGTGAGCACCGAGTGCGCGGCCCGTGTGTGGCCCCACGGATTTCCCTTCGAGGAGTCGATCTCGACGCCGATGAACCGGTCGCCCAGGTGGCGCCGGAGCGACCTGAACCGGTCGGCGGGCACGAGCGTGTCGCCGGTGAACCGCAGCCCGAGCACGCACAGGTCGTCGTCGCGAACACGCTCGGTCACGGCGAGCAGGTCCTCGTCGGAGAGACCCAGGTCGTTCGCGCGACGTTTCCCGGGTCCGATCGGCAGCGACGGCTGGGAGAGCACGGGCGCGAGCATCTCGGGTTCGGTCGACATCGCGAGGGCGAATCCGCCGGTGAAACACATGCCGACCGCGCCCACGCCAGGACCGCCGCACTGCTCGTGGGCATGTCGGGCCAGGGCACGCAGCCAGTCGATCGCCGGTGGTGTCGTGCCGAGGGCGAAGGCCCGGAACTCCTTCGACACGCATCCCGGAACCAACGCCCTCGCGTACGCGGCCGGTGAGGGCGCTTCGCCGATGCGGCCGAACAGGTGCGGCAGGAACACGGTGTGACCCCGCTCGACGACCCTCCGGGCGAACGCTGCCACGGCCGGAGTGATGCCCGGCATCTCGGCCATCACGATCACCGCCGTGCCCTCACCCGAGCGCAGCACGGTGCGGGTCCGACCGCCGAAGCTGAACTCGTCGCGGGTGAAGTCGTCGAGCGGGTCGGTCGTCATGGGACGAAGCTAGTCAGGGGCTGGTGCGGCGTGGCGCTACGGTCGCCGGCGTGTCCCCCCGCCGACCGTTCCGCTTCACCGTCCAGGCGTCACGCCTGGGGCATCCCGACGAGCTCCGGCCACTGGCCCGCAAGTGTGAGGACCTCGGCGTGGCGGTGCTCACCGTCGCCGACCACCTCGACGACCAGCTCTCGCCGGTGCCCGCACTGATGGCCGCCGCCGACGCCACGAACGAGCTGCGCGTCGGGTCGCTCGTGTTCGCGAACGACTACCGCCACCCCGCCATCCTGGCCAAGGACGCCGCGACGATCGACGTGCTGTCCGGAGGCCGGCTGGAGTTCGGCATCGGGGCCGGGTGGATGGTCGAGGACTACGAGTCGGCGGGGATCGCGATGGACCGCCCGGGGGTGCGCATCGAGCGGCTCGAGGAGGCCATCGAGGTGATCACGGCGATGTGGACCGGCGAACCGGTGCAGCACGACGGCGTCCACTACCGCATCGACGGGCTCGTGGGACGGCCGATCCCGGTGCAACGACCGCACCCACCGATCGTGATCGGGGGTGGCGGGCCACGGGTGCTGGCCCTCGCGGCGCGCCATGCCGACATCATCGGGCTGAACCCGACGCTCACCGCTGGCGTGGTCGATCACCGGGCCGGACCGAGTGCGACCGCCGAGGCGACCGACGAGAAGCTCAGGGTGATCCGCGAGGCGGCGGGTGAGCGATTCGACGACATCGAGCTGCACACCCGGATCCACCTGGCGATCGTCAGCGACGACCGCGACGCCATGTTCGACCTGTTCGCCGAGGGCTTCGGGCTGACCCCCGAGCAGGCCCGGCTGTCTCCGCACGCGTTGTGCGGGACCATCGACCAGATCGTCGAGGACCTCGAGGTGCGACGCGACCGGTTCGGCATCTCCGCCATCGGCCTCTCGGCGTCAGCCCTCGACGACCTGGCGCCGGTGATCGAGCGTCTGGCTGGTCGGTGATCGGCCCGGGGGGGCGATCAGCCGATACGGCCGTAGCTCACCGATCCGAAGCCTCGGTGGATCGACGAGATCTTGACCACGTCGCCCGTACGGGGCGAGTGGATCATCTGCCCACCGCCGACGTACATGCCGACGTGGTGGATCGGATTCCCGGCGAAGACGAGATCGCCCGGCTGGAGCTGGTCGACGGTGATGCGCTGTGTCGCCGCGCGTTGGGCACCCGAGGTGCGGGGCAGCGAGACGCCGGCCCGGGCCCATGCCCACTGCATCAGGCCCGAGCAGTCGAAGCCGGTGGAAGGCGACGTGCCGCCCCAGCGGT
>SKRR01000020.1 GCA_007118345.1 Microthrixaceae bacterium | reverse complement strand
CCACGACCGGACCGTCGACGCCCGATCCCCCCGCACCGCCGAACGGTGGACCCGAGGTCATCCTGCGCGCTGCCGGGGTTGAGAAGCACTTCGGTGGGGTCACCGCAGTGTCGGTGGACGAGTTCGAGATCGAACGGGGGACGATCACCGCCTTGATCGGCCCCAACGGAGCCGGGAAGACCACGTTCTTCAACCTGCTCACCGGTTTCGAACGGCCCGACCGTGGCAGCTGGACCTTCGAAGGCACGAGCGTCGCAGGACGCCACTCGTACGAGATCGCCCGGATCGGCATGGTGCGGACCTTCCAGACCGCCCGGGTGTTCCCGCGGCTGAGCGTGCTGGACAACGTGCGACTCGGGGCGCAGTCCCAGCGTGGTGAGCACCTGTTCGGCTCGTTGCTGCCCTGGCGATGGCGCGCCCAGGACCAGGAGCTGGCCGTGCGCGCACGCGAGCTGTGTGACTGGGTCGGGCTCGGGGCCAAGGTCGACGACCTGGCGGGCACCCTGTCGGGCGGCCAGCGCAAGCTGCTCGAGCTCGCGCGGGCGGTCATGGCGGAACCGACGCTGCTGATGCTGGACGAACCGATGGCCGGGGTGAACCCGGCACTTCGGCAATCGCTGCTCGACCGGATCGCGGAGCTGCCCGAGCACGGCATCACCGTGCTGTTCGTCGAGCACGACATGGACGTCGTGTCGGCGGTGGCCCAGCGGGTCGTGTGCATGGCCGAGGGACGGATCATCGCGTCGGGCACCGCCGGGGAGGTGGCGGCCGACGAACGCGTCATCGAGGCGTACCTGGGTGCGTCATCGGCGGACCTGCGCGACGTGACCGTGCCCGACCGCACACCACACGACGTGCCCGTGCCCGACGAAGCCGTCGGCGACGACGGTGTGATCGAGATCGCCGACGGGATCGACGGGATCGACGGGACCGACGGGACCGACGGAGGTGCCACACCATGACCGAGCCGGTGCATCGTGGCGACCCCGCCAGCCCGCCGACCGTGAACGTCATCGAGGTCCACGACCTGGTCGCGGGCTACGTGCCCGGCGTCGACATCCTGCGCGGCACCTCGGTCCACGTCGGCCCCGCCGAGATGGTCGGCATCATCGGACCGAACGGCGCCGGCAAGTCGACGCTCATCAAGGCGATCTTCGGCCTCGTCCCGGTCCGCAGCGGCCGCATCGAACTCGAGGGGTCCGACATCGCGGGCACACCGGGGTTCGAGCTCGTCAAGCTCGGCGTGGGGTACGTGCCCCAGGTCGGCAACGTCTTCGGCACCCTCAACGTCGAGGAGAACCTCCGCATGGGGGTGTTCCTGCGTCCCGACCGCTTCGAGCGCCGTCGCGACGACGTCTTCGACCTCTTCCCCGTGCTCGCCGAGCGGCGGTCCGCCCGGGCCGAGTCGCTCTCGGGGGGCCAACGCCAGATCCTCGCCATGGGGCGGGCGCTCATGATGGAGCCGTCGCTCATGCTGCTCGACGAACCGTCCGCCGGGTTGTCGCCGTCGATGCAGGACGAGGTGTTCGATCGCATCGACGCGATCAATCGCGAGGGCGTGTCCATCCTCATCGTCGAGCAGAACGCCCACAAGGCGCTGCGGATCTGTCACCGCGGGTACGTGCTCGACCAGGGGGTGGTGGCCCACACCGGGACCGGCACCGAGCTCATCTCGGACCCGAAGGTCATCGAGCTGTACCTCGGCTCGCTCGCTCGTCGACGCTGATCGACCCGCCGGATCGGTCGAGCCGGGCGACCCGGATCGGCCTTGCCGGGCGAGCCGGATCGGCCTTGCCGGGCGACACCGTGGACGCGACTCGGGGGCGCCCCGGAGGGCGCCCCCGATGTCAGTGACGGGTCGGGATCAGAGCGTGATCGAGATCTGGTTGCCCAGATCCTCCTGCTCGCCGTCCTCGTCGTACTGCCAGGTGTCGTAGATGCCCGTGCCCGGCTCCATGGTCAGCCACGAGTCGAAGGTGCTCGACGCGCCCCGGTAGTGGATGGTCTCGCCGTCCTCGAGCAGCTGCTTGCACTCGGCGAACGAGCTGCAGTCGTTGTCGCCCTCGAGGTTGCCGGCGAAGGCGGCCTGCACTGCCGACCCCTCGTCGGTGCCTGCCGCCTCGACCGCGAGCGCCATCAGGATGGTGCAGTCGTAGTAGTAGGGCGAGAAGATCGTCGGCAGCTCGGTCTCGGCGAAGATCCCCTGGAAGGGGTGCTCGATGCCCTCGGGCGCAGCGGCCGGAGCCGTGCCGCGGATGCCGGCGACCACGCTCGGGTCGTCGGGATCGACGGTGGCGCCGAGCTCGTCGCTCTGCATGCCGTCGGCGGTGTAGATGGGGATGTCGGCCGGACCGGCGCCGGCGCCGATCATGGCGCTGAGGATCTGGGCGCCGTCGTCGTTGAAGCCGATGACCACGACCGCCTCGGGGTCGGAGTCGATCGCCTGCTGGACGTCAGCGTCGTACCCCGTGCCGGAGTCGGGGTTGTACAGCACCGTCTCGGTGACGTCGATGCCCGACCCGTCGAGCGCAGTGCCCAGCTCGTCGGCGAAGCCGGAGCCGTAGTCGTCGTTGCGGGCGACGATCGCGACGCTGGTCTGGCGGTCGTTCGCGATCAGTTCGGCGAGTGCCGGACCCTGCAGCGAGTCGCCCGGTGCGGTGCGGAAGAAGTAGCCGTCACCGGCGTCGGTGAGGTCCGCCGCCGTGGTGGAGCCGGAGCACATCGGCACCTGGTCGGTACCGATCGACTCGGTCACGCGCGCGGCGACGCTGGACGGTGCCGGGCCGATGATCGCGTCGACGTTCTCGCTGTTGACGAGCTGGTCGTAGGTGGTCTGGGCGACGCTGGGATCGGTGCCGTCGTCGCCCTGGATGAGGACGACCTCCTCGCCGAGCACGCCGCCGGCCTCGTTGATCTCCTCGATGGCGATGTCGATCGGCACCTGGAGCGACTCGACGATGACCGAGAGGTCACCGGTCTGGGGGACCATGGAGCCGAGCACGAGGACGCCGTCGACGTTGCCGCGGTCGCCGCCCGTGGCCTCTCCGTTGTCGGGCGCCTCGGTGGTGGTGTCGTCTGCGTCGTCGTCGTCGGCACAGGCACTGGCGACGAGCGCCAGGGCTGCGACTGCTGCGAACAGGACCCGTAGTTGCTTGCTTCGCATTCGCTGACCCCCTTGGGGATGTCTCGGGCGACGACCGGATCGCCGCCGGTTGAGATGAACCCTAGGTGTCCGTGGGACGGCCCTGCTGGAAACCCACCCCGGCGCGCGGCCGCTGCCAGCTGATCACCGCGACACCTGCTCCGACCCCGATGTGCAGCACGATCGCCCGGCCCGCCTTTTTGCCGACAGGCGGCGCGAACCCCGTGGCATGCTCACGCAAGGACGGAGCAGGGGGGCAGCATGGCCACGTCCAACGCGATCGCCGTCGACCTCAAGGTCGTCGCCCAGCACCCGCACACCGGACGCCCGATCCACGAGCAGTGGGT
>SKRR01000134.1 GCA_007118345.1 Microthrixaceae bacterium | reverse complement strand
TCGCCGGTGTTGGTGAGCTCGACGGTGACCTCGAGCGCGGCCCGTTCCCGACCGGGATCGACACCGGCGATCGGGAGCTCCTCACGGTCGACCGCCACGTCGCCCCACTCGATCGAGGCGTACCCGAGTCCGTGGCCGAACGGGAACCGGGGGCTGCGGTCGTCCTCGTCGAAGCCGCGATAGCCCATGAAGAGCTCCTCGCCGTAGAGCACCTTCCCGTCCTCACCGGGGTAGTTGTGCCAGGACGGCCAGTGCTCGAGCCGGTGCCCGTAGGTCATCGGGAGCCGCCCGGACGGGGAGTCGTCGCCAACGAGCAGCGCTGCGACTGCGTGGCCGGTCTCCTGGCCCAGGTACCAGGTCTGGGCGAGCGCCGGCGCGGCGTCGGCAGGATCGAGGTCGACCACCGACCCTGCGTTCACCAGCACCACGGTGCGCGGGTTGGCCGCCGCCACGGCGCGCACCAGTTCCCCCTGGCGTCCGGGGAGCGCAAGGGTGCGCCGGTCGCCCCCCTCGGTCTCGGAGTCCTGGTCCAACCCGACGACCACCACCGCGACGTCGCTGCTGCGTGCCGCCTCGACCGCTCGGTCGAACGCGTCGGCCGGCAGTGGGGAGCGGTGGCCGAGCAGCAACGCAGCGGCGGGCAGTCCGTCGAACGATGACAGCTCGGCGGCCACCTCGACCTGCTGGCCGGCCACCATCGGGATCTCGGTGGTGATCTCCTCCGAACCCAATCCGAAGAACATCGTGCCGCGTCCCGTCGTCCCGAAGTTGTCGAGCACCGTGTCGCCGTCGATCAGCACCCTGCCGCCCTCGCCGCCCGTCACCAGCGAGAAGGTCTGCAGCCCGTCGAGCTCGGCGGTGAACGTCGCGCTGACCCGGACCGAGAAGTTCCCGCCGCTCACCCCCGGTGCGGGGTCGCCCAGCCACACGAGCCGAGGCGTGGCGACGACCTCGGTGTGCAACGGCTCGCCCTCGAGGTTCCGACCTGCGTGGTACTCGACGCGCATCCCCTCCCCGTCGGTGGAGCCCGGAGGCCGGACGCGCCGCCGATCGAGCGGCGGAACGGTCCGGGAACCGGCGATGCCGGGCTCGTGGAGGATCTCGACCGAGTCACCCAGGCGAGCGGCGAGTGCGTCGCGCACGGTGGTCACGTGGTGCGGGTTGACCGCGGCCGACCCGCCGCCGAGGGCCGCCGGCACGTCGGCCGCCGGGCCGACCAGCGCCAGCCGGCCGAGCGTGCCGGGGTCGAGGGGGAGCACCGGGACGCCGTCGACCGGGTCGTTGCGCAACAGGACCACGGCCTCGGTCGCCGCTCGCAGCAGGACCTCTCGGTGTGTGTCGCGGTCCTCGGACCGCTCAGGGGCCCGTTCCGGCCGATCGAGCACGCCGACCCGCTCGGCGACCTCGAGCAGCCGTCCCACGGCCTCGTCGAGCACTGCGACGGGGAGTTCGCCGTCGCGGACACGTTCGGCCACACGGGGGCCGAGGTGGATGGGCGGCCCGGGCATCTCCAGGTCGAGCCCGCCCTCCGCAGCATCGTCGCCCTTGGTGCCCCACCAGTCCGAGATCACGATGCCGGTGAACTCCCATTCGCCCTTGAGCACCTGACCGAGGAGCCATTCGTGCGATGCGCAGTAGGTGCCGTTGAGACGGTTGTAGGCCGACATCACCGACACGACCCGGGCGTCGCGGACGGCGGCTTCGAACGGGACGAGGTACAGCTCGCGCAGCACCCGTTCGCCGACCTCCGAGGAGATCGTGTGCCGTTCGAACTCGCTGTCGTTGGCCACGAGGTGTTTGACGCACGCCCCCACGCCCCGGCTCTGGATCCCGTCGATGATCGCGACCGCCGACACGGCACTGAGGTGTGGGTCCTCGGAGAAGCACTCGAAGTTCCGTCCGGCCAGCGGGTTCCGGTGCAGGTTGACGGTCGGGGCGAGGACGATGTCGACGCTCTTGGAGAGGGCCTCCTCGCCGAGCACCGCGCCGACCTCGCGGAGCAGCTCGGGGTTCCAGGTCGCACCGAGCGCGGTCCCACAGGGTGCGCAGGCCGAGGTCGTGCCGACCCAGCGCTCCCCGCGCACCCCCGCAGGTCCGTCGCTGACCTTCAGCGCCGGGACACCCAGACGCGGCACCGCGTGTCCGTGCCACATGTCCGCGCCTGCGGTCAACGACGCCTTCTCCTCCAGCGTCAGCTGCGACAGCAGCTCCCGTACACGCTCGGAGCGGGTCCTGCCCGGGCTGTTCGCGTCGGATCGAGCACGGTCGTCCATCCGCTGCTCCTCGGCTCCGCGCGGCCGTTCCGCGCACCGTGTGACCCTACCGGTACAGTCCGCGGCCCCCGGGGGGTCCGCCGGGGTCGTCCGACCATCGCAGGGGGAGCCGACATGACGCCCGACGAGCTGACCGACCTCGAGAACATCAAACGGCTGAAGTACGCGTATCTGCGCTGCCTCGACCAGAAGGATTGGCAGGGCCTGCGCGAGCTCTTGGTCGAGGACGCCACCGCGGCCTACAGCGGTGGGCGCTACACCTACCAGGGGCGCGACGAGATCGTCGGATTCGTCGAGCGCAACATGGGCCGCGAGCAGTTCCACTCGAGTCACCGGGCGCACCACCCCGAGATCACCCTCGAGGGCGATCGCGCAGCAGCCACCTGGGCGCTCGAGGACATCGTCGTCGACAGCGAGTGGAACTTCCTGCTGATCGGCGCGGCGTTCTACGAGGACGTGTACGTGCGGGTGGGGGAGTCGTGGCGGATCCAGCACACCGGCTACCGCCGCAGCTTCGAGATGACACTTCCCACCACCTCGATCGAAGGCTTCGCGCTGACGGCCAGCTGGTGGGGAACCGATGGTCAGAGTTCCCTGCCGGTCATGTGAGCTGCCGGTCATGTGAGCTGCCGGTCCGACGGGCCCACCGGGCCGCATGACGAGGCACACCGAACCGACCGCGACTACAATCTGACGACCCGTCAGATATGGGTCGGGACGAGGAGGCAGCGGTGAACCAGGCAGCGGTGAACGAGTCCGGCGGAACGCAGGACACCACCCGTGAACCGGTGGATGTCGACATCGACATCCCGATGATCATCAGTGTCGACGACCACGTGGTCGAACCGCCACACGTGTGGCAGGACTGGTTGCCCGAGAAGTTCAAAGACCGCGGTCCGCGAATCGAGCGACGTGGGGTCGGCGAGATGCGTCACATCGGTGGCGGCGCGTACGAACAGGAGTTCACCGACGACGGCCGCCCCGCGGACTGCTGGGTGTTCGAGGACCTCGTCTACATCCACAAGCGGCACGTGGCCGCGGTGGGGTACAGCCGCAACGAGATGACCATGACCCCGATGACCTACGACGAGATGCGGCCGGGGTGCTACGAGCCCAAGGCGCGGGTGCAGGACATGCTCGACAACCACGTCGAGGTGTCGCTGTCGTTCCCGAGCTTCCCCAGGTTCTGCGGGCAGACCTTCACCGAGGCGAAGGACCGCGAGCTCGGCGAGGCCTGCGTGTACGCCTACAACGACTGGATGGTCGAGGAGTGGTGCGGTGACTCCGACGGCCACCTCGCGCCGTTGATCATCGTCCCGCTCTGGGACGCCGAGCTCGCTGCGGCGGAGGTCCGCCGCAATGCCGCCCGTGGCTGCCACGCAGTGTGCTTCTCGGAGATCCCGCCCCACCTGGGCCTGCCGAGCATCCACAGCGGCTTCTGGGACCCGTTCTTCGCCGCGTGTGCCGAGACCCAGACCGTGGTCTGCATGCACATCGGCTCCTCGTCGCGGATGCCGGCGACGTCGCCCGACGCCCCCACGGCGGTCGCCGCCACGTTGAGCTTCAACAACTCGATGGCCTCGCTGTCGGACTTCCTGTTCTCCGGCGTGCTCGTACGTTTCCCGGAACTGCGGCTCGCCTACTCGGAGGGTCAGATCGGCTGGTTGCCGTACATCCTCGAGCGCGCCGACGACGTCTGGAGTGAACACCGCGCGTGGGGCGGGGTGGCGGACACGATTCCCGAGCCGCCGTCGAGCTACTACTACCGCCAGGTCTACGGGTGCTTCTTCCGGGACCAGCACGGCCTCGACAGCCTCGACAAGGTCGGTGTCGACAACATCACCTTCGAGACCGACTACCCCCACACCGATTCGACCTGGCCGCACTCCAAGGAGGTGGCCCAGAAGTTGATGGGGCACCTCCCGGCCGACGTCCGCCACAAGATCATCCGTGGCAACGCCATCCGGATGCTCTCACTCGACCTCGACTGATCCGATGTCATTCGCTCCGGGGCATCGGACGGTCCGGTTCGGGGTCCGCGCGAAACTGGTGGGGTGAGCAGCGGTTCAGCCGGTGACGGCGAGGCGGACGATCAGGGCGTCGGTGAACCCGCCGGCGCTGCACACCATCGTCTGCTGGTGTCGGCCCCCGCGACCGGCGACGAGAACTTCGACCAGACGGTGATCCTCGTGGTGGAGCACGACGACGAGGGCGCACTGGGGCTGGTCCTCAACCGCCCGACCGACGAGCGGGTCACCGACCACCTCCCACAACTGGAGGAGCGGCTGGCCTCGCCGGCGGTGTTCTTCAGCGGCGGCCCGGTCGGCACCGGCGGCCTGCTGGTCGTCGGTCGGAGGCGGCTCGCTGGGGTGGAGGAGTACGTCACCCCCGTCGTGGGTCCGGTCGTGCTCGTGCAGCCCGACGCGATGATCGAGGGCCTGGTCGACGCCGTGGACGTGGTGCGGCTGTTCACCGGGTACTCCGGCTGGGCACCCGGGCAACTCGACGCGGAGCTCGCCGCAGGTGGATGGCACGTGGTCGACGCGTTGCCCGACGACGTGTTCTGCGTCGACCCCGACGGACTGTGGCGTTCGGTCATGCGCCGCCAGGGCGGCCGGCTCGCCAGCCAGTCGCTGTATCCCGACGACCTCAGCGCGAACTGACGCCGGGTCGCGAACGAGTTCCGGACGTGTCCCGGTCGACGGACCTCAGCCCTGCAGCACGACCATCCTCCGCTCGAGGAGCTCGTCGATCGCGTAGGCGGGCCCCTCACGGGTGTTGCCGGAGTCGCGCACCCCGCCGTAGGGCTGCTGGTCGGCCCGCCAGGTCGGCACCTCGTTCACGAGGACGCCACCGAAGTCGAGTCGTTGCACCGCCTCGAGCGCCGTAGCGAGGTCACCGGTGAAGATGCCGGCCTGCAGGCCGTAGCGGGTGTCGTTGGCCCACTCGATCGCTGTGTCGAGGTCGTCGTAGGCGGTGAGGCCGACCACGGGCCCGAACACCTCGGTGTGGCTCACCTTCATCGACCGCTCGACGCCGTCGAGCAACGCGGGGCAGAGCACGTCGCGGGGGCCACGTCCACCACCGGCCGCCAGCTGGGCTCCCTCGTCGAGCGCCTCGTCGATCCATCCCGCGACGCGGTCGGTCTCGCCCGTGGAGATGAGCGCGCTCACGTCGGTGTCGGGATCCATCGGGTCGCCGACGACGAGCTCGTCGACCTTCTCGGCCAACAGCTCGCGGAGCTGCTCCTTGATGCTGCGGTGTGCGTAGACGCGCTGGACCGAGATGCAGGACTGTCCCGCGAACCCGTACCCGCCGGCCACGATGCGCTCCGCGGCACGTTCCAGGTCGGCGTCGGGCTGGATGATCACCGGGGCGTTGTTGCCGAGCTCCAACCCGACGCGCTTGCGGGGAGCGTTGGCCCGGATGTCCCAGCCGACCTCCGGAGAGCCGGTGAAGGTGATCATCGCGACGTCCTCGTGCGTGACGAGGTGGCTGGCCACCTTGCCGCTCGCCGGAATGACGTTCAGCCAGCCGGGTGGCAGGCCGGCCTCTTCGAACAGCCGAGCGATGCGCAGCGCGGTCAGGGGAGTGCTGGATGCCGGCTTGAGCACGACCGGACACCCGGCGGCGACCGCGGGAGCGATCTTGTGGCACACCAGGTTCAGGGGGAAGTTGAACGGAGAGATGGCGGCGACCACGCCGATCGGCACCCGCATGACGTAGCCGACCTTGCCGACTCCGTTCTCGCTGGCGTCCATGGCCACCATCTCTCCGGTGACGGTCCGGGCCGCCGCCGCGGAGAACCGGAGGGTGTCAAGCGCGCGCGTCGCCTCGGTGCGCGCGGTGCTGAGCGGCTTCGCCGACTCGGCGGTGATCGAACGTGCGAACTCGTCGAGTCGCTCCATCAGGAGCCGGGCCGCTCGATCGAGCACCGCGGCACGTTCGTGCGCCGGCAGGGGGCCGGCGCGGTGGCGTGCGACCGCCACGGCCACGGCACGGTCGAGCAACGCTGCCGATCCGACGGGCACCGCGCCGACGACCGTGCCGTCGTAGGGCGAACGAACCTCGAGGACCTCGTCGGTGGTGACGTCCTCGCCATCGAGAAGTGCAGGGGTGAGGTCGGTCATGGCGCGAACGATATCGAACGACGTCGGGGCGACGGGTGGCGTTCACGACACGGGCCGGACCCTCCCGACGCCCACGCGATTGTCGCGCCGACGCGAACGGTGCCGGTGGCCCGCCGCGGAGGGGGACACCGGCACCGTTCCCGGAGCGCCCGTCGACGGGACGGCGCTCGACGCTGTGGGTCAGGCCTGTCGGAGGGTCGATTCGTAGGCCAGCGCCTTGCGACGCCGATTGAGGGTCCGGCGCTTCCAGAACGTCTGCTTCCAGTGACGCACGCGGCGTCGGGGGTCGCTGGTGGTGTGGGGGACCGGTGGGTCGTGCTCGTCGGTGTACCCGTGGGTCGGATGCGGGGTCTCGAGCACCAGGTCCTCGGGATCCTGTTCCCCGACGGTCGCAAGGTGCAGCGACTGGTTCACCGTCCTGCGCACCTTGCGGTGCTCCGCCTTCCTTCGGTCCCGCTCCTCTGGGAGCGCTGAACTCGGTCCGGTCTGTCGGGCACGATGACGAGTTGACATCGGCACCTCCTCGGTTGTCGGCGAAACGACCGGGGCCACGACCCCGGTCGCTGGGTCCATGAGACACCTTCGGCGAGATGATGTAAAGGACCTGAGCCGACCGGGCCGTTCGGCCCACCAGGAAGCTGGCAGGGTCATCAGCCCGGCGTCGACGCGCCGGGGGATCCTCCGGCATAGCGTCACAGTGACGTTATGCTCGGGTGATGGTGGAGGAGCGGACCTCGAGTTGCGGTCATTGCGGTCGGACGTTCCGGCTCGCTGCCGGTCCCGGTCGCCCGCAGCGGTACTGCCGGCGCAGCTGCCGCCAGCGTGCGTACGAACGCCGAACCAGCGAGGGCGACCAGGAGTGGGTCAGCCAGCGGTACCGCCAGCTGTCGGCCGTCCTGGCGGAGCACGAGGACGCACTCGACCGGGTCAAGGGCGTCCTCGACGAGCTCCGGCGGGACGTCGCTGACGAGATGGTGATCGACGGAGCCGACCTGGTGGCACGCCTCGACGAGGCCCTCCGCTGACAGCCGACTCCGGCCGCCCCGGCCGGACAGCACTCGAGGTCGAGGTGACATAATGTACCTTTCCGGCGGTCGGCGCCGAGCGGTGCGACGGGGCCCGCTAGGGTCGACGCGGTGTTCAGCGGGACCGAGCTGGTGGTCGTCATCCTCGCCGCCGCCGGGCTCATCGTGATGGCAGCGAGCGCCCTGGTGGGGATCCTCACGAGGCTGCGGCGTGGCATCGTCGACCGCGGCGTGCGGTCCGCCACGACCGTGCGGCGGCTCCGCCGCCGTGACGGTGCGGACCTCCCGCGGAACCGCTGAGGCAGCGGCCGCGGTGGCACACCGGGGCATCCACGTCGTCACCGTCCTACGGAGTCATTACGATTCATTGACGAGACCGTGGGAGGGTCCGTTGCGACGATCAGAGCACGCCCCCAGTACGCCGTCGGGCCGCCGACGTTGGCCAACCGTCGCGCAGCTGCTGGGCCGACGCCGGTCCCCGTCGCCACTACGAACCCGAACCGTTCCGGCGGCGGTGGTCGGCCCCACCGAGACGATCCACCTCGGCGGCAACGAAACCGTGCCGTGCCCGGGGATCGAGCAGCTGCCGATCGCCCCATCGGCCAGACACCTCGGCTTGGGCACCGCTGCGCTGGCGCTGCCGGCGCCGAAGGTCGTCGTGCTGCGCGACGTCGTCGTCGGTGCCGGCGCGGCAACGGTCCTCGACCGGCACGGCCGCATCGTGGCGGAATCGCTCACGTCCGACATGGTCGGCCGGGTGACGGCATCCGGTGCCGACGCCGTCGAGATCGACGGCACCGTGGCGGTCTACCGCTCACCCTGGGCCGACGCTCGGCTCCAGCTGGCCGAGGCACTGCCACGAGCCGCCGACTACCACCTGCTCGTCGACGAGCTCCCTCGTGCCGCCCTGCTCGCCCAACCGGCGGTGGGTCGGATCGGTCCGGTGCGCCTGCTCCACCCGGGTCGCCGCTCGCCGCTCGCCGCCCGTCTGCTCGATCAGCTGCTCGAGCGGCGCGTCGAGGTGGTCGAGGTGGATCCCGATCGGGCGGTGCGGGCCGCGCGGGTGGTTCTGCCGGGATACGTCACTCGGCCGATGGCGGGAGCCGTACCCACCTGGTACCGCCGCTGGATCGACCGGTACGTCGCGGGTCTGAGCACCCCGTCGGCTGGATCGCTGCCCCAACGGCTGTTCATCGACACGGCCACGCGCGCCCCGCGGGTGCGCAACCGCGACGAGCTCGACCGTGTCCTGCGGCGCCACCGGGTCGAGTCGGTGGATCCGTCCGTGATGGACCTCGACGAGCGCCTCATGACCTTCCGCGACGCACGTGTGGTCATCGGTGTGACGGGCAGCGGTCTCGCCGACGTGCTGTTCAGCCGTCGCGCGACCGTCATCGAGCTCGTCCCGGGGCGGGAGCTCCTCCCCCACGCCTACTACCTCGCGACGAGCAAGGGCCTTCCGCACCATGCCGTGCTCGAACCGCCCGACGGCGGTCGGCTCAGCGCCGAACGCCGACTGCTCACCGACACCACCGTGGACGTCGCATCGCTCGACCGTCTGCTCGAACGCTCCTGACGCCGCTCGGATCAGACCAGCTCGTTGGCGATCTGGTCCCCCAGCCGCAGCAGCTGGCGTGTGGCGCCACCCAGTTGCAGCTCGAGCTCCTTGGCCGCCAGGAAGTAGCGGTGCAACGGGTAGTCGCGATCGACACCCACGCCGCCGTGGAGGTGCTGGCCGGTGTGCACCACACGTTGGCCGGCCTGCGCCACCCAGTACTTCGCCGAGGCCACCTCGGCCGATGCCGGCATCCCGACAGAGAGCCGCCACAGGGCCTGCAGCGACGTCAGCCGAATGGCCTCGGTGTCGACGAACGCATCGGCGGCTCGGTGCGCGACTGCCTGGAACGACGCGATCGGCACGTCGAACTGCTTGCGGTCCTTGGCGTACTCGGCCGTGAGGCGGAGCGCCTCGGCCACCACTCCCGTCGCGAGGGCACACTGGGTCGCGATCGCCACGTCGAGCGCGTCGGTGAGTGTGTCGTACCCCTCCCCGATCAACGCGCCCGGCGACATCGCGAACAACACCGCCGCCTGAGGATCGCCGGCGGTGGTGACGAGCGGCTCCACACCGACGCCGCCGGCGTCGCGACGAACCAGGAAGAGCCCCACCGAACCGTTCTCGATCGCCGCCGGGACCACGAAGGCGTCCGCGATGGCGCCTGCGGGGACGCAGCTCTTGGAACCGGTCAACTGCCAGCCGCCCTCGCTGCCGCGCTCCGCGACGGTCGTCGGGCGCAGTGGCTCCCCGCCGTCCTCGTGCCACGCGGCGGTCAGCACCATCTCGCCCCCGGCGACTGCTGCCAGCACGTCGCCGGCGAGCTCGTCGGGGGCGGTCGAGACGATCGGTGCGACCCCGAGTCCGAGGGTCTCCCACAACGGCACCGCGGCGGCGCAGCGGCCGGCGTGCTCGAGCACTCCGCCGAGCGCGACCAGGTCGAGCCCGGCGCCACCGTGCGCCTCGGGGATGTTGACGCCCAGCACACCGGTGCCGGCCAGCGCAGCCCACAGATCGCGGTCGAAGCGTGGGCCGTCGCCGGTCTCGAGCGCCCGGAGACGCTCGTGGGTCGAGGCGTCGCCGATCACCTGCCCCGCCAGGTCGGCGATCGCCTCTTGCTCGTCACTGCGACTGAAGTCCATGGGTCCGGTGCTCCTTCGTGCTCTGGTCGTCGTCGGGGTCAGCTGCGCAGGGCCCGGGGAAGGCCGAGGCCGAACATCCCGATGAGGTCGCGCTGGATCTCGTTCGTCCCGCCACCGAAGGTCAGGATCAACAGGCTGCGGTAGTTCGTCTCGAGCCGCCCCTTGAGCACCGAGCCGACCGACTCACGCTCGAGGTAGGCGCGCGGGCCGATCACCTCCATCAACAACCGGAAGGCCTCGAGGTAGAACTCGGTGCCGAAGACCTTGATGGTCGACGCATCGGCGACATCGAGCGGGGCGTGGGTGGCGGTCCAGGCGACCTTCCAGTTGATCAGCCGCAGGAACTCCAGGCCCGCGTGCACCTTCGCCAGGTTCAACCGCACCCACTCGTGGTCGACCGGCCGGCCACCGTCGGCCTCGCTGTGCTGTTGCGCCCAGCGCCGGACCTCGAGGTAGCTCTGCTCCAACAGGCCGGAGGAGCACAACGTCACCCGCTCGTGGTTCAGCTGGTTCATGATCAGGCCCCAGCCGTTGTTCTCGCCACCGACGAGGTTCCCGGCCGGCACCCGGACGTCGTCGTAGAAGGTCGCGTTGATGTCGTGGCTGGAGAGCAGGTGGAGCGGGTCGATGGTGATCCCCGGCGACTTCATGTCGACGATGAGCATCGAGATGCCCTTGTGCTTCGGTGCCTCGGGGTCGGTGCGCACCGCGAGCCAACAGTAGTCGGCGTCCGACGCCAGGCTGGTCCACATCTTCTGACCGTTGACGACGTACTCGTCGCCGTCGCGAACCGCCCTGGTCCGCAACGCCGCCAGATCAGTGCCCGCCTCGGGTTCGGAGTAGCCGATGCAGAAGTGCAGATCCCCGGCGAGGATCTTCGGCAGGAAGAACTCCTTCTGCGCGTCGGTGCCGTACTCCATGATCGTCGGCCCGACGGTGTTGATCGTCAACATCGGGACCGGCGCCCCGGAGCGCATCGACTCGTCGAAGAAGATGAACTGCTCGATCTGGCTGCGACCCTGTCCTCCGTACTCGGTCGGCCAGCCGATGCCGAGCCAGCCGTCGGCCGCCATCTGCTTGACCATCCTGCGGGTCACCGGCCCACACCCGACTTCTTGGTGCAGCGCCTCGCGGACGTCCTCGGTGAGCAACTCGTCGTAGTAGGCGCGCAACTCGTCGCGCAACGCTTCCTGGTCCTGCGTGTAGGCGATCTGCACCTGGCCCCCCGGGTCGGACGAACGGCGAAACTGTAACGCGTTCTCGCGCGAGTGCGATCCCCCCGGTTTGCCGGGCAGCGCCGAGCGAGAGGACGGCGTTCCGAGACCGTGCCCGTGGACGCTCGGTGCCCGAGCCGGACGTAGCCTCGAACGATGCCCCACTTCGATCTGATCATCGTCGGTGCCGGAAGCGGGAACTCCGTGCTGACCCCCGAGTTCGACTCGTGGGACGTCGCGATGGTCGAGCGCGATGCCTTCGGTGGAACCTGCCTCAACACCGGGTGCATCCCGTCGAAGATGTTCGTGCTGCCCGCGGATCGTGTCGTCGAGGCCGAGGAGGCCCGGGAGCATCTCGGCGTCGACGTCATCGCACGCGGCGGTGACTGGCCCTCGATCCGCGACCGGGTGTTCGCCCGGATCGACCCCATCGTCGAGGGCGGCACCGAGTATCGCGAGCGACAGGAGCATGTGCAGGTGTTCCACGGCGACGCGGCCTTCACGGGTGAGCGCACGCTGCGGGTCGACCTCGCCGACGGGAATCGGGTCGAGCTCACCGCCGACCGGATCGTGCTGGCTGCCGGCGCCCGTCCGCGCCTGCCGGAGCTCCCGGGTCTGGCAGAGGTCCCGTTCCACACCTCGGAGACCTTCATGCGCATCGACCGGCTGCCGGAGCACCTGATCATCCTGGGTGGCGGGTTCATCGCCGCCGAGCTGGGTCACGTCGTCGCCTCCCTCGGCAGTCGCGTCTCGGTGTTGCACCGCGGCGACCGCCTCCTGCGCCACGAGGACCCCGAGGTGTCGGCCCGGTTCAGCGAGGAGTTCGCCAGACGGGTCGACCTGTACTTCCACGCGACGCCCACGTCGGTCCGCCACGACGGCGCCACCTTCCATCTCGAGGTCGACCAGGCCGACGAGCCGGTGCAGCTGCCGGGTCACCGACACTGCACGTCGATCGACGGCGACGCGCTGCTGGTCACCACCGGCCGTGACCCCAACTCCGACCAGCTGCGTGTCGATCTCGCCGGGGTGGCGACCGATGCCGACGGGTACGTGCTCACCGACGACACGCTGGAGACCGACGCGCCCGGCGTCTGGGCCCTGGGCGACATCCGAAACCCGTTGCAGCTCAAGCACCTGGCGAACCAGGAGGCCCGGGTGGTCTCCCACAACCTGCTGCACCCCGGGGACCGGCGACACATCGATCAGCGAGTGGTGCCCCACGCGGTGTTCTCGCATCCGCAGGTCGGCTCGGTCGGCGCGACCGAGCTGCAGCTCCGCAACGAAGGTC
>SKRR01000147.1 GCA_007118345.1 Microthrixaceae bacterium | reverse complement strand
TTGATGTCCGCGTCGACGAGCCAGAATCGCGTGGGCATCGGGGTGCCGTCGTCGAGCAGGGGGGCGTTGCGGATCACGACCGGTTCCCCCGCTGCGTCGCGCACGACCACGTGGAACCGTCCGCGGGGCTCCCGGCCGAGGAGCGTGCGGACCGCCGCGACGTCACGGTGGTCGGCATCGCGTTCGCCGACCGGCCCGCGGACGGGATCAACCACCACCGGTGGTCGCCGACTCGAGCGGCGCGGCCAGCCGGTCGAAGGGCCACCCCCGCGGCAGCACCACGCCGGCCGTGGCAGGCGGCAGGATGCTGTAGGACTCCTCGCCCGGTGCCACCAGGCCGTGATCACGCCGTGCCACACGCTCGATCTCGACGGGATCATCGAGGCGCTCCAGCTGGACGCGCAGCTCCTCGTTGGTCCGCTCCAGCTCCTCGAGCTCCGCAGTTCGCGACGCCACTTCGCTGCGCTGTTCGAGGTACCCCTGTGCCGGCACGGCGAGCAACGCTCCTGCGACGGTCAGCAGGGACGCGACGACCAGCAACGCCCGACGTGGCGCACGGCGCCCGCGGCGCCCGCGGCGCGGTGTGGCCGCCATCTCAGGCGCCACCGCCGAGCGGTGCGAGCGCTGCTGCGCCACGGAACACGGCTGCTTCGCCGAGCTGGTCCTCGATGCGCAGCAGCTGGTTGTACTTCGCCACGCGGTCCGAGCGGGCGGGCGCGCCGGTCTTGATCTGCCCGCAGTTGGTCGCCACGGCGAGGTCGGCGATCGTGACGTCCTCGGTCTCGCCCGACCGGTGCGACATGACCGAGGTGTAGCCGTTGCGGGTGGCGAGCTCGACCGCGTCGAGGGTCTCGGTGAGCGACCCGATCTGGTTCACCTTGATGAGGATCGAGTTGCCGACCCCGTCGGTGATGCCCCGGGCGAGGCGCTCGCTGTTGGTCACGAACAGGTCGTCGCCCACCAGCTGGACCCGCCCACCCAGTTTGGCGGTCAGCTCGGCCCAGCCGTCCCAATCGTCCTCATCCATGCCGTCCTCGACCGACACGATCGGGTAGCGGTCGCACAGGTCGACGAGGTAGTCGACCATCTCGGACGAGCTGAGCGATCGACCCTCACCTGCGAGCGTGTAGGTGCCGTCGCTGAAGAACTCCGACGCGGCGGCATCGAGCGCCAGGGCGATCTCGTCGCCGGGCGTTCGTCCGGCCCGTTCGATGGCCTCGACGAGCAGCGAGACGGCTTCCTCGTTCGAACCCAGGTTGGGCGCGAAGCCGCCCTCGTCGCCGATGGCGGTGGACAGGCCCCGCTCGTGCAGCACCTTCTTGAGGGTGTGGTAGCACTCGACACCCCAACGCAGCGCCTCGGAGAACGACGCCGCCCCAACGGGCATGAACATGAACTCCTGCACATCGACGTTGTTGTCGGCGTGCTCGCCGCCGTTGATGACGTTCATCATCGGCACGGGCAGCACACAGGCGTTGGAGCCGCCGACGTAGCGGAACAGAGGCAGGTCGAGCTCGTCGGCCACCCCGGCGGCGGCGGCGAGCGAGACGCCGAGGATCGCGTTGGCGCCGAGCCGGGCCTTGTTGTCGGTCCCGTCGATGTCGGCGAGGATCCGGTCGAGGTCACGCTGGTCGACCGCGTCGAGACCGACGATGGCATCGGCGATCTCACCGTTCACGTGCCCGACGGCGTCGGTCACGCCCTTGCCCAGGTAACGGGTCTCGTCGTCGTCGCGCAGCTCGACGGCCTCGAAGGCGCCGGTGGAGGCGCCGGACGGCACCGCGGCCCGTCCGACGGCCCCGCTGTCGAGTTCGACCTCGACCTCAACGGTCGGATTCCCCCGCGAGTCCAAGATCTCCCGGCCGATGACGCCCTCGATGATGCTCACGTGCTTCCCACTCCTCGACCGTCGCCGGACTCGCCCGGCGTGTGGACAACCTACCGCCGGCATCATGCCCCACCCGGGGACCTGATCCGTCACGGGTTCGCCGATCAGAGGCTGGAACGTATGAGCTCGGCGAAGGCAACGGATCCGACGGGGGTGAGGTGGGCACCGTCGCCGGCGAACCACTCGGGGTGTGACGCTGCCCGGCCGTGCCAGTCGACGAGCACGGCGTTCGGGTGACGCTGCGCGGCGGCGGCCATCCGTTCGTTGACCAGCCCCTCCCACTGGCGGGCCACGCTCGCGTTCACGAGCAGCACCCGCCGGTCACCCGCTGCGTCCATGAGCCGGTCGAGGTCGTCGTCGGTGAACGTCCCGTTGGTGCCGGCGTGCACCACGAGCGGGCCGGGCACGAGACCCTCTGACAGGTACCACTGCACGACCGACAGCACGCTGTCGAACTGTCGCGCCACCTTCGCGTCGACCCGGATGCCGGGAATGGCCTCGACCATCGCCGACTGGGCTCCCAGCATGACCGAATCACCGACCGCCACGACCTCGCCGACCGGCGCCGGAGCGGTGGTGGGTGCCACCCCTTCCTCGTCGGGCGGTGGGCCCGTCGGGACGGTCCCGGCGGAGGTGGTAGCGGGGTCGGGGCCACCGGGTTCGGTGGCCGGTGGGACGGTGGTGACCGGTGCCGAGGGGTCCTCGTCGACTTCCGAGGTGATGCCGAGCTCCTCGAGCTCGTCCAGGTCGAGGCCTGCAGCCGCCAGCTCCAACTCGTCGCGAGCGGGGTCCGACGCGGCGGCGTGCAGGCCCACCCCCAACACCAGGACCAGCACCGTCGCCGCTGCGCCGACGGCGAGGCCCCGGCGCTGCAGCGCCAGTCGACGTTCGCCGGAGCTGGTCCGCACGTCGGTCCACCAGGCCCCGAGTGCACCGTTGCGCAGCGGCGTCTCGACGTAGCGGTAGGAGAGCTCTGCGGCACCGAAGGTCAGCACCATCCGCAGCACGAACAACGGCAGCCCCGTGAGGGGCACGTCGAGTCCGGGTCGCGTCACCACGAAGATCGGCCAGTGCCACAGGTACAGCGAGTACGAGCGCACCCCCACCCAGACCAGCGGTGCCCAGGCCATGACCCGCGACAGCTTCGCGGCGGGGTGGATGAGGACCGCCATCAGCACGATCGTGACGACGCCGAGCAACAGGAACCCGCCGCGGTACACGAACGCGTCGAAGGCGTTGACCCGGACGAAGAACCATCCGAGGACCAGCAGCGCGACGACGCCGGTCGCGTCCATGGCGGGGCCGGCGGCCCTCGCGGCGGCGAGCGACGACCGCCAGGGCCTCCACACCATGGCGAGCACCACACCGAGCAGCAGCCCCGAGGCCCGGGTGTCGGTGCCGAAGTAGACCCTGGAGGTGTCGACGCCGGGGTCGTAGAGGATCGCCATCCACAGTGCCGACGCGAGCGCCAGCCCCAGTGCGATCCGCCGGGTGGTCCGGTGGCCGAACCGCACCATCGCCAGGGCGAACAGCGGAGGGAACACCACGTAGAACTGCTCCTCGATCGCGAGGGACCACAGGTGCAGCAGCAGTGGCGGGCGGCCCGCCGCGGCG
>SKRR01000354.1 GCA_007118345.1 Microthrixaceae bacterium | reverse complement strand
GTCGATGCCGTCGGGGCATCCGGGTTCGGTCATCACTGTCCGAGGAGGTTCCGTCATGGCGGTGACCGACCCGGAGCGGCATCATCTGTACGAAGCCCTGAAGACCCATCTCGGAGCGGCATCTGCCGACACGCTCATGAACTTGATCCCACCTGCCGGTCGGGCCGATGTGGCCACCAAGGCCGATCTCGCCGCGACCAAGGCGGATCTCTCCGCGGAGATCGCCGGGTTGCGCGGTGAGATGACGGCTGGGTTCGCCGAGGTGCGGACCGAGATCGCCGGGTTGCGGGCTGACATGGCCGAGGACCTCGCGTCGGTGCGTGCCGACCTGCTGCGCACGTTCGGGACGTGGCTCTTCGCGAGCCAGGCCGGGGTCATCACTGCCGTCGCGGTGCTGTTCGCCGTCCTGCGCTGACGTTCAGCTCGTCAGGACGGTGACACGTCTGGTGGTCAGGGCAGCGGTTGGCAGGCCGCTCCGAGCGCCTGGAAGTCTCGGGTGCGGGCGCCGACACAGGCGTAGGTGCGTGCCCTCGCCAGTGAGCGCCGATCCGATGTCGAGCACGCCGTAGTTCCGGTCGCTCCCGCCGGCGACCGCGGTGACGTGGAGGATCGAGACGTTGCCGTCCTGCACGCCGTTGGTGGCGATCGCCGCGGCGTGCTCACCGGGGCCGCCCGTGTTGCGGACGGTGAGATGCCGGATCTCGGCGACGGCGGCGCCGATGGCGGCCCAACGCGAACGCCATCCGCGGCGTGCGTGTCCGGTGCTCGCGTGGCGGCGGCGGGTTCGGGGTGGGTTGCTGGTGTCGTTGGTGTCCGGGTCGACCTGATCGGCGGCGGGGCTCATCGACGAACCGTACGTCGGGCGTCACCGAGAAGGGGTGTGTGCCGTGGTCAGATCGGCTGGCACTGCTCGCCGAGGGCTTCGTAGTCCTCGTCGTGGGCGCCGATGCAGGTGAATCCCGCGCCGTCGACCGAGCCGATCACCGTGGAGTCGGCGATCCGGGCCGAGGTGCCAGGGTTGTTGAGGACCGCCAGGGTGGAGCCGCTGAGCCGTGAACCTCGAATGCGGGGTTCCGCGCTGTCCGAGTTGAGGACTGCGTGGCTGGCCGTCGTTCCGCCCGACGCACGGATGTCGCTGTTGCTGATCGTCGGTGACGCGCCGGCGTTGTTCATGCCCCAGGCGTTGACCCCTCCGATCGCAGTGGCCGCCACGTTCGTCATGGACGGTGAATGGCCCTCGTTGAGAATCGCCGTGTTGGCAGTTCCACCTTCGGCGAGTGCGGTGATGCTGTTCATCGTCGATGACGAGTTGACGTTCTGGATGGCTCGGGCGTTGTTGCCCCCGATCGCGGTGGCCGACACGTTCGTCATCGTCGGAGACGCACCCTCGCTGGTGATCGCCACGTTGGCGGTGGCTGCCCCTTCGGCACGTGCGGTGATGTTGCTCATCGTGGCCGGCGACGCGGAGTTGGCGATCCCCCAGTTCGCCCCGCTGCTCGGACCGAGCGCCGTCGCCGTGACGTCGATCATCGTGGGTGCGGAGCTCAGGTTCAGCACCCCGAAGGCAGTGGTCCCGGCGTCCTGGGCGATCGCGACCACGTTCCTCATCGTCGGGTTCGAGGACGCGGAGTTCTGGACGCCTCGGGCCTCGTTTCCGCCGGTTGCCGTCGCCGTCAGGTTGTTGATCACCGGCGACGAGTCCATGTTCGAGATCGCAATGTTCTGTTGAAAGCCGCCGGACGCCGTCGTGGCGACGTCGGTGATGGTGGGGGCGGACGCGTCCTGGTTGATGATGCCGAACGTGTTCGACGTGCCGGTGCTGCTGATGTCGAGGTTGCGCATCGAGGGAGACGACGCCGTGTTGTAGATGCCGTAGCTGACGGCCGAGGCGCCGGTGGTGGTGGCGGTGACGTGGAGGATGGAGAAGCTCCCGTCGGTGACGCCGTCGGTGGAGATCGCCGCGGCCCAGTTGTTCCCGCCGGTGTTGTGGATGGTGAGGTGGCGGATCTCGGCGTTGATGTTGCCGGCCGTGATGAAGCCGCTCGGGATGGAGTTGCCGCCGCAGGCGCAGGTGAGGGTGGTGACGGCCTGACCGGAGCCCTCGATGTCGACGAAGTCCTTCAGTTCGATGGGTCCGGTTTCGGTGTAGGTGCCGGGGGCGATCCTGACGAGGTAGGGGTTGGACGCCGAGTTGTCGGTGATGGTGGCGAGGGCCGCCGACAGGGTGGGGTGGGTGTTGTCACCGCTGGTGGCGACCCAGCGGATGTTGGCGGGGTCGACGGCGGGTGCGCCGGGTGTGCCGGGGTCGCCGGTGTCTCCCTTGGGGCCCTGGGGTCCGGTAGGGCCGACGGGCCCGGTGGCTCCCGTGGGGCCGGGGTCGCCTTGGGGTCCGGGTGGTCCGGCTGGTCCGGCTTCGCCGGTGCCGGTGGTGGCGGCCGTGGTGTAGTAGCCGGTGATGTCGATGAGCATGTTGGTGGTCGGGCCGGCGGTTGCGAAGGCGTCGTAGGTGAGTTCGATCTGTCCGGATGTCGGGAGGGCGACGGTGACGGCGTTGGGGATGGTGGTGCCGGCGGTGAAGTTGAGGTTGCTGGTGGTGGGTGCGCCGGGGGTGCCGGTGGGTCGGACCGAGACGAAGCCGTCGGCTTGGGGTTCGACGACGGTGACGTTGAGGACGACGCCGGTGGCGCCGTCGGGAACGACGGTGCGGGTGCCGTTGGGGGTGGGGACGGCTCCGGTGATCTGGAGGTCGCGTGGGTCGGGGGAGACGAGTGGGCCGGTGAGGCCGATGCCGGTGCGGGTGTCGAGGACTCGTTCGGGGGTGACGGCCACGAACACGGACTCTGGTGAGCTGGTGGCGTCGACGAGGGCGATGCTGCCCGCACCGAGGGTGACCGCGACAGCGGCACCGATGGCGGCCCACCTGGACCTCCAGCCCGTTCGTGGATGTCGGGCATGTGGGTGATCTGCTGGATGTGGGTGTCGCTCGGTCGGCTCGCTGACGGCGCTCATTGCTGGATGGTACGCCGAGTTCGGGATCACCTCCGGCGAGAGGACACGCTGTCACGGCCCCTGGCCACGCTGTTCGTCGCGCCCGGGTTGCGGCGTGGGTGTGCTCGGATGATCTCGGCTGCAGGGCTTCTCACATCCGCGAAGATCTGCAGCCGAAATCGATGGTGGCACCTCTCGTCCGGCCGTGCTCGTCGGGGGCGCGCACCCCTGGAGTAGCGTTGGTGGGACAACGTTCGTTCGTTGCGTCGATGCCGTCGGGGCATCCCCGGTCCACTCACAACAGTCCGAGGAGGTTTCCGTTATGGCGGTGACCGACGCCGAGCGGCATCATCTGTACGAAGTCCTGAAGTCTCAGTTGGGAGCGGCATCTGCCGACACGCTCATGAACTTGATCCCACCAGCCGGTTGGGCCGATGTGGCCACGAAGGCGGATCTCGCCGCCAGCAAGGCGGAACTCGCTGCGGAGATTGCCGGGCTGCGGGCTGACATGGCCGAGGATCT
>SKRR01000196.1 GCA_007118345.1 Microthrixaceae bacterium | reverse complement strand
TCGATGCCTGGCTCGTCGATGGATCCGGTGTCACCGGCCGGACGCTATCGGCCGCGCCGGCCGCGAGGTCGACTCCGGTGCACGGCGGCCGCACCGGTGGAGCAGCACTTCTCCTAGAACAACCGGGTGATGAACCAGATGAGCACCAGGATCCCGGCGATCGCGCCACATGCCTCGAAGGCGTCCCGACCCTCCCAGGTCGCCTCGCGCAACGGGGTCGTGAGGCGCTCGCCTCCCTCGCCGACGAGGCGGTCGGCCAGGGCCAGCACGGCGGACTCGGCGTCGGGGAAGTACTGGTAGAAGGTCGCGGGTGAGGTACCGGCCTCACGAGCGATGTCCACGACCTTCAGGTCGCGGTAGCGGGTGGTGGTCAGCAGGTGGCTGGTGTGCTCCAGGAGGCGTTCACGGGTGGCCATGCCCCGCCGTCCGGGCACCCGGCCGTCGACGGCCCTCGTGTCGTCGGTCGCCGCCGCCTGGCTCGGTGATGCATGGCTCGGTGAGGTCTGGCTCGTCGATGCCTGGCTCGTCGATGGATCCGGTGTCACCGGCCGGACGCTATCGGCCGCGCCGGCCGCGAGGTCGGCTCCGGTGGACCTCGGTCGATCCTGTGGGAGACCGTCGTCGGAGCTCCTCACGTGTGGTCGGCCTGCGGGAACGACTGCGCCGGTGAGGAACCACCCGTCTAGAACAACCGGGTGATCACCCAGATGAGCACCAGGACCCCGGCGATCGCAGCGACGAGCAGCATGACCAGGGCCAGGAGCAGCGCCGCCGCGACGAGCACCAGCACCCTGACGCTCGACCGCCGGGTGCGCCGCCGATCGGCGAGGTCCGCTTCGATCAGCGCCACGTTCTTGTTGTTGGCCTTCCACGCCATGTTGAACACCGTGCCGAGGAACGGCACCAGCCCCACGAGCGCCTCGATGCCGATGTTGAGCATCATGCGCAGCACCGTCGGGATGCTCACCCCCGAGGCGATCCCGACCACGACCACGACCATCGCGAGCACGATCCCGGCCAGGTCGCCCGCCACGGGCACGATGGCGATCAGCCCGTCGACGCCCACACGGCGACCCGGCAGGCCGGGGACCGGGAAGGCGTCGTCGAGGACCCAGGCGAACCGCCGGACCCACGACGGGAGCGGTCGCGAGTTGGGGACGTCGCGCCCACGTGCGGTCCGCACCTCGTCCACCGCCCGGCGAACGGGCCCTCGCTCCAGCGGGACGGGGTCGGTCACGACCTCATCCTCGCACCCCTCGTGGCGGGACGGACGGCGGTGAGGTGGCGGGGACGACTCAGGCGATGAACCGCTCGGCGTAGGTGCGCAGCAGCTCCTCGGCGCGGTCGCGTCGCGGTGCCATCTCGCCCCGGGCCATCCAGGCCGAGGTGAGGATGGTGGTGACCCCGACCGAGCCGAGCTGTTCGATCAGATCGGCGTCGGGCACGGCGATCGGCGAGGCGATGATCTCGAACGGTCGGTCGGCGGTGCCGGCGTCCTCCCGCACCTGCTGCAGGCGTGAGCAGTGACCGAGGAGCTCGTCGACCGAGTAGTGCACCCCCAGCCACCCGTCGCCGACCCGGGCGGCACGCCGGAAGGCGACGTCGGAGTGGCCGCCCACGTACACGGGCACCGGCTCGGCCGGCACCGGGCGCATCTCGACCGCATCGAAGTCGTAGAACTCGCCGTGGTGCTCGAACATCCCGCCGGCCCACAGTCCACGGATGACCTCGAGCATCTCGTCCATCCGACGTCCGCGCTTGGCGAAGGGCTGCTCGAGCAGCTCGAACTCCTCGGCCATCCACCCGGCACCGATGCCGAGGCCCACCCGGCCGCGCGAGAGGAATGCTGCGGTCCCGACGGCCTTCGCGACCACGAACGGATTGCGCAGCGGCAGCACGTAGACGTTGGTGACGAACCGGAGACGGCTGGTGACCGCCGCCATCGCGCCGATGGCCACCCACGGGTCGGGCCAGTCCTCGTCGGGGCTGAACAGCGGGGTGCCGTCGGGTGTGTAGGGGTACTCCGAGGACAGGTACGAGGGGTACACGACGTGGTCGGACACGGCGACCGAATCGAACCCGACCTCCTCCGCGACTGCAGCGAGGTGTGGCCAGTCGCGCGGGTCGGCCCCGATCATGCCCTGGGCGAACTTCATGTGGTTCCTCCTGTGGGCCCGTCGGGGCCGTTCTCGTCCATCGCACGCTGCCGCAGCTCGTACTTGAGCACCTTGCCGCTCGCGTTGAGCGGCAGGGCGTCGACCACCTCGATCGAACGCGGCACCTTGAAGTTCGCGAGCTCCCGGCGGGCGAACTCCCCCAGCGCGACCACGTCGACCTGCTCACCGACGGCCGGCACGACGAACGCATGGCCGACCTCGCCGAGCCGGTCGTCGGGCACCCCCACCACAGCGGCCTGCGCGACCTCGGGTCGGGTGAGCAGCACCCGCTCGATCTCGGCGGGATAGGCGTTGAAACCGCCGACGATGAACATGTCCTTCTTGCGGTCGGTGATGCGCAGGTACCCGCGTTCGTCGAGCACGCCGATGTCACCGGTGTGCAACCACCCGGCGCCGTCGATCACCTCGGCGGTCTGCTCGGGTGCCTCGAAGTACCCGCGCATGACCGTGTAGCCGCGGACCACGACCTCGCCGGGCTCCTCGGGTGGCAGGATCGTTCCGGCATCGTCGAGGATCTCCACCTCGACACCGGGGATCGCGCGACCCGACGTCGTCGCGATGGTCCAGGGGTCGTCGTCGTGACGGCACACGGTCGCGATGCCGCACGACTCGGTGAGTCCGTACGCGGTCACCACCGTCTCGAAACCGAGCTCGTCGCGCATCCGCTCGACGAGCTCGACCGGCACCGCGGCGGCGCCGGTCACGGCGAGCCGGAGCGAACCGGTTCGCTCCGGGGTCACCCCGGGATGGTTCAGCAGCGCCTGGTAGATCGTCGGTGGCCCCGGGATCATCGAGATCCGCTCGGCCTCGATGGTGTCGACCACCTCGTCGAGGTCGAACGTGGCGAGGGGGACCAAGGTGGCGCCCGACATCAGGGACGCGAGGATGCCCGCCTTGTACCCGAACGTGTGGAAGAACGGGTTGATGCAGAGGTACCGGTCCCCGGCACGGAGCCCCACGATGTCGGCCCAGTCGGCGAACGCGCGCAAGGACTGCCCGTGGGTCATCACCACGCCCTTGGGGTGCCCGGTGGTACCCGAGGTGAAGAGCAGGTCCGAGGTGTCGTCCGGGCGCAGCATCGACTCACGCCGGCGGGCCTCGTCGCGGTGTTCGGCCCGGCCCGCGGCGAGCAGGCGCGGCATCGTCAGCACGCCCTCGGGCACCGACCCGGTGTCTCGCAGCAACACGATCTGCTCGAGGTGCTCGAGCGCGGCGCCGCCCGGGGTCGCGTCACGCAGCATCGACACGTAGTCGTTGCCGAGGAACCCCTGGACAGTGAAGAGCACCTTCGCCCGGCTCCTACGGAGGATCTCGGCCGCTTCGGCCCCCTTGTACCGGG
>SKRR01000148.1 GCA_007118345.1 Microthrixaceae bacterium | reverse complement strand
GGCGACCGGCTCCTTCTTGGAGTTGCGCCAACCCCGTTCGATCCAGCCCTTCCACCAGCCGTCGCGGAAGCAGTTGACGACGTACGTCGAGTCGCTCACGACGTGCACCGGACCTTCGATCGACGACACCGCTTCGAACGCTGCGGTGATCTCCATCCTCTGGTTGGTCGTGTCGGGGTCGTGACCCGACGCCCACGCTCCGCCGGGAACCGCCCATGCCCACCCACCCGGACCGGGGTTCCCCCTGCACGCGCCGTCGGTGTACACCACTGTCGCCGGCCCGTCGGGCAGCTGTGAGGGTTCCGACACGCCGGGCACGCTACCGGGCCGTACGCTGGACGGTGCCCGACCCCCGGAGGCACCGATGATCATCGACGGTTTCGCGCACCAGTTGCCCGACATCGACCCGAACGAGACCGAAGAGTGGCTCGACTCGCTCGATGCCGTCGTCGACGCCAGGGGTGGGGCGAGGGCGCAGTACCTGATGGCGCGTCTCGTCGCCAGGGCGCGCGAGCTGTCGGTGGGGACGCCCGCTGGGATCTCCACTCCGTACGTCAACACGATCCCGCCCGAGGAGGAGCCCTGGTTCCCCGGCGACTACGACATCGAGCGCCGCATCCGGGCGTTCATCCGCTGGAACGCCGCCGCCATGGTGGTGCGTGCGAATGCGGCAGCGGACGGGATCGGTGGTCACCTGTCGACCTTCGCCAGCTCCGCGGCGCTCTACGAGGTCGGGTTCAACCACTTCTTCCGTGGCAAGGAGGATGGCCGACCGGGTGACCACGTCTACATCCAGGGGCATGCCGCGCCTGGCATCTACGCCCGCGCGTTCCTCGAGAACCGCCTCGAGGAGGCGGACCTCGACCGGTTCCGCCGCGAGATCGACGCACCGGTCGCGTCGCCGCCATCGCAGGGACGCGGCCTGTCGTCGTATCCGCACCCACGGCTCATGCCCGACTTCTGGGAGTACCCCACGGTCTCCATGGGGCTCGGTCCGATCCTGTCGATCTACCAGGCCCGCTACAACCGCTACCTGCGGGACCGCCACATCGACGACACCGACGACAGCCGGGTGTGGTGCTTCGTCGGCGACGGCGAGGTGGACGAGCCCGAGACCCTCGGCGCCATCTCGCTCGCAGCGCGTGAACAGCTCGACAACCTCACCTGGGTGGTGAACTGCAACCTCCAGCGCCTCGACGGGCCGGTCCGCGGCAACGGCAAGATCATCCAGGAGCTCGAGGCGATCTTCCGCGGCAACGGGTGGAACGTGATCAAGGTCGTGTGGGGCAGCGGCTGGGACGAGCTGCTCGCTCGCGACGTCGACGGTGTGCTGCTCAACAAGATGAACTCGACCGTCGACGGCGAGTTCCAGCGCTACGCGATCGAGTCGGGCGGGTACATCCGTGAGCACTTCTTCGGGCCCGATCCGCGACTGCGGGCAATGGTCGAGCACCTCTCCGACGACCAGCTCCGGCATCTGCCGCGTGGCGGCCACGACTACAACAAGCTCTATGCCGCCTACCGGGCAGCGGTTCAGACCCGCGGCGTCCCCACGGTGATCCTGGCCAAGACGATCAAGGGGTGGACCCTCGGTAGCGGCTTCGAGGGCCGCAACGCCACCCACCAGATCAAGAAGATGAGCGGACTGCAGCTGACAGAGCTGCGCGACCGGCTGAACCTCCAGGACGTCATCTCCGACGAGGACCTCGCGACGGACCGACCCCCGTACATCCGCCCCGCCGAGGGCTCCGAGCTGTCCGACTACCTGCTCGGCCGACGCCGGGCCCTCGACGGGCCGCTCCCCTCGCGACGCGTCCAGATCCGACGGCCGCTGCAGCTGCCCGATGATGACGTCTTCGACGAGTTGCTCGGCGGGTCCGGGGCACAAGAGGCATCCACCACCACGGCGTTCACGCGCCTGCTGCGCACCCTCTGCCGCGACGAACGCATCGGACCGCGTGTGGTCCCGATCGTGCCGGACGAGGCCCGTACCTTCGGCATGGACGCGCTGTTCAAGGAGCTGGGCATCTACGCCTCGGGTGGGCAGGTCTACGAGCCGGTCGACCACGACCTGCTGTTGTCCTACAAGGAGTCCACCGACGGACAGATCCTCGAGGAGGGCATCACCGAGGCGGGAGCGATGGCGTCGTGGACCGCGGCGGGAACCTCCTACGCAACCCGCGGCGTGCCGATGCTGCCCTTCTACACCTTCTATTCCATGTTCGGCTTCCAACGCGTCGGCGACCTCATCTGGGCGGCGGCCGATGCCGGCGCACGGGGCTTCCTGTTGGGAGCGACGGCCGGTCGCACGACCCTGCTCGGCGAGGGCCTCCAGCACCAGGACGGCCACAGCCACGTGCTGGCCTCGACCGTTCCCAGCTGTCGGAGCTACGACCCGGCGTTCGCCTACGAGACCGCGGTCATCGTCCGCGAGGGTCTGTCGCAGATGTACCCCGACGGTGACCCCACACAGGGCGACGACGTCTTCTACTACCTGACCCTCTACAACGAGAACTACGCGATGCCCCCCATGCCCGACGGCGTCACCGAGGGCATCCTCGCAGGGCTGTATCGCTACGCCGAGGCCCCGGTCACCGACGGGCCGGGCGCCACACTGCTGTTCTCCGGCACGTCCTGGCTGGCTGCGACCGCCGCTCGCGACGAACTGTCCGAGCACTACGGCGTCAGCACGGAGTTGTGGTCGGCCACCAGCTACCAGCAGCTGCGTCGCGACGCGCTCGAGGCGGAACGCCACAACCGGCTGCACCCCGACCAGCCACCGCGACGACCCTGGGTCACCGATCAACTGGCCACGAGCTCGGGACCGGTCGTGGCCGTGAGCGACTTCATGAGGATGGTCCCGGACCAGATCGCCCGGTGGGTGCCGAGACGCTGGACCTCACTCGGCACCGACGGATTCGGCCGTTCCGACACACGCGAGTCGTTGCGGGCCTTCTTCGAGACCGACGCGGCCCACGTGGTGCTCGCCGTCGTCGAGGGACTCGTCGCCGAGGGTGCACTCGACCCCGGGGCGCGTGACGACGTGATCGAACGTCACCAGCTCGTGCGCGACCGTCCGGCGCCCTGGGAGAGCTGAGTTCCGTCGTGCGGGTGTGACGCCGACGGGGATGCACCGCTACCTTTCGTCCATGTCCCGCACGTTGATCCGTGATGCCGAGGACGCGCTGCTGGAGCAGCGACGTCGTCTCAGCGTCGGCGAGCTCGCCGGCCTCGCAGCCCTCCCGAACGAGTCGACCCCTGCGCTCGCAGCACTCGCACACGAGGTGCGGCTGGCGTGGTGCGGGCCCGAGGTCGAGGTCGAGGGCATCCTGTCGGCAAAGACCGGCGGGTGCCCCGAGGACTGCCACTTCTGCTCGCAGTCCTCCGCGTTCGACACCACGGTCAAGGCCACACCGTTCCTCGACACCGACGAGGTCCTCGCCGCTGCGCGCGAGACCGCCGAGGTCGGTGCCTCTGAGTTCTGCATCGTGCTCGCGGTCAAGGGCCCGGACGAACGTACGATGGAACGCATCCTCGAGCTGGTGCCGATCGTCGGTTCCGAGACCGGGCTCAACGTCGCTGTCTCCGCAGGCATCCTGAGCCGCGACCAGGCACGTCGCCTCGCCGAGGGCGGGGTGCACCGCTACAACCACAACCTCGAGACGTCACGATCGTTCTTCCCCCAGGTCGCCACCACCCACACGTGGGACGAGCGGTGGGACACCTGCCAACTCGTCAAGGAGTTCGGCATGGAGCTCTGCTGCGGCGCGCTGCTGGGCATGGGCGAATCCGACGCCCAGCGACTCGAGCTGCTCGGACAACTGGCGGATCTGGATCCGACCGAGGTGCCGCTGAACTTCCTCAATCCCCGCCCGGGCACGCCGCTGCAGATCCGCAAACCGGTCTCGGCCATGGAGGCGCTTCGCTGGATCGCACTGTTCCGCTTGGCGCTGCCGACGGTCATCCTGCGCTACGCCGGCGGACGTGAGATCACACTCAGAGAGCTGCAGGTCATGGGCATGACCTCGGGGATCAACGCGCTGATCGTCGGCAACTACCTCACCACGCTCGGGCGCAGCGCCGAGGAGGACCTCCAGATGCTCGACGACCTCCAGATGCCCATCGGTGCGTTGACGGGCGTGCTCTGAGGGCGATGACCACCCCGGAGTTCTGTGCCGGGTGCGGGAAGCGCAGGGGTGAGGCCACCCGGGATGCTCGTCACCGTGAACGTTCCTGTCCTCCTGCGCTCGACCCGCCCCGCTACTGCACCGGATGCGGGTCGTGGCTGGCCGTTCGGGTCTCCACCGGGGGCTGGCGTGCCAGCTGTCGGTCCTGCGGCGCGATCACGACCGGGTGACGGCACGACCGGGTGAGGACCGTCACTCGAGTCGGAACTCCGAGAGCATCCGGGGGTGCACCTCGTCGAGTTGATCCATGGCCGAGTCAGGTCCGGTCGTGGTGAGCACGTGGAGACGGTCGCGGGCCAGGTGGAAACGCGCACGGGTGGTCACACCGTCATCGGTGACGTAGACCGCGTCGGTCGCCCATCCCTCTGCGGCGCGGACCTCCCGCCGCACGACCTCGTCGCCGAGGCCGAACGTGACGCCGATTCGGTCCACCAGTTCGTCGACCCCTGCCGTCGAGCGGTAGGGCTCCATCCCGGCCGGCCCGAGGTCGAAGTCGGTGGAGAACACCGTCAGAGCAGCACCGTCGCCGACCCGGGTGGAGAAGCCGGTCAGACCCTCGCCCAGCGGTTCCGCGCCGTGTGGCAGTGCGGCACGGAACCTGCCCTCGTCGGAGCTGACCCCCACCCACTCCGCGGGGATCCGGACCGCCGGCGGCTCTGCGAACCCTGCGTCGACCATCGGACCCGCGAGCGGGCCACGGCCATCGAGGCCGGTCACCACACCTGCGGACAACAGCACGAGCGCCAGCAGGGCGACCACCAGGTTGCGCCGTCCCCCACGACCCCGCTCGCGGTACTGAACGTGCTCCGGCATCGGCGTCACCACCGGTGCGCGCCGTTCCAGCAGCGCTGTCGACGGTGCACCAGCCGACAGACCACCGGCACCCGACTCCACCGCGTCCAGATCGAAACGGGAGTGGCCGTCGTCGGGTCCCATGGCGTCGTCCGGCGAGCAGCTCGAACAGCGCCGCTCGTCGTCGCTCATCAGGAATCCGCAGCCGGGGCAGCTGATCATTCTGGTGCACTCCCATCGAGGTGAACCCGGTTCGGGTCCGGCTTGTGCGACATCGGAGGTGGTGAAGCCCCACTTGAACAAGCACACCCCCACGACGCCCGAAATGAGTCGAGCGGCCCACTGATCAGTGCTGCCGGACCGATGGCTAGCGTGGGGGCCATGGCCACTCCCGCGATTCCCATCACCGGCGACCTCCGAGCCGATCTGCTCCTCGAGGAGGACCCATTGGCGCTCGTCATCGGGATGTTGCTCGATCAGCAGGTGCCGATGGAGTGGGCCTTCCGGGGGCCGGCCACGCTCGAGGAACGGCTCGGCGGTCAACTGGATGCGTCCCGGATCGCGGCGATGGACCAGGAGGAGTTCGTCGCGATCTGCTGCCAGAAGCCGGCGATCCACCGGTTCCCCGCCGCGATGGGGCGCCGGATCCACGAACTGTGCGGCGCCCTCGTCGAGGACCACGCCGGCGATGCCGGTGCGCTGTGGGGCGACGTCGATGATGCCGAGGAACTTCGGGCACGGCTCCGACGTCTGCCCGGATACGGCGAGGAGAAGACCAAGATCCTGATCGCGATCCTCGGCAAGCGACTCGGTGTCCGCCCCGCTGGATGGGAACAGGTCGCTGCACCCTTCTCCGACGATGAACCCCGATCGGTCGCCGACGTCGCATCCGAGCAGACCCTCTCTGCGGTGCGCGAGTGGAAGAAGGCGATGAAGGCGGCCAAGAAGTCCAAGGCGGACGCTCCGGGCTGAGCCCGGGCTCGCTGCAGCTGGCCAGCCGGGAGTCAGGTGCGATGCGAGCCGTTCCCCGGCCGCTCCGACCCGTCGGGTCCGGGACGCAGCTCGACGGCCGCGTCGATGTGCTGGCGCGCCAACCAGCCGAGCAGCACCGCGACCGCGCGCGGATCATGACGCAGTTCGTGGCCGGCGCCGTTGATGAGTCGGAACTCGGCATGGCCGTGTGCGTTGGCGAGGGCACGACCGTCGACCTGAGGGGTCAGATCGTCGCTGTCGCCGTGGACCACGAGCAGCGGACGCGGTGCGAGCAGCGCTGCAGCGTCCACCGGTCGGACCGCCTTGAGCGCAGCCGCCCACTGATCGAACGCCGGTGGGAAGTTCGATCCCTTGATCACCTGGACCTCGCGGGCGTGCAGCAGCAGCCGGCGGGGGTTCCGGGCCCAGTCGTCGAAGTCGGCCGGTGTCGCGAGTGCTGCGACGCCGCGCACCAGCGGGTTGCGCGCACCCTCGCACACAGCGAGTGAGCCACCGGTCCCGAACCCTGCGAGCCACACCCCGTCCACACCGAGGCTGCGCAGGTGCGCCGAGGCAGCGTGGACGTCGTCGAGCCAACCGTCGAGCGAGAAGTCCCCCTGCGCCGCGCCACACCCGCGGAAGTTCATCGTCAGCACCACCCATCCGAGCTCGGCGGCGATGCGGTCGGCCAGCTCCGGGAACGACTGGCCGGACTGGGGCGACTCGCGTCCGCGGGTGGGGAAGCCGTGGCAGAGCACGAGTCCCGGGGCGTTGCGCAGACCGCCGGCCGGTTCAGCGAGGTGCCCGCTCAGTTCGAGCGGACCAGAGCGGAACCGGTAGTCCATGACCGGCGGATCGGCCGGCCGGCCCGCCTCGGCTCCGGATGCGTCGGTCACGGCCGGCAGCCGGCTCAGGTGTCGGCTGCGGCGCGCTGCTTCGACCAGAGCCGGTAGCCGCGGTTACGTGCCTCGGGCACCGTGTCCGGGCCGAAGCCGAGGTACTGCTCCGACGCCATCAGCTCCTCGATGATCCCCTCGTCCTCGGGCTCGATGGCGTCGACGTCGTAGACGACCTGGGTGCGCTTGTCGCCGACGTAGCGGAAGTGCTCGAACTTGGTGGGTCGTTCCATCGGTTGCTCCGGGATCGAGGGATCGAGGGGTCGTCGACAGCCTACGGCCTGTCGCCCGTCGGACCGTCACCGTCGAGTTCGGGTCCGATCGCGCCGATCGCACGGTAGTAGGCCACCTCGGTGTCGAGGATCGTGATGACGTCGGTGTCCTCCAGGTCGAGTCCCGCTGCCTCGACCTGCCCCAGCACCACCGCCAGCGGCTCGTCGTCCGGGACCACCACCAGCGCGGTCCCGATGTCGTCAGCAGTGCGCTCCGATGCCACACCCTTGGTGGCGAGGTAGTCACAGTGGAACAACAGCACGGCGCGCACGTCGTCGTAGCTCAGCCGTGCGGTGAGGTCCTCGGGCAGTCGGTCGGCGACGAACACCACCGCCTCCTCGATGTCGTAGACGCTGCGGCGTGGACGGCGAGCCAGCGATCCCGACACGAGGCCGATCGAGAGCGCGGCCACGACGAACACGACGACCGCTCCGAGCACCCACCAGATCCACATGTGACGAGCGTACCGCTGCGGTTCACATGGCAGCCTGTGGTCATGGCAGCTGGATGGACCACCGACTCGATGCCCGTCCAGACCGATCGTGTCGTGGTCATCACCGGCGCCAACAGCGGCCTGGGGCTCTGTTCGGCGCTGGCGATGGCAGCCCACGGAGCGAAGGTTCTGATGGCGTGCCGCGACCCCGAGCGGGGTCGGACCGCGCTCGATCAGGTTCGCGGCGTGGCCACCGGGCCGGAGCCCGTTCTGGTGCAACTCGATCTGGCCGACCTGGGCTCGGTCCGCAGTGCGGTCGGGGACCTGTCCGGGCAGCTCACCCACCTCGACGTGTTGATGAACAACGCGGGGGTGATGGCCCTCCCGCTCCGACGCACCGCCGAGGGATTCGAGTCGCAGTTCGGCACCAACCACCTCGGCCATTTCGCCCTCACGGTCGAGCTGCTGCCGCTGCTGCGGGCCGCCGACGCGCCACGGGTCGTGACGATCTCCTCCCAGGCCCATCGGATCGGCCGGATCCGATGGGACGACCCCAACTGGCACCAGACCTACCGTCGCTGGCCCGCGTACGGGCAGTCCAAGCTGGCGAACCTGCTGTTCGCGTTCGAGCTCGACCGGCGCGCCCGCGCCGCCGGGTCGCCGCTCCGGTCGGTCGCCGCGCACCCCGGCTACGCCTCGACACACCTGCAGGCCGCAGGACCGGAGATGTCGGGCAACCGGCTCATGGCGATGACGACGGGCCTGGGCAACCGGCTCCTCGCGCAGTCCGCCGGCATGGGCGCACTGCCCCAGCTGTTCGCGGCGACCGCACCCTCGGCCGAGGGGGGCGACTACTACGGACCCGACGGAGCGTTCGAGTCGCGGGGACACCCGACGAAGGTCGATGCGTCGCCGGCGGCACGGGACCGTGCCGCATGGGAGCGGATGTGGTCGCTGTCGGAAGACCTGACCGGAGCCCGCTCGGACCTCTGAGCCGATGGTCCCGGGACACCAGCACTCACCCGCCCTCGAGTCGTCCGTCGGCTCCATGACCTGCTGACGCCCCGGGTCGACTCACCCGGTGGCCGTGATCGACAAGACTCCGCGGCATGGCACACGATCGACGCTTCCGCTTCGGGGTCCAGCTCGACCGACCCTTCGACGGCATGTCCTGGGCCGACTCGGCCCGCCGGATCGAGGATCTCGGCTACACCTCACTGTTCCTCCCCGACCACTTCGGCGAGCAGCTGGCACCACTCGTCGCGATGACCGCCGCAGCGGCCGCCACGGAGCGCCTGGTGGTCGGGTCGTTGGTCTTCGACAACGACTACCGCCACCCGGTGGTCCTGGCCAAGGAGACCGCCACGATCGACCACCTCTTCGGTGGCCGCATCGAGGTCGGCCTCGGCGCCGGCTGGATGCGCAGCGACTACGAGACGTCGGGCATCCCGATGGACCGACCTGGCGTGCGGGTCGACCGGTTGATGGAGGCCACGTCGATCCTGCGGGGACTGTGGTCCGCTGAGCAGGTGGACCACCACGGCGAGCACTACGAGATCAACGCCCTGGTCGGTCACCCTGCGCCCCACACCCCGGGTGGGCCACCGCTGCTGCTGGCCGGCGGCGCGCCGCGGATGCTGCGTTTCGCCGGCGAGCACGCCGACATCGTCGGGGTCAACCCGTCGATCCACTCGGGTGAGATCGACACGGAGGCCGCACGGGACGGGTTGGCGGACCGCATGGACCAGAAGTTGACGTGGGTTCGCGAGGGGGCGGGCGACCGCTTCGACGAGCTCGAACTCAACGCGTGGGTGCCGGTCGTGGCGGTCACCGGCGACGCCGCGTCGGTGGTGGAGCTCGTCGCCCCGATGTTCGGGCTGGAAGGGGACACACCAACTGACGTGCTGGACTCACCGATGACGATGATCGGCAGCGAGGGCGAGATCGCCGAGCGCCTGCTCCACCGTCGCGAGCGGTGGGGATTCAGCTACCACGTGGTGCAGCGTGACTCCGCCGAAGCACTCGCTCCCGTGGTCGCCGCCCTGTCGGGGACCTGAGCCGGGACCCCTGGAGCCCCGCTCAGTCGACGAGCCGGACGATGGCCTGATCGGTCTGGAAGCCGAACTGCAGGTCCGGCACACCCGACTCGGTCTCGATCAGCGCCGGTTCGAACACCCAGGCGTCGACGGACTGGACCTGGTTGTTGTTGCCATCGAGCATGTTCACGTAGGTGGCCCAGAAACGCACGATCTGCATCGCGGTGGATCCCCCCGAGTGGTACTCCTTGACCACTGGGATCATGCCGAAGCGCGGGTCGGCGATGGCCTCGTTGTCGAACATGGGCCAGAACACGTTGCCATCGGTCAGGCTCGCCAGTTTGTCCTCGACGAACTCGGTACGGAGACCGCAGTCGTTGACGAGGTAGGCACGCGCCTCCTCGAGGGTCGGGAAGGTGACACCATCGGCGGTCTCGGTGTCGATGGGCTGACGAGGATCGATGAACCGCTCGGTCGGCCCTGCGTAGTCGAAGCGGTAGGTGCTCAGGAAGCAGGCGAGCTTGTCGTTGCCGGGTCCCCACGCCGAGGACGTGACGGGGGTGGTCATCGGATCGACGCTGCCGAAGAACTCGGTGCGGAACTCGTCGAACATCCAGTACGCCACGTGACGTCCGTTGATCCACTTGTTGGACTGCACCTGGATCCGGGGTCCGGGTCCCGGGGTGTCACGCCAGTGCTCGCACCCTTCCGGGTCCGTCAGCGTGAGGTTCGCGTCGGTCAGGTCGGGTCGGCGCAGGCGCCCGCAGAACAGCTGATTGCCCTCGTCGGTACTGATGGTGTCATCTCTGACGAGTCCGTCGGTCAACGGCGGGAGCGTGTTGCCGGTGAGCGCACGGATGTGGTTCGCGTCCAGCCCGCTCGCGACGTTGGTGGTCGAGCACGGCGTGCGGATCGGGTGGTAGAAGTCGCACACCCGGGGGGACCCGGTGCCGTAGATCGACAGGACGTGGTCCACACCCATCGAGTAGTTGATCCGCAGCGTGTCGTCCGTGTTCGACGTCTTGAAGATGTTGAGTCGCGGGGCGTCGAACGAGCCGAAGTTGCCCGTGGTCGAAGCCCCCGAACACACCCCGCCCACGTTGGAGCCGCCGGCCTCGATGCAGTTCAGACCCGAGCCGGTGGCGGCGGCGACCGTCGCCGGGATGATCCGGTCGTCGCGTCTCAGCTTGGCCTCCGCGGTCGCGTCAGCTCGTACGTCGACGGTCCGGACGCCGAGGACCCTTGCGAAGTAGGTCTCGACCTGGCGCACCGGCATCATCACCCGCACTCGGGAGAAGGCCTCGTCGATCGAGATGCACGTGTTCGAGTTGGCGAGGTCGGGGAGCTCGGGAAGCGGATCGGGGTCCTGGCATCCCACCCAGTCAGCCGAGGTGACACCGTGGTTCTCGGCTGCGTACTCCTTGGCCGTGGCGACCACGTCGACCGGCCGGGGGAGGTCCTGGGCAGCAGCGAGGGCTGCGGCGTCGGCGGACCCCTGGCTCTGGCGGTGCTGCTGGCGGGCGTTCGCGAGGTCCACCGCGATGGCGGCCATGCCCATCAGCGCGGTCATGAGGACCGCAGCGAGCACCAGGATCGCGCCGCGTTCGTTCCGTCGCGCTGGGCGACGTCGCGTCAGCACCACGACCAGTCCCGTCCGGACAGTGCAGGGTCACTGAAGTTGGTGAGCGGCGCGTCCTCGTCGATCTGCTCGATCCGCATGGTGATGCTCGACTGAAGTGCCTGCTGGTCGAGCAACACCGAGAAGATGCCCGTCAGACTCCTGGCCTGGTACATGGCACACACCGTGACCTGGTTCCCGGGCTGGTACGCCCCGTCGAGTTGGATCCGTACCCGCGTGCGGTCGGGTACCAGCCCGACGCGCGATCTGGTGACACACGCCGCTCGGGCCGAGGACGACCCGCTGGTGCAGCCGTCCCGGTCCCAGTCGGCGACGACCACCTGGCGGGCGCCCTCACGAACCCCCTGACGGACGGAGTTGTAGTCGTTGAAGGCCGCAGCGAAGTCGATCGTCCCCATGACGAGCAGCAGGAAGACCGGCACCACCAGGGCAAACTCGACCATGGCGGCACCTCGTTGGCCACGTGGACGGCGTCGACGGGGCGCAGAATCGGCAGGCGGAGGCACGCCCGGTGGATCGCGCATGGAGTGGTCGTCGTTACACTCCAAGTGGGAAATAGGCCGAATGGCCTAGCTCATCGCCCCCGGTGACCTGCCGATAGTGTCCTGGATGACGATGGCTGGGCTTGACGACTTCTCCGAGGTGCTCGGCGCAGTGGTCCGTGGGGATGAGCGGGCTGCCGAGCGGCTGTATCGCGCTTTCGATCCCATGCTCGTCCGCTACCTGCGTTCCCAGGAACCACGGGTCGCCGACGACCTCGCTGGCGAGGTGTGGTTGGCCATCGCCGGGGCGCTCGGCCAGTTCCGCGGGGACGAGTCGGGCTTTCGTTCGTGGATGTTCACCATCGCCCACCGGCGCGTGCTCGAGCACCGGCGCCGGGGCATCCGCCGTCGCACCGACCCGGCGGAGCCCGACGCCTTCACCAGCGACGCGTCGACGGAGGACGTCGCCGACGCCGCGAGCGACTCGGTCGATGCGCTCCGCGCGGTCGAGACGATCGCCGAGGTGCTCAATGCCGAGCAGGCCTCGCTTACCCGGGTGACGAAAAACAAGGAGTTGAGCAACGTCATCGACGCCCTCGGCTGTGGACTGGGCGATGATTTCGACGCCGACAAGCTGCGCTACCACAAGATCATCCTTCTGATGGACGCCGACAGCGACGGCCACCATATCTCGACACTTTTGTTGACCTTTTTCTACCGCTATATGCCGCGGCTCATCGACGAGGGCTACCTCTATATTGCTCAGCCCCCGCTGTATCGCATCGACTACGGATCGACCACGAAGTGGGCGCTCACCGATGCCCATCGCGATCGCATCCTCAAAAAGCTGGACGGTCAGAAGCGAAATTGGAATGTAAATATCCAGCGCTTCAAAGGCCTCGGCGAGATGAATCCCGAGCAGCTTTGGGATTCGAGCATGAATCCGGAGAATCGGATCCTCAAGCAGATTACGATCGACGACGCGGCTGCAGC
>SKRR01000114.1 GCA_007118345.1 Microthrixaceae bacterium | reverse complement strand
TCTGCCCGTCCCGCCTGTCGGCAATGCCAACGCCTATATCAGCATCTACTTCTCCGCCCAGTTCGACGACGGGCGCGGGGTCAGGCGTTGGTGAGCGCGGGCAGGTAGGTCGACCAGGCCGCCGGAGGCTCGTTGATGCCGGCACGGGCGAGCATCACCAGCGCGCCCCGTGGGGCCCTCGGTTCGCGCTTGAGCCTCCAGCCAAGCTCGTCGATCAGTCGGTCACCCTTGTGGGAATTGTGGCGAACGCACATGAGCACCACGTTGTGCCACTCATGGGTGCCGCCGCGTGATCGGGGCACGACGTGGTCGACGGTCTGGCCGGGCCGCAGGCAGCCCACCACCTGGCACACGTGGCCGTCGCGGGCGCTGATGGCCCGCCGCGACAGCGGGGCGGTGGCCTGGAACGGCACCCGCACCATGCGACGGAGTCGCACCACGGCGGGCACCGCGAACTCCTGTCCCCCGGTGGAGCGGATCGACGAGGATCCGGCGCGTTCGACCAGGTCGGCCTTGCCCGCGAGGACGAGGCCGAGTGCGCGCCGCACCGTGATCACACGTAGCGGCTCGAAGCTGGCGTTCAGCAGCAGCACCGTCATGGGACGTCTCCGGCAACAGGTCGCCAAATGCTGCCCCACGTCGGGGGTTCCTGTCACCGGGTTCCTCCGGCGGTCGCGCCGCCACCCCGTCGGCGGTCGTCGGCAAGACTGCTGCGGTGCAACGACGTCACCTGCCCCGCCGAGCCCCCCTGATCGTGGGGACGGTCATCGTGTCCGCCGTCGTGTCGGTGGCCTGCGGCGACGGTGGTGACACCGTGGCGGTCGAGTCGCCGACCACGACCACGACCGCTCACACCGAGATCTCCCTCGACGCGTTGTCGGACGACTACTGCGAACGTGCGGGAGAGCTCTCGGGCGCTGGCATGCTCCGACTCGACAACGACCCCGGTCGGGCCGCAGCCTCGATGGACGCGCTCGCTGCAGTCGCTCCCGCGGACCTCGCCGACGACTTCGAGGTCGTCGGCGAGCAGTTGGCTGCCTTCGGTGAACTCGACACCGCTGATGGCACCGCAGTGCTCACCGTGATCGACCTGCTGGTCGACCCGGAGTTCCTCGGGGCCCTCGACCGGATCGAACGCACGACGCTCGAGCAATGTGGCGTCCGGTTGGACGCCGGAGTCGATGACGACAGCGACTGAGCCGGGAGCGGGACGGTCCGGTCAGCGGGGACGGCGCCACATCCGCCACAACGGCGGGCATTCGGGGAGCAGGCGCACCTCGTCGAGCACCTCGAAGCCGAAGCGGTGGTAGAGCGGGAGGTTCTCCTCCTTCGAGCTCTCCAGGTAGGCGGGCAGGCCCTCGCCGTCGATGCGTTCCAGCATCGGCGCCATGAGCGCACTCCCGATCCCCTCACCGCGGCGCGTCGGGTCGGCGCCGATGACCTCGAGGTACCAGTGCGGCTCGGCGGGGTGGTGCTGATCCATCTGTCCGAGCGCCTTCAGGCGTCGACGGACACGGGTGGGTCCGACGGCCCGCAGCAACGGCTCCGAGATCCGGAGACCGTCGACGGGGCGGACCTTCCACTCCCCGGGGGCGGTCCAGGCGGCGGCGCCGGTGAGTTCCTCGGTGGTCACGACCCAGCCCGACGCCATCGGCCGCCGGATGAGTTGGCCGAACATCCGGCCGAGGTGCGCTCGCCGACGGTTCGGGTCCGGGCACATCCACTCCCACACCGGGTCGTCGTCGAACGCGGCGCCGAGGAGGCGGCCGAGGGGGCGCCACTCGTCGAGCCGCGCGGATCGGACCGTCGGCCGCGTTGGGGTCATCGGGGCGGCCGGCAGCGTCCGGCGGCCGCTGCCAGCGACACGATCCGCCGCGCCTCGCGCAGCACGTGCGCGTCGACCCCTGAGGTCAGCAGACAGAACGACAGCCCCGATGCCGGGTCGGCCCACACGATCTGGCCGGCAGCGCCGTTGTGGCCGAACGTCGAGGGCGACACCGTGGGTCCCATGCCGCGGAACCTGGCGAGTCCGTCGTCGCCGGCCACCACGAGGCCGAGGCTGCGGTTGGCGGGCACACCGATCATGTTCGGCAGTTCGCAGCGGATGGTACGTGTGGCGTCGACGAGCAGCTGCGGGTCCCATCGACCCGTGGGGTCGTGCAGCAGGTGTTGGTACAGCAGCGCGAAGTCGGCCGCCGTGGCGACCGCTCCGGCACCCGGGACGCCGACACCGCGGATCCCGCGGTCGTTGAACCCGAGCAGCGCGTCGGGGGTGACCTCGCCGAGCAGCGCGGGGTCGAACTGGCCGAACAGCTCGCTCAGCTCCTCCATCGTCGCAGGTTCGCCGACGACCTCGAGGTCGGCGACATCGTCGAGCTCTGCTGCAGCGGGTCCGAACGCCAGGTGGTGCAGCCCCAGCGGGCCGATGATGCGGTCGTTGACGACGTAGCGGTAGTCGCGCCCCTCGGTGCACTCGATGAGTTCGGCGAGCACCCAGTGCGCGGCGGTGGGGTGGTACTCGAAGTGGGTGCCTGGTTCGAAGGTGGCGTGCCAGCGGGCGAACACGTCGATCCGGCCCTCGCGTGTGTCCCAGCGGGGTGGGCCCAGCGGCGCGTAGGGGAAGCCCGAGGTGTGGGTCAGCAGCTGCTCCACCGTGACCGCCGCCATCCACTCCGGCGTCCGACCCTCCTGGCCGAAACGGGGGACCAGCTCGATCACCCGGGTGTGGGCCGACAGCGTTCCCTCCGCGAACAACTGCCACACCACACCGGCGATGAGCGCCTTCGTCGCCGAGAACACCACGAAGTGGGTGTCGTTCGTGGCCGTGCCGTACGACTCGAACACGGCGAGTTCGCCGTCGGCGCCGAAGGCCAGCTGGCAGGCCGGCATCCGGCCGCCGTCGACCTGGGCACGCACCTTGTCCCGCAGCACGTCGAGGGCGTCGAGATCGAACCCTGCGGACGCGGGATCCGTGGAGGGGCGGTGGGTGACGATCACGGCCCGGCACGCTAGCTGCCGACGCTAGATTGCACCGGACCGGGCGGTGTCCGGATGTGACCCAGGGGGTTCCCGATGAAGGTGGTCGTCGACTTCGACCTGTGTGAGAGCAACGCGGTGTGCATGGCCGTGGCACCCGAGGTGTTCGAGGTGCGCGACGACGACTTCCTCTACGTGCTCCAGGAGGAGCCGGGTGAGGAGCTTCGCGGCAAGGTCGAAGAGGCGGCGCGCCGGTGTCCGAAGCAGGCCATCACGGTCGAGGGCTGACGCCGCGGGCACCCGCCCAGCCGTCCCGATGACCCACCCGCTGTGACCACCATTCTCGTCGCCGGCGCGTCGCTCGCCGGTCTCACCGCCGTCACGACGCTGCGCGAGGCGGGGTACGACGACCGCATCGTCGTCGTCGACTTCGACCTGTGCGAGAGCAACGCCCTGTGCATGGCCGCCGCCCCCGAGGTGTTCGAGGTGCGCGACGACGACTTCCTCTACGTGCTCCAAGAGGAGCCGTCCGAGGACCTGCGACCCAAGGT
>SKRR01000294.1 GCA_007118345.1 Microthrixaceae bacterium | reverse complement strand
TCCCACGACCACCGCACCGACCAGTCCTGCCCCGGCAGCCGACCCGGTGCCGTCGAGTGCGTCGCCCCCGGCGGCGCCGGCGGCGCCAGTGCCGTCCGCGACTCGACCGAGCTACGTGGTCCAGCCCGGGGACCACCTCTGGAGCATCGCCGAACGCGCAGTGACGCTGGACGGCACGGCGACCGACGCCTCGCTGGTGGCGCGCTACTGGCGGACGCTGATCGACACCAACCGGGATCGACTCGTGGATCCCGACGACCCCGACCTCATCCTGCCCGGACAGGAGCTCGAACTGCCGGTGTTCAGCGCTCGCGGTGCACGATGACCGTCGGCCGCTTCAGGTTCAGCACCAAGTAGCTCGCGACGCTGCCGAGCAGCATCGCCGCCAACTTGCCGGTGCCTCGGGCGCCGACGACGACCATCCGTGCGCCCTCCTCCTCGCCGACCCGCTCGAGCAGGCTGCGAGCGTCGTGCACCCGGACCACCGAGCGGTGCGCCACGCCCTGCGCCTCGAGCAGATCGCGGTACTCCGCCACCAGGTGTTCGCCGTGCTCCTTGTCGTCGGCCAGCGCCTCCGGAGGCAACTCGGCGCCGTACGGGCCGAACCCGTGTACCAGCACCACCTCGGAGCCCGACAGCTTTGCGGCGCCCGCCGCCCAGTCGAGCGCACGTCGGGCGTGCTCGGAGCCGTCCACACCCACCACGATCGGACCGTCCGTGTCGGCCAGGTCCGCCGGCACCACTGCTACCGGGCAGGTTGCATCCTCCGCCACCGACCGGCTGACCGACCCGAGCAGCCGGCGGTCGAGCGGCGAGGCCGACCGTGCTCCTACGACGATCAGGTCGGTGCGCGACTCCGCGGCGGCCTGGCGGATCGCCGTGGCCGCCGGACCCCGCAGCGCCCGGTACTCGATGTCGAGCCCTGCGGTGTCGAGCGCCGCTTCGCCCAGCACGGACGAGACGATCGAGCGGGCCGACTCGACCGCCCGCTCGTCCATCGTCTCCACCCCGGCGTAGTCACGCTCGTCGGCGAAGATCGGAACCGAGGGGTACTGCCACGCCTCCGCAACCGTCAGCGACGCACCAGACGCCTGGGCGAACCCTGCCGCCCAACGCAGTGCGGTGCGCGCTCCCTCGGTGTCCTCGACCCCGACCAGTACCCGCATGAATGACCCTCTCGTCCGGCGACCTGACGAGTCTCACCCTAGGCACCTCAGCAGCACCAGGGTCGAACGTCCCTCAACCGAGCCGCAGACCCATCTCCTCGAGACGGCGGTCGGCGAGCTCCTCGGAGACACCCAGGATGCAGGCGATCGCCCGCATGTCGTCACGGCGGATCGTCAGCACCCGGCCGTTGAAGTCCTGGCGCTGCACCTGGATCATCCGCAGGTAGCGCGAGAGCATCTCGGACTCGTTGCCGCCGAGCTGCTCCAGGCGGGTCAAATCGATCTTCGCCCCGCCCTCGCCCTCGCGACGCGCCGGCAGTTGGTCGACGCGCTCCTCGTCGCCGTCACCACCGGGAAGCAGCTGGTCGACGGGTACCCGGTAGAACTGCGCCAGGCGGTGCAGTCGCGGCACCGAGATCGCCCGCTCGCCGCGCTCGTAGGCACCGAGCACCGAGGCCTTGAACTCCTGCTCGGAGACCGCCTCGACCTCCTGCAGCGACAGCCGCTTCTGTCGGCGGATGTGACGCAGTCGTTCGCCCACGGCTCGCACGTAGTCGCCGCGCACATCCTCGTCGTCGACCGTCTGGTCGTTCATCGTGGCCCTGGCCTTCCCGGGAACGATCTGACCGACGCGGCCCGCCGGAGCGGCGGTCGATTCCCTCTGATCTCACTCTGAGTAAAAGCGTGCGCGCGTTCCATGAGGAGAACTGCCCACAGTGCCACGCAACGTGGCCGACCAGCCGTCATCGGCGCATCCGCGCAGACCGGCGCGCCGTCAGCAACGTTCCCGCGGCGATCGCTGCTGTCTCCGCCCGCAGCACCGTGTCACCCAGCCCGACGGTGGGCAGACCGTCCAGCTCAACCGGTGCCCAGCCGCCCTCCGGGCCGATCAGCACCGTCGGAGGCACGTCGTCACGATCCACCAGCGCCTCACCTTGCCGGTCCGCCGCCGCCACGGTGCCAGTGGCGGAGAGCCGACCGACCATTGCAGCCAGGTCGGGCACGACGCCCTCCCCACCGTTCGGGTCGCTGCCGGTGAGGCCGAATCCGATCGTTGGCAACCACAACCGTCGGCTCTGCTCGCACGCCGCCCGAGCGATGCGCGCCAGCCGCTCCAGCTGGCGCGCGCCGCGCTCCTCGTGCCAGCGCACCACCGAACGTTCAGAGTGGAACGGCGCGATCCGGTCGACCCCCAGCTCGGTGAGCTTCTGCACCACCAGTTCCGGTCGGTCCCCCTTCACCGGCACGAATCCCACGGTGATCATGGGTTCGGGCGCCGGCTCACGGACCGCCGGACCGAGCGGCGTGAGCGATCCTCCATCGCCCAGGCGGCAGTTGCGCCATCCGCCATGACCGTCGGCGGCGGTCACCGTCGTTCCGCCACGCAGTCGCAGCACTCGTCGCAGGTGGTGAGCAGCGTCGTCGTCGAGTTCGGGAGCGTCGAGGTCCTCGACCGTCACCTGCGTGGCCGCGGCGAAACGGTCGGTCGGATCACCCGTCACCGGTCAGCTCTTGAACGCCGTCTTGAAGCGCGAGAAGAAGCCCTCGTCGGGATCGGCCACCGGCTCGCCCCGAACGACTGCGTACCGTCGGAGCAGGTCCTCGGACTCCTCGTCGAGGGTCTCGGGGATCTCGACGCCCACCTCGATGAGCAGGTCACCACGGCCACGCCCGTCGAGGCGGGGGACGCCCCGGTTGCGCATCGAGAACACGGTGCCCACCTGGGTCCCGCGGGGCACGTGCAAGGTCTCGACGCCGTCGAGGGTGTCGATCTCGAGTTCGGCGCCCAGCGCCGCCTGCGCCATCGTCAGGTCCAGGTCGTACAGCAGGTCGTCGCCGCGACGGACGAACCGCTCGTGGGGCGCCACTCGCAGCCGCACGTACAGGTCACCCGGTGGGCCGCCGCGCATGCCGACCGCGCCACGCCCGGTCAGTCGCAGCGTCGACCCCTCGTCGACACCCGGGGGCACGTCGACGGTGTAGGTCTTCTCCTCGATCGTCCGACCGTTGCCCCCGCACTCACCACACGGCGACGGCAGGTACTGGCCCTGGCCGCCGCAGCGTCGGCACACCGAGGCCGACATCATCTGACCCAGGACCGTCTGTCGCACGACACGCACCTCGCCGGCGCCGCCGCAGTCCGGGCAGGTCATGGCACTGGTACCCGGCTCGGCGCCGCTCGCGTCGCACGCCTCGCATGCCACCGCCGTGCGCACCGACACGTCGCACTGACAGCCGAAGACCGCCTCGGTGAACTCCAGCCGGGCCTCGGCCTCGAGATCCTCGCCACGAGGCGGACCTGATGGGCCGCGGGGGCGGCCACCGCCGAAGGGCGAGGCGCCGCCGAAGAACGAGTCGAACAGGTCGC
>SKRR01000003.1 GCA_007118345.1 Microthrixaceae bacterium | reverse complement strand
CCTCGCCGCCATCGTGGCGGTCAACGTCGTCGCCCTCGCCGTGGTGCTCTTCATCGCCCGCACCGTTCAGCGGGTCAACTCCGTGACGCCGGCCGATGGGAATGCTCGGCCCTGAGACGTTCCCACAGCGCTCCTGCGCAGGGCGCCAGCGAGCGTCGCGCGGGCCCACCGACTTCAGGGTTCAGCCCGAGGGCGTCGTCGGTGGCGTAGCCCCGGACAGGGCGGCGTCGGGGAAGATCGCGTCGAGGACCGGCACCAACAGCCGCTCCAACTCGTCGGCCGTGCTGCGATAGGCGCGTCCCGGCCCGCCCATCGGGTCCCCGACGTCACCCTCGGTGCTGTGGCTCAACACGGTGGTCGGATGACGCATCGCGTTGACCCGGGCGATCCAGGCTCCCACCGGGGTCCCCCGCGTCCGCGGACCGACCACCTGAGCCAGTTCGCTGAGCTCGCCGAGGGTGAACGAACGGTCCAGCGCTCGCAGGGACAGCTCGGCCACGGCTGTGAGGTGCTGGCGCTCCATCACAACGATGAGATCGGCCGCCTCGACGGTCTCGAGATCCAGCTGCTGGCTGATGTGCTCCGACAGGTCGAGCCCCTTGCGCCGTACGGCGCGCGCGGCGCCCGGCGTGGCCGGAACCCCGCCGTCCATCACCCCGCACGACGCGACCGCTGCGTCCACACCTCTGCGGTGCAGGTGAGCGTCGGCGATGACGGCCGCCATCGGCGACCGGCACTGGTTGGCGGTGCACATCACCAGCAATCGGAAGGTCGCGTCGGCCGAGGTGGCGTCGGTGGAACTCATCGCGCTCGGTCGACCCGTGCCAGGTGCTCGAGCGCCGGTGCTGCAGGCGGCACGCAGCGACGGACCCGCCGCTGCAGCGCCGGGCCTTCCCCACCCGGCAGGACGTGCCGCAGGAGGCTGATCGCCACGAGCAGGTCGAGCGCTGGTGTCGCCGAGCGGACGTACCAGCCGTCGATCGCCAGCTTCACCGGGACGACGGCGTCCTCGTAGGCGGCGCCGGTGGGGTCGCGGTCGATCTCGGTGCGCTCCCAGTCGCCGACGATCAGCTGGGTCGGACCGGCGATCCCGGGGGGCACCGCCAGCACGGATGCCCACTCGTCGGTGTCGTGGACGAACTCGGGTGCCTCCGGCCGGGGGCCGAGCAGGCACATCTCGCCGCGTGCGACGTTGAGCAACTGGGGAAGCTCGTCGAGGTGCAACGATCGCATCCTCGAACCGACCGGGGTGACGCGGTCGTCGGCCGACGCGGTGAGGGCGGCACCCGACGCGCGCCCCCGGTCGTCGTCGACGCGCATCGACCGCAGCTTCCACATGCCGAAGGTCCGTCCGTCGCGCCCCACGCGCGGCACGGTGATGAAGGCGGTGTGCCCGTCGTGGCGCCGGAACAGCACCGCCAGCACCGCCATCAGCGGCGACGTCACCACGAGCAGCGCGACGGCGACGACGCGGTCGACCCGCATGCGCAGCCGGATCCAGAACGAGGGCCCGGTCACCGTGTCAGCCGTCGAGCGCCCTGCGGAGCGCCTCTCCCACCCGGTCGACGTCGTCGTCGTCGAGCCGGGTGTGGAACGGCAGGCTGAGCACCCGCTCCGCGTGCTCATCCGCGACCGGGGTCCCGCCCGGGCCGGTCACGACACCGTGGTCGGCGAACCACTGAAAGGTGTGCAGCGGCTGGAAGTGAACGCTGGTCCCGATCGACTCCTCGCCCAGTTGCTTCTGGACCACCGAACGGTCGACGCCCTCGGGCAGCACGACGACCATCAGGTGGTCGGCGCTGCCGGGGGAGGGCGCCTCGGGCACCACGCGCAGACCGTCGATGGGAGCGAGCACCTCGCGGTAGCGCAGCGCCAACTCTCGTCGCCGCTGCTGCAGCGTGGGGAAGCGTTGCAGCTGTGCCCGGGCGACCGCAGCGAGCACGTCGGGCAGGTTCGCCTTGAGCCCGTCTCCGAGGATGTCGTAGCTGCCAGTGCGCGCCCCGGGGGTGTAGCGGGCCCAGGCGTCCCGACTCAGGCCGTGGAGCCGGAAGGACTGCGCGAAGGCGGCGAGCTCCGGGTCGTCGGTCGCGATCGCGCCCCCTTCGGCGGAGGTCAGGTTCTTGGTGGCGTAGAACGAGTAACAGCAGCCAGCGGTGCCCTGACCCGCCACGGCCCCCCGGTGGTCGCTGGCGCCGAGGGCGTGGGCGGCGTCCTCGATCAGGGGCACGCCGGCGGAGCGGCACAGGTCGTGGATCTCCTCGGCGATCGGTGTGCCGGCGAAGTGCACTCCGATCACCGCGTCGAGTCCGTCCTCGAGTGCGGCGGCCAACGCCGTGGGACACAGGTTGAAGCTCACGGGCTCGATGTCGAGGGGTACCGGCCACAGTCCCCGGTGGTACGGGGCGATCGCAGTGGACACGAAGGTCCAGGTGGGCATGCCGATCCTGGCGCCGCACGGCAGGCCCAGGTTGGCGACGGCGATCTCGAGCGCGGCGGTGCACGACGAGACCGCCACCACGTGCTCCACCCCGAGGTACTCGGCCAGTTCCCGTTCGAGTGCGTTGCACTCCTCTCCAGTGGTGATCCATCCACTCGTCAGCGCACGAGTCGCCGCACTCACTTCTGCGTCGCCGATGTCGGGCAGTGAGAACCGGATCTCCTGGGTCGGCATGGGCTACTCCAAGCTCGCCGGGCGGGCCGCTGCGGCGCACCTGACGAGCTGTCGACTGGACAGCAATCTAACCGGGCAGCAGCTGACAGCGCCCATCATGCGCTGACCGGTTCGGTCGCCTGGCTAGCGTCGGGCCGTGGATCCCGAGTCAATGGCGAGCAGTGACGAGTCGATCATCGTTCGGCAGGCCGTCCCGGAGGATCGACACGCGATGATCCAGCTGTGCCGCACGGCGCTCGGCTGGGCCCCAGATGACCCCAACGAACGCTTCTTCGCCTGGAAGCACGATGACAACCCCTTCGGCGCATCGCCCGCCTGGGTCGCGGAGGGGGAAGATGGCCGACTCGTGGGGGTCCGCGTGCTCATGAAGTGGCGTCTGTTGCGGGGCGGACGGGCGCTGCAGGCGGTCCGGGCGGTCGACACCGCCACGCGACCCGATGCGCAGGGCCGGGGCATCTTCCGGCGCCTCACCACCGGCGCGCTGCCCGATCTCGCCGCGTCGGGTGTCGAGGCGGTCTTCAACACGCCGAACGACCAGAGTCGACCGGGCTACCTCAAGATGGGGTGGCAGGTGGTCGGCAACGTGCCGGTGAGCTGCCGGGTCGGTGGGCTGCGGTCACTTCCCCGCCTCGCAGGAGCGAGGACCGCTGCGGACAAGTGGAGCCTCCCGTGCGACGTCGGGCTCCCGGCGACGCGGCTGCTCGAGGATTCCGACGCGCTGGAGCGTCTCCTCGGCCGGATGCCGCCGGCCCCGGGCGTCCACACGGACCGCTCGGCGGAGTACCTGCGGTGGCGTTTCTCCTTCGACGCGCTGCGCTACCGAGGGGTCCCGCTCGGCGACCGTGTCGAGGACGGTCTGGTCCTGTTCCGGCTGCGGCGGCGCGG
>SKRR01000075.1 GCA_007118345.1 Microthrixaceae bacterium | reverse complement strand
GACACGACGCGACCACCTTCGGCCTCGGCGAACGCCGCGGCCCGGTCCTCGTCGTGGTCGTGCACCGACTCGATGCGGTGCGGCTCCGTGGCCAGGCCCAGCTGGAATGCGTGGTACCGGGCGATGAACCCGGCACCAAGGAAGCCGATGCGCAGCGTCACGGGTGCGACCGTAGTCCGGCCACTAGCGTCGCCCCGTGGACCGCCGCACCGATCCCCTGACCCGACGCGCGACCGTCGTCGTGGGCCACCGCCAGGGCCGGCCCAACCTTCCCTCAGAGGACTGTCCGTTCTGCCCGGGCGGGCTCGAAGCGCCCGAGCCCTACGACGTCAGGTGGTTCCCGAACCGTTGGCCCGCCATGGCGGACCAACGCTGCGAAATGGTGCTGTACACAGCGGAACACGACGCGACGTTCTGGTCGCTCGGGTCGCGGGGGGCACGCCGTGTGGTCGATCTCTGGGCGGCCCGCACCGCAGCGCTCGGAGCTCGTGACGACGTCGAGTACGTCCTCGTGTTCGAGAATCGCGGCGCCGAGGTCGGCGCGACGATCTCCCACCCGCACGGCCAGATCTACGCCTATGAACAGATACCCCCCGAGCCACTCTCGGAGCTCGTCGACGGGGTGCTCGACCCGGTGACGGTCCCCGACGAGTTGCTCGTCGCGGAGCGCGGCGACTGGCGGTGCTGGGTGCCGGACGCCGCGTCGTGGCCCTACGAACTGCGGCTGGCACCGCTGACGCCGGTGGGAGCGTTGTGCGACGCCGCGGTCGACCGTCAGGGGCTGGCCGATCTCCTCGTCGACGCGCTGGCCCGCCTCGACCAGCTCTTCGACGAGCCGATGCCGTACATGCTGTGGGTCCACCAGCGCCCGTTCGGCGACGAGGCCTGGCCCGACGCGCGGCTCCACCTGCACATCACACCGCTCCGGCGCGCCCCCGGGGTCCAGCGCTACGTCGCTGCTGCCGAGCTGGGCGGCGGGCTCTTCTTCAACCCAGTCCCTCCCACGGACGCCGCCGCCTCCCTCCGGGCGCTGCCGGGTGATGCCGGGGCCCTGTCCGGGCCGTCGTGAACCCGCCACCACGGGTCCGGGCGGTCGCGCCGGGTCGGGTCAACCTGATCGGCGACCACACCGACTACATGGGCGGGGTCGTGCTGCCCATCGCGGTCCAGCTCACCACGACGATCGAGGCGGCACGTCACGGCGACGTGCTCGAACTCACCTCGACCCAGTTCGACGGCACGGCACGGGTGCCACTGCCGGTGACCGATCCCGCCGACGTCGAGCCCGCATGGGCCAGGTATCCGGCCGGGGTCGCCGCGAAGCTCGGGGCGACGACCGGCCTGGTCGGCACGATCCGATCGGAGCTACCGCCGGGCGCCGGGCTCTCCTCGAGCGCCGCGCTGGAGGTGGCCACTGCGCTGGCGCTCGGCTTCGAGGGCAGCCATCTGGAGCTCGCACGGCGCTGTCAGCAGGCTGAACAGCGGGCCACGGGGGTGCCGTGCGGCATCATGGACCAGCTGGCGAGCGCGGCCGGGCAACGCGGGCACGCGATGCTGATCGACTGCGCGTCGGAGACGATCGAGCACGTCCCCGTCCCGGAGGACCTGGCGATCTGGGTGGTGCATTCGGGTGAGGAGCGCTCGCTCGCCATGTCGGCCTACGCACGACGGCGAGAGGAATGCGAACTGGCCGAGGCAACGCTCGGGCCGCTCCCGTCGGCACCGCTGGCGGCGATCGATTCGCTGGGCGACCCAGTCGCGCGTGCTCGTGCGCGACACGTCCGCAGCGAGTGCCAGCGGGTACGGCTGGCGGCCAGCTCGCTCGCCGACGGCGACGCCGTCACCGTCGGCAGGTTGATGGTGGCGAGCCACCGGTCGCTGCGGGACGACTTCGAGGTCTCGACCCCGACCATCGACGCCCTGGTGGGCGAGGCACTGCGGCGTCGGGGCGTGCACGGCGCCCGACTGACGGGCGCGGGGTTCGGCGGATGCGTCGTCGTGCTGGCGTCACCACGGGCCGACCTCGCGGACCTCGGCACCCAGCGCTGGCGCGTCGCACCGAGCGACGGCGCCCGTGTCGGGCCGATCTGACCCGGTCGTGGCGCTGCTTCAGCGGCCGGCCGGAGGATCCAGCAGCCGCGACTTCTGTCGGGTGAACTCGTCGTCGCTGAGGTGACCGGCGTCGCGCAACGTGGCGAGCTTCGCGAGCTCGTCGGCGACGGAGTGCGGACCGGCCCGAACGTGATCGAACCACCTCGACTCGTTGTCCTCGATCTGCTGGTAGATCACCTGCTGCACGCCGACCGGATCCTTCACGTCCTCGAAGCTCTGCGGTCCGTTCTCGCCGGCCGAATCGATCGTCAGGGTGCCCGCACGCATCAGTCGGTCCAGCACACCTTGGTGGAGGAACACGGTGCTGATGCGCTCGTGGGGGATCTCGACGCCCCTTTTGGTCAGGATGCCCTCGCGATAGATGCAGCGATCGGTCGTCACCATGAACTCGGTGGTGACCCAGGACGCCCAGCGCTGCAGCAGATAGAGCAGCGACAGGATGATCAGGATGCTCACGGTGATCTGCACCACGCTGCCGAGCACACCAGCGAGATCGAGGAAGAAGAGGATCCACACCCCGAGCGCGATCGTCGCCACGAGGAGCAGCACGCCCTTGACGAGCACCACCCAGTGAGGGTGCAGCGCGAGCACGATCTCCTCGTCCCTGTGGAGGTTCGAACCACGGCGGCTCACCGCCGAAGCGTACCGCCGAGCCGCTCGGCGGGAGCGGTTCGCCGGCTCACCCCCATCCGAGTTCGTGCAGTTCGGCGTCGTCCAGGCCGAAATGGTGCGCCAGTTCGTGCACGACGGTCACCAGGACCTCGCCCACCACCTCGTCCTGTGAGATGCACATCTCGACGATCGGCAGGCGGTAGATCGAGATGCGGTCCGGCAGGGCGAGACCGCCGTAGTCGTCACGCTCGGTCAACGGCACGCCCTCGTAGAGCCCGAGCAGGTCCTCGGTGGGGTGCCGGTCCTCGATCACGACCGCCACGTTGTCGATCAGCCGGGCGAGCCCCTCGGGCACGGCGTCGAGCGCGTCGACCACCAGCAGCTCGAACTCGTCCGGGGACAGCTCGATCATGGTGACGGTTCGATCATCGGCGGAAACCATACTGGCGGGCGGGACGGAGGTGGAAGGGGCCCGGTCCGGCTGTCACCGGTCACTGGTACGGTCGCCGGCGGTGCAGGAACCGGACCCCACCGACATCCCGAGCGACGTCGCAGATCGGCGGCGCCTCGACGCGCTCGTACGCGGCCTCAACGCCTCCCAGTCCGAAGCCGTGACCGTCGAGCACCATCCGCTGCGCATCCTGGCCGGAGCCGGTTCGGGCAAGACACGGGTACTGACCCACCGCATCGCGCACCGGGCCCTCACGGGTTCGCTGGATCCCGAGCGGGTACTGACGGTCACCTTCACCCGCAAGGCGGCCGGTGAGCTGCGCGAGCGACTCGGACGGCTCGGACTCCGAAGTGGCGTCCATGCCGGCACCTTCCACTCGATCGCCTACGCCCAACTGCGGCAGCGGTGGCAGGAACGCGGCGTCCGACCGCCCGAACTGCTGGAACGCAAGGTCGGATTCATCGCGCGGCTCATGGGCAGTACCCGGGGGTCGACCGCGCCGCTCGACGTCGTCGCAGAGATCGAATGGGCCGCTGCCCGGCGGGTCGGACCCGACCACTACGCCGCCGCGGCCGAGCGTGCGCGTCGACGCCCGCCGCTGCCCCTCGAACGAGTGGCCGAGATCTACCGCCGCTACATGGACGACAAGCGCAAGCGCCGCCTCGTCGACTTCGACGACCTGCTCCGCCTCGCCGCGCGGGACCTGGCTGCCGACCCGGTCTACGCCGCCGGCCGGCACTGGCGGTTCCGACACCTGTTCGTCGACGAGTTCCAGGACGTGAACCCCCTGCAGCACCACCTGCTCAGCACCTGGATGGGGCCCGAGTCCGACCTGTGCGTCGTCGGCGATCCCAACCAGGCGATCTATGCCTGGAACGGCGCCGACGCCCGCTACCTGGTCGACTTCGACACCTATTTCCCCGGATCGCGGACCGTGACCCTCGAGGACAACTACCGCTCCACGCCAGAGGTGCTCACCGTGGCCAACGCCGTGCTCGCCGCGGGGCACAACGTGCCGCTGCGTCTGCGGCCTCATCGTGAGTCGGGTGCCACACCGACCGTCACCCAGCACGACGACGAGACGGCCGAGGCCAACGCCCTCGCGCGAAGGGCGCGCGACCGTCACCCGCCGGGCTCGTCCTGGTCCGACCAGGCCGTACTCGTTCGGACCAACGCCCAGGCGGCCGTGATCGCCGAGGCGTTCACCCGCCTCGAGGTGCCGCACCGCATCCGCGGCGGCGGCGACCTGCTCGAGCAACCCGAGGTCCGCCAAGCGATGAACACCCTTCGTCGCGGCTCCTCGCTGCCGATGGCGCTCGCCGACCTCTCCGACGAGGTGCGTCGCGCACGCGAGCCCGGTGCCGCCGGCGCCCCGGCGCGCCTGACCGAGGAGCGTGCGGCCAACCTCGATGAACTGGTCCGCCTCGGCCACGAATACCTCGCGCTCGACCCCGAGGGCGGCACGGTCGGGCTGACGGGATGGCTTCGATCCACGTTGCGCGGTGAGGACGGTCGCGGCGGCGACGCGGTCGACATCGTGACCTTCCACGCAGCGAAGGGCCTCGAGTGGCCGGTCGTCCACCTCGCAGGTCTGGAGGAGGGCTACGTCCCCATCCACCATGCCCGCGACGACGAGGACGCCACCGAGGAAGAACGGCGACTGCTGTACGTTGCGCTGACCAGAGCACGCGACGAGCTCCACTGCACGTGGGCCGCGTCGCGCACCTTCGGCTCACGCACGGCGAACCGGAAGCCCTCGCCCTGGTTGTCGACCATCGAGTCCACCCTCGGCATGACGCCCACCCGCGTCGATGCCGAACAGGGAGCGGCCCGGGCGCGCTCGGCACGCTCCGCGCTCGCCTCGCGGCCGCGATCCGGACCGGATGCTGCTCGTTTCGAGGCGCTGCGGCAGTGGCGGCGGGCCCAGGCCCGCGATGCCGACGTGCCGGCGTTCGTCATCTTCAACGACGCCACGCTCCACGAACTGGCGGCACGACGCCCCCGTACCGAGGCGCAGTTGCTCGCCGTGCCGGGCGTCGGCCCGGTGAAGGCCCAGCGATTCGGCCCAGCGGTGCTCGAGATCCTCGCGACGAACGACGACTCCGCAGGCTGACCCGCGGCGGGATCAGCCGTTCCGGGAGTCCAGCAGTTCCTGGAAGCGACCGCGATCGAACGCGATGAAGAGCCCGTCGGCCTCCGCCGTCAGCTGCTCCCCGGCGTGCAGGGTGCCACGGGCGAAGATCTTGCGTCCCTCGCGACGGTCGAGCCACCCCTCGAGGGTCAGTGGCACGCCGAGCGGTGTCGGCCGGCGGTAGTCGACCCCGAGATGCGCGGTCATCCCTTGATCACCCGACAGCGACTGCGCGGCGCCCAGCAGCTCGTCGAACACGGCGGCGATGTAGCCGCCGTGGACACACCCGGGCGGACCCTCGTAGGCCGACCCGAAGGTGACCCTGGCGACGACCCGTTCGCCGGAGTACTCCAGCTCCATCGGCGGCGCCAGTGGATTGGCCAAGCCGATGAAGGGGCTGTGATCGAAGAACGCGTACCACTCCGGCTCGCCCGGCTGCGCGCCCTTGGTCTCCTGGCCGGCGTTGGCCGACTCGGCGAAACCGAGGTACGTCTGTCCGGTCGGCAACGCCCGCAGACCCGCCGCCATCGCCTCGAGCTCGTCGGCTGCCGAGGCCAACTCGGCCTCGCTGGCCGTCGTGGCCACCAGATGCTCGATGACCTCACGCATCGCCGAGGCGAGCCGACGCTGTTCGAGTCGGCGCGGCGTCTCGCGCAGGGCTCGCATCCCCTCGATCCGCGGGCTCACGTGCTCTGGTCGGGCATCGTCATCGTTCATCATGACCTCCGTTCAGGTTCCCGAGACCGCACGACCGGGTCAGGCGAACGGCTCACCGATCGAACTCGCCGAGCACCGGTGCGTGGTCGGACGGTTTGGTTCCCTTGCGCGCGTTGCGGTCCACCAGGTCGGCGACGCTGGCCACGGCCAGTGCGGGGGTCGCGAGCAGATAGTCGATGCGCATCCCGCGTCGCTTGTGGAAGTCGCCGTTGCGGTAGTCCCAGTAGGAGTAGATGCCCGCATCCGGATACCGCTGACGCAACGTGTCGACCAGCCCCCACTCGCGCAGCGCCGCGATCGCCTTGCGCTCGGGCTCGCTGACATGGGTCGACCCCTCGAAGGCCGCAGGGTCCCAGACGTCGTCATCGCCAGGGGTCACGTTCCAGTCGCCGAGCACGACCAGCGGTTCGTCGGGCCGGTAGCGGGCCTCGAGGTTGCGTCGCAGCCGAGCCAGCCAGTCGAGCTTGTAGCGGTAGTGGTCGTGACCCAGTTCCCGCCCGTTGGGCACGTACACCGATGCGACACGTACGCCCCCACACGTCGCCCAGATGATCCGGGCATCGACGTCCGGCTCGTCGTCGTCCTCGAACCCCGCAACGGGATCGTCGATCCCGACCCGGGAGAGGATCGCCACGCCGTTCCACCGTCCCTCGCCGTGGTGGACGCTGTCGTACCCGAGCCGCTGGAAGTCCAACGCCGGGAACTTCGCGTCGCTCATCTTGGTCTCCTGCAGGCACAGGACATCGGGGGACCAGATCTCGAGCCACTCCTCGACCCTCGGCATCCTGGCCCCGAGCGAGTTCACGTTCCACGTGGCGATCAGCACGCGGGCGAATCTACGCGCTCGCGCCTGCACGCCGGGACGCCGAGAAGGTGCGGCGGTCTGCCCACCGCCGCCCGGTAGGATCGCCCTCGTGGCCGCCGATCAACCGACCGAACCCCTCGGACCCAACGCCTGGTTGGTCGAGGAGATGTACGACCAGTACCGCGACGACCCCGGCGCGGTGAGCGAGAGCTGGCAGGAGTTCTTCGCCGACTACCGACCCGCCGCACCCGTGGCGTCGCCTGCTCCGCCGGCGCAGGCGACCGCCGCACCGGCGCCCGCACCACCGGCGAGGCCCACAGCGGCACCGTCAGGATCTGCATCGGGTGGCGACGGAGCCGCCGGGACCGAAGCCACATCGGCCCCGGCGGCCGAGGAATCACCGGGAGCGCCGCTGCGCGGGGTCGGCGCCCGGATCGTGGCCAACATGGAGGCCAGCCTCTCGGTGCCCACCGCGACGTCGTACCGCGAGGTGCCGGCGAAGCTGCTCGAGGTCAACCGCAACGTGATCAACGGGTACCTCGGCCGGACCCGCGGGGGCAAGGTCAGCTTCACCCACCTGATCGGCTACGCGCTCGTACGCGCGCTCTCGGACCACGTCCCGGCGGTCAACAACTCCTTCGTCGAGGGCCCCGACGGCTCGCCACGGATCATCCGCAACGAGCACGTCGGACTCGGCATCGCGATCGACATGGAGAAGAAGGACGGGTCGCGTTCGCTGCTGGTGCCCTGCATCAAGGATGCCGACACGATGGACTTCGCCGGGTTCATCGCGGTGTACGACGAGCTCATCCGCAAGGCGAAGACCAACAAGCTGGGAGTGGACGACTTCGCCGGTGTCACCGTGACCCTGACGAACCCGGGCACGATCGGCACCGAACGATCCGTCCCCCGGCTGATGCCGGGTCAGGGAGCGATCGTCGGCGTGGGCTCGCTCGCCTATCCGACCGGTTTCGCCGGTGCCGACCCGCACACGATCGCCGATCTCGGGATCTCGAAGGTCATCACGGTCTCGTCGACCTACGACCACCGCATCATCCAGGGCGCCGAGTCCGGGTTGCTGCTCAAGAAGCTGCACGACCTCCTGCTCGGTGGCGACGACTTCTACGAGGAGGTCTTCCGGGCGGTCGGCGTGCCCTACGAGGCGGTCCGGTGGCGTCAGGACGCCAACCCGAGCAGCCACGAGTCCTCCCAGGTGCTCAAGCAGATGCAGGTGTCGACCCTGATCAACATGCACCGGGTACGCGGGCACCTGATCGCGGACCTCGACCCGCTGTCGGCCGAGCCCCCGGAGATGCACCCCGAGCTGGACCCTGCCACCTACGGGCTGACCATCTGGGACCTGGACCGCGAGTTCCTCACCGGCGGCGACGTCGGCATCTACGCACCGGTGGGTGGCACGCGGCGACTTCCGCTCGGCGAGATCCTCCACATCCTGCGCGACGCGTACTGCCGCTCGATCGGCATCGAGTACATGCACATCCAGGAGCCCGAGGAGAAGCGCTGGATCCAGGAACAGGTCGAGGGCGCCGCCGGGAAGCTTCCCGTGGACGACCAGCGCCACATCCTCGGCCGGCTCAACGCCGCGGAGGCGCTCGAGAAGTTCCTCGGCACCAAGTACCTCGGCCAGAAGCGCTTCGGCATCGAGGGGGCCGAATCGCTGATCCCGATCCTCGACTCGTTGCTCGAACAGGCCGCCGACGCCGACCTCGACTCGGCGGTGCTCGGCATGGCACACCGCGGACGCCTCAACGTGCTCGCCAACATCGTCGGGAAGTCGTACTCCCAGCTCTTCCGTGAGTTCGAGGGCTACGTCGACCCCGACTCCATCCAGGGGTCCGGCGACGTGAAGTACCACCTGGGCGAGGAGGGCACCTTCGTGGCCCGTTCGGGCAGTGAGCTGCCGGTCAGCCTCGCCCCGAACCCGTCACACCTCGAGGCCGTGAACCCGGTGGTCGAGGGCATGGCGCGGGCGCGGATGGACCAGATCCCGCACGACCCGGCCCGCAAGTTCCCGGTCATGCCGATCCTGATGCACGGTGACGCCGCCTTCGCGGGACAGGGCGTCGTGTCCGAGACCCTGAACCTGTCGCTCATCAAGGGCTACCGCGTCGGGGGCACGGTGCACGTGATCATCAACAACCAGCTCGGGTTCACCACACCGCCCGAGTCGGCGCGCAGCTCGGAGTACTGCACCGACGTCGCCAAAGCCGTGCAGGCGCCGATCTTCCACGTCAACGGCGACGACCCGGAAGCATGTGTCCGAGTCGCGCGACTCGCCTTCGCGTACCGGCAACGGTTCCACAAGGACGTCGTGATCGACATGGTGTGCTACCGCCGCCACGGTCACAACGAGGGCGACGACCCGAGCTACACCCAGCCGATCATGTATCGCACGATCGAGCAGCTGCGCAGCGTGCGCAAGCGGTTCGTCGAGAACCTCGTGCGTCGCGGCGACCTCAGCCTCGAGGAGGCGGAACAGGCGCTCAGCGACTTCCAGGAACGGCTGCAGGGCGCGCTCGACGAGACACGCCAGGCCGCGCCCGAAGAGGAGTTCGTCGCCGCACCGCATCCACCACCCCAGGGTGTCCTTCCGCACGTGTCGACCGGTGTGGAGCGCGACGTGCTCGACCGCGTCTACCAGGCACTGTCGACCGTTCCCGAGGGCTTCACGGTGCATCCCAAGCTGGGCCGTCAGCTCTCGACGCGAGACACCATGTTCTCCGGCGGCGAGGTCGACTGGGCGCTGGCCGAGTCCCTCGCCTTCGGCTCGTTGCTCGTCGAGGGCACGTCGGTCCGCCTGACCGGGCAGGACACCCGCCGGGGCACGTTCTCCCAACGCCACTCCACGCTGTTCGACTACGACACGGGCAACGAGTACGTCCCGCTGCTCGCGCTCGCGAACCCGCCCGAGCCGGAGTTGTGGATCTACGACTCGTTGCTCAGCGAGTACGCCGCGCTGGGCTTCGAGTACGGCTACACGGTCAAGAACCCGGACGCGTTGGTCATGTGGGAAGCCCAGTTCGGCGACTTCATGAACGGCGCCCAGATAGTGATCGACCAGTACCTCGTGGCCGCCGAGGACAAATGGGGCCAGACGTCGGGCCTCGTGCTGCTGCTGCCCCACGGGTACGAGGGCCAGGGCCCGGAGCACTCCTCGGCGCGGCTCGAGCGGTTCCTCACGCTGTGCGCCGAGGACAACATCCAGGTGTGCGCGCCGACGACCGCTGCGCAGTACTTCCACCTGCTGCGCCGTCAGGTCCGACGCTCCGTGCGCAAGCCACTGATCGTGGCCACGCCCAAGTCGGGTCTTCGCGACAAGCGGTGGCGCAGTCCGGTCGACTCGCTCACCCACGGCTCCTTCGAGGAACTGCTGGGTGACGCCTCGGCAGAACTCGACACCGGTGCGGTCACCCGGTTGATCCTCGCTTCGGGCAAGGTCGGCCAGGAAGCCACCACGATGCGCGACGAGCTCGGGGCGAACATCGCGGTGGCTCGCGTCGAACAGCTCTACCCGTGGCCGTACGAAGCCGTCGCCAAGGAGCTCGCCCGTTTCCCGAACGTGCGCGAGGTGGTCTGGCTCCAGGAGGAACCGGAGAACATGGGTGCGTGGAACTCGATCAAGGGGCGCCTCTACGAGGCGCTCGGCGACCGCTTCGAGATCCGCCGCATCAGCCGACCCGACGAGGCGAGCCCGGCGACCGGAAGCCACGCCATCCACGCCCAGGAGCAGAACATGATCCTCGCTGCTGCGTTCGCGCCGCTCGAGGACAAACCCACCTGGTTCGTCTGAGCACCCGTGCCGACGAGCTCAGCGGAGGACGAGTCCCGTCACCTCCTCGAGTTCCGAGATCGCAACGGCCGGGTCGACGACCTTGATGGTGTGCATCCCCATGGCGCGCGCCGGCTTCAGGTTGATCCCGAGATCGTCGAGGAACACCGCCTCGTGGGCCGGGATCCCGAGTGGTCCGAGCGCCAGTTCGTAGAAGCGCGGCTCAGGCTTGCGGCAGCCCACCTTCGACGACTCGATGACGACGTCGAAGTGGTCGAGCAGACCTGCGAAGCTGCCCCCGCTCGACGCACCGGGCGAATCGGTCAGCACGTTGTTCGTGAGCAGGCCGGTCGACAGTTCCGCCGCACACCGTTCGACCGCGGTGACCATCTCGGGTCTGAGCTCGCCGTGCAAGCACGCCAGCACCTCGCGGCCGTCGACGCGATGGCCGAGCCGTGCGGCCTCTGACTCGAACGCCTCGACGAAACCGTCGACGTCGAGCTCGCTGCGCTCGAGTCGCGCCCACGCGTTGGCATCGGGATCCGTCGCGTTGATGCGACGGATCAGACCTTCGGGCAGTCCTGCGCGTCGCTCGTAGTCGGCGAACGCCTCGAACGGGCTCGAGAGGATCACACCACCGAAGTCGAACAGCACAGCAGCGACCATCCGACGATGCTAGCGAGGCCGCTGGTGCATACCGCATGGGGGTATCGCTCCGCGTGGGTGCGCACGACGTGTGACGTCGACCTGGGACGATTTCCGCCGCTTTCGGCGCGTTTGCTGCTTCACTGATGCATCGAGATGCCCTCCACCCAACTCGTCGTCGACGGCTCCAACATCGCGACCGAAGGTCGAACCGCGCCATCACTCGCGCAGCTCGACGAGGCGGTGCGCGAGTTCCTCAAGGACCACTCGTTCGACAACGTCGTGGTCGTGGTCGACGCGTCATTCGCGCACCGCATCGACGACGACGAGCGCGAGGCCTACGAGGAAGCGGTCAACGCAGGAGAGCTCCTGACGCCCCCAGCCGGCGCAGTCGGCCGTGGCGACGCCTTCGTCCTCCAGATCGCCGAGCGTTCGGACGCGACGGTGCTGTCGAACGATTCCTTCCAGGAGTTCCACGCGACCTACGAGTGGCTGTTCGCCGAGGGACGGCTCTGGGGCGGCAAGCCCGTTCCCGGCATCGGCTGGGTCTTCGTGGAGCGCGTGCCCGTTCGCGGGCCCGTGAGCCGCAGGGCAACTCGCGCCGCCAAGAAGGACGGTGTGGAGAAGGACGCCGGCAGGAAGGCAGCGGGCCGCAGGAAGCGACCCGAGTCCGACAGCGAGTCCGACAGCGCGCCGAGCACTGCGGCGGTCCGGCGTTCGTCGACGAGGAAGGCGCCCGCGAAGAAGGCGGATGACGGCGCCGCGACCGGCACGGAGTCGGCGCGCGCCAAGAAGGCTCCGGCCAAGAAGGCGCCGGCGAAGAAGGCACCGGCGAAGCGGTCCGGCTCGCGCCGAGGTGGTGCCCGACGGGCCGGTGCCGACACGACCGACGCACCAGCGACGGACGCACCCGTGGCCGACATGCCGACGACCGACATGCCACCCACCGCGACGCCGGGACGATCCGGCGGGCAGGAGTCGGGTCGGAAGGGCCGCCGCTCGAGGAGTGGTCGCGGGGCACCCGAACCGCTCAACACTCCGGCGGTCTTCCTTGCCTTCGTCACCGACCACCGTCCAGGGACGACCGTCGACGGCACGGTCGTCGAGTTCTCCTCGCACGGCGCCTACGTCGACATCGGCGGCGCCCGTTGCTACATCTCCCTCAAATCGATGGGCGAACCCGCTCCCCGAAGCGCCCGTGAGGTGCTCAAGGTGGGCGAGGTCAGACCCTTCATCGTGCAGGAGTTCGACACCCCGCGACGCGGGATCGACCTTGCACTCCCCGGCTTCGAGCAGATCGAAGCCGAGTCGTCCACCTCGGCGCACGGACCCGCACCCGCGGGTTCCGACGACGGTGACGGCAGTACACAACCACCGGGCAGTTCCCAGCCCGCCGAGGAGGCAGTAGTGGCAGCAAAGAAGAAGGCCCCGGCCAAGAAGAAGGCACCCGCCAAGAAGAAGGCACCCGCCAAGAAGGCCCCGGCCAAGAAGAAGGCCCCGGCCAAGAAGAAGGCACCCGCCAAGAAGAAGGCACCCGCCAAGAAG
>SKRR01000242.1 GCA_007118345.1 Microthrixaceae bacterium | reverse complement strand
TCCTCGACGCGGTCCGTGCGGCACTCTCCGGGCCGGCGCTCTCGGTGAGTATCGGTCCCGCTTGCTCCGCAGCGATCGTCGGTGCCGGTTTCACGCCGCCGGTCGAACCGCCAGCCGAGCGGCTGGACGCCATGGTGGACACTCTCGCCCGCCACGCCGCGCAACGACGGAGGATGGTTCGTGCCGGTGCGGTGGAGCTGTTGCTCGATGCGGCCAACCCGGTGATCGCCGGCACCGTGGTCGAGATGGGGCCTCGGGAACGGGGCGTGCTGACCGTGCTCGCGCTCCGGCCCGGCGCCGTGGTGTCCAAGACGGCGCTCTGCCAGCAGGTGTGGGGCCGATCGACCGGCGCGCACACCGTCGAGGTGACCGTCGGCCGGCTCCGTGAACGACTCGCGTCGACGGCCGGCGACCTGCTGTCGATCGACACCGTGGCCCGCCGCGGCTATCGCCTGGTGGGGGCGAGCGGTGAGGGTGGCGTGCCGGTGAGTCCGGGCACCCATGAGCCCCGGCACCGATGAACGCCCGCGCCTCGTCAGCGCCACACCCCCTGCACGGCGCTGCGGAGCGCTACGCCACGCGTCGAGGGACCTGGTCGGCCGGGGACGGCTGCGGAGCGGCGGGCGCACCACCCCGCTGGAGCCGTTGCCAGGCAACCCGTCGGAAGCGATCGGCGCGGGCGCTGGAGAGCGCGTTGGCGGCGACGACGCCCTCGATCACGTCGGCCTGCACCGCGGCCAGCGGACGACCCACCCGCCGGATCGCCACCACCGCACCGTTGCGACCCTGCCGGATGGTGCGATCGACGCCGGCGAGTCGTGGCGGCGAGCGGAACACCGGTGCGCTGAGGCCCCCACGACGAGCGAGATCGATCACCGTTCGGACCGACTCGGAGAACGCCAAGGCGCTGGCGGCCGGTGCGTCGGCGGCGGGAGCGGGCACCGCCCGAAGACGCGGTGCCGGGCCTGCTGCCGACGGGCGGGCTCGTTCGTGGTGCTCGGAGCGGGCCGGTGTGGACATGGGTGCATTCTCCACCCCGAGTGTGACACTCCTCGTGTCCCGGCCCCGGCGGGACGCTGCCGGCACCGGCCCGGTCACCCTCGGGCGCTGGCGCCGTGCGGAAGCGCACCCCAGACTGGGCCCACACCGTCTCCGGCCCCCGGCGAGCCGGCCCGTCGCGATGGAGCATGCGCCAATGTCAGAGATCAAGGTCCACTGGTTCCTCCCGACCGGGGGGGACAGTCGCGACATCCTGCCGACCGCCGAGGGGGCCCACCGACGACCTCCGAGCGTCGACTACCTCTCCCAGGTCGCGCGGGCCTGTGACGACCTTGGCTTCGACGCCGCGCTGACCCCGTGCGGCACGGCGTGCGAGGACGCGTGGATCTCCACCGCCGCCCTCATCGGCACGACCCATCGGCTCAAGTTCCTGGTGGCCTTCCGTCCCGGGCTCCTGAGCCCGACGCTCGCCGCCCAGATGGCGTCGACCTACCAGCGGATGTCGGGAGGACGGCTGCTCATCAACATCGTCATCGGCGCTGAGGACCACGAGCTGGCGCGCTTCGGCGACGTCGCACCCAAGGACGAACGCTACGCGCAGGCAGCGGAGTTCCTCGAGGTGATGGACGGTGCATGGGGCGACGCGCCGCTCGACCTCGACGGCGAGCACTACACGGTTCGAGCCGCCACGACCAGGGCCACCCCCGAGCCCCGCCCGCTGATCTACTTCGGCGGCGCGTCGGGGGCCGCCGAACAGGTCGCCGCTCGTCACGTCGACGTGTACCTGGCCTGGGGAGAGACGCCCGACATGATCGGCGACCGGCTCGACCGCATGCGTGAACGGGCGGCATCGGCGCAGCGGCCCGACCACCGACCCCTGCGGTTCGGCATCCGGTTCCATGTGATCAGCCGCGACACCGAGGAGGAGGCCTGGGCCGAGGCCGGCCGACTGATGGCCGGCATCGACCCGGAGGCGGTGCGCTCGGCGCGAGCCGACTTCGACGCCACGCGGTCCGAGGGGCAACGTCGCATGGCCGAGATGTCCGCTGCAGCCGGGAGCGGCACCACCGTTCCCGACGACCCACGCGACCTGGAGGTGTACCCGAACCTGTGGTCCGGGGTGGGGCTCGTGCGCGGCGGTGCCGGCACGGCGCTGGTGGGATCCCACCAGCAGGTCGCTGACCGTATGGAGGAGTACCGCGACCTCGGGATCGACGAGTTCATCCTGTCGGGGTATCCGCACCTCGAGGAGGCCTACCGCGCCGGTGAGGGTCTGCTGCCCGAGCTGCGGCGACGCAAGCTCGTGCCCGGCCTGCACCGCATCGACGGCACCTACTCGTCGTTCCGTTGATCGGTCGGTGAGGTGACACGATGACCATCGGCCTGCTGCTGTGCGACCACCTCGACCCCGATGTGGCCGAGGTGGTCGGTGACTACACCGAACTGTTCCCCGCCGCGTTCGGCCCGGCCGGGATCGATCTGCGCGTCTACGACGTCACCGCCGGGCAGTTCCCCGCCACGACCGACGAGTGCGACGGGTGGGTCATCTCGGGGTCGCGACGGTCGGTGTACGAGGACGAGGGCTGGATCCGCGACCTGCACGACGTCGCCCACGAGCTGGTGACCCGGGAACGTCCCGTCGCCGGCATCTGTTTCGGTCACCAGCTGATCGCTCGGACCCTCGGAGGAACCGTCGAACGCGCCGAGGTCGGCTGGGGCGTGGGGGTCAGGGAGTTCCGGGTCGTGGCACCCGGCCCGACGATGGATCCCGACACCATGTCGTTCTCGATCCTCACCAGCCATCGCGACCAGGTGCTCGTGCTGCCGGAAGGCGCCCAACTGGTCGCCACCGCCGAGTACTGCCCGGTCGGGGCGTACCGGATCGGCGAGCACGTGCTCTGCGTCCAGGGACATCCCGAATGGGTGCCGGCGCTCTCGCGCCTGTTGATCGGACGACGCCGGGAGCAGATCGGTGACGACACCAGCGACGCGGCGCTCGCCTCGCTCGAGCAGCCCCTCGACCACGGCCGCGTGGTCAGCTGGATGGCCGGGGTCCTCCGCCCAGGAAGTCGACCAGCAGGTCGGTGACCCGGTCCGGCACCTCCAGTTGCATCCAATGGCCGACGCCGTCGATGCGCTCGTAGCGCCACGGGCCGGCGACGTGCTCGGCCGAGCGGAGCATCTGGGCCTCTCCGAGCGCGAAATCCCCGGAGCTCCACACACCCATGGTGGGCACCTCGACCGGCGGCAGCTGGGGCGGATCGGCCACCCACGACGCGGCCGGGACGTTCGCGCGATACCAGTTCAGCATCGGTGTCAGCCGCTCGCGGGTGCCGACGGCCTCGACGATGGCGTCGGCGTCCGGGTGGCTCGACCAGGCGCGGAAGTTCGACCAGTCGTTCGCCGTCAACCACTGCTCCGCGATCCCCTCGTGCTTGTCCACACGAGCTTCGATCTCCCGCAAGCTCTCGCGCAGCACTTCGACATCCGCTCGTAGCTCTTTGTGATCCCCGTGCAAGCGGTTCAGGTTCTCGTTCAACCCGGTGAACCGAGAGTGCAGGTTCTCC
>SKRR01000086.1 GCA_007118345.1 Microthrixaceae bacterium | reverse complement strand
GTACCTCTTCGCGGAGGACCTGCTCTCGCAGGGCATCCCGGGCATGTCGCTGCCCGACATGAGCGAGTACCTCCAGTTCGTCGCCGATCAGCGGCTGGTCACCCTGGGACTCCCGAGGCAGTTCGGCTCCAAGAACCCCTTCGCCTTCATGGAGCTCCAGGACGTCCAGGAGCTCACGAACTTCTTCGAGCGAACCGTGTCGGCCTACCAGACCGGTGTCGACGGCGAGTTCGCCATGGACGACGAGTTCTGACGTTCAGTCCCGCCAGAGCTGCATCGGCGTCGCCCTGCGGTCACCGGTGAAGGGCAGCGGCACCGTGGTGCCGCCCGCTCCCGCCGAGGCGTAGGCCGCACAGATGAGCTCGAGGACGTGGCGGGCAGTGGCCACGTCCTGTCCGATGTCGGGATCGTCGACCAGGTCGAGCAGCTGGTCCACATAGCCGAGGTCCTCGAGGCGCGGGTCGACCGGGTCGTGGCGACGCACGAGTTCGAGTGGGTGGCCGTCCCGGGTGAGCTCGAGGTTCGGCAACAGCTCGAGCCGCAGCGAGCCGTCCGGTCCAGCGGCCTGCACGTCCCAGGCGACCTCGTCGCCACCCCACCGCAGCTCGACGGTCGCAACGGTGCCGGTGGTCAGATCGATCTCGACGACGGCGCGGTCATCCGCACCGTCGTCGCGGTTCGACTCCAGTTCCGCCCGTACGCCCGTGGGGACGCTCGACGCCGTCTCGAGCACGAGCGCAATCGGATGGGGCCCCAGGTCGAAGAGCACCCCGCCCGAGGTGAGTCGCCGGGTGAAGTGTCCCCAGTCGGGTGCCGGCTGCAACGCGCGCGCCGAGAGATGCCCCAGTTGGCCCAGCGCGGGGCGTTCACTGCGCCAACGTCGCCATGCCGGGGCGTGCAGCAGGTTCTCCGCGACACGGAGGCGATCGGGATCTCCGCAGGAGGCGACCGCGTCGACGAGCCGGTCGGCGTCGGCGAGCGTCGGCGCCACGGGCTTCTCCACCAGGACACGTGCACCCGCTTCGAGCCCCTGGAGCGCGAGGTCGACATGAGCGTGCGGTGGCGAGGCGACCACCAGCACGTCGGCGCCGGCGGGGAGCTGATCGGGTCGAACCCGGCGAGCGTCGAGCTGACCGGCGAGGTGTCGCGCCGAGCTGCCTCCGGCCGATGCCACCACTGTCGTGCGCCACCCGGCGGCCATGGCCGCCAGCGAGTGCACCACTGCGATGGAGCCGGCGCCGCCGATCGCCAGCGTGGTCCGACCGGCCATCGTCCCGCGTCCGGACAAGCGTCGTCGGAGGCGTCGGCGGAGCGGCTCGGTCGGCGGCATCGGAGTCCTCTCAGTCAGACGTGTCCGAGACGTCGTGCGACACCGCCCGAACCCTTGCAGGGCGGTGGCGACCGGTAGCCTGTCAGCGCTGCGTCCCCGGCGCACACGAGGACCCCACCGATGCCGCGACCCGTCTCACTCTTGATCCGCTTCTTCCTGATCGTCGTGCTCGGCGTTGCGACGCTGGGCATCATCGGTGCGCAGCTGGGGCCTCAGCTCGGTGGCCTGGCCGACGCAGCGTCGTTCGAACCGGTGACCAACCTCGCCTTGCCGGAGTTGTCGGAGGGCAGCACGGTCCGCGACGCGAACGGCGATCCGATGGGCACCCTCGTCGGTGCGGAGAACCGTCAGGTGGTCGGCCTCGACGAGATCTCCGACGAGATGGTGCAGACAGTGCTCGCGATCGAGGACACGGACTTCTACCAGCACGATGGTGTGAGCGCACGGTCGATCCTGCGTGCGCTCCAGGCGAACACGAGCGCCGGCACGGTGGAGCAGGGTGGATCGACGATCACCCAGCAGCTGATCAAGCTCTCGCTCGTCGGCGACGACGAGACGCTCGGCCGCAAGGTGAAGGAGGCGTCGCTCGCGCTCCAGCTCGAGCACCAGTTCTGCGAGCAGACATCGAAGAAGGAGTGCAAGGACCTCATCCTCGAGCAGTACCTCAACCTGGTGTACCTGGGACGGGGCGCGTACGGGGTCGAGGCGGCGGCGCAGGTCTACTTCGGCATGTCCGCCTCGGAGCTCAACTGGGGCGAGGCGGCGGTGCTCGCCTCGCTCATCCGGAGCCCGAACGCCTACGACCCCATCCGCAACCCCGAGCTCGCCGAGCAACGTCGCACGATCGTGTTGAACCGGATGGTCGACGTCGGCCTCATCACCGAGGACCAGGCAGGCTTCATCTCACTCGCGCCGTTGCCGACCGAGGCACAGACCGTGGCCAGCTCGGCCTCCGCCGAGGACCTGTCGTACTTCGAACGAAAGGTCCGCGACGAACTGCTCGCCGCCGAGTGGCTCGCCCCGACCCAGGAACTGCGGCGCTGGCTCATCTTCAACGGCGGGCTCCAGATCACCTCGACGATGGATCCTCGTGCCCAGGAGCTCGCCGAGGTCGCAGCGGCGAACAACCCGGTCCAGGAGCTGAATCCCGAGACCGTCGCGGTCATCGCATCGGTCGAGCCGGCCACCGGTGCGGTGCGTGCCGTCGTGGGCGAGACCACCATCGAGGGACGCGGAGTGGTCGAGGTGGCGGCACCCCGGATCGGACGCAGCCCTGGTTCGGCGTTCAAGACCTTCACGCTGCTGGCCGCCCTCGAGGAGGGTCACACCATCCGCGACACGATCAATGCGTCGCCGGCACCCCGGGCGCTCTACGACGAGTGGGACCTGCCGTCGTCGGTGGGGACCTGGCCCTCCAACTGTCGCGGCGGCTCGATGGACCTGTTGCGAGCGACCGCAGCGTCGAACAACTGCGTGTTCGCTCGGCTCCAGGCAGCGGTCGGCGGCGAGAAGGTCGTCGACGTGGCGCGTCGGCTCGGGATCGACACGCTGCCCGACGCGGCGGCCACCTATCCATCGCTGAGCCTCGGTGGCACCAGTGTGCGACCGCTCGAGATGGCTGCGGCCTACGCCGCCATCGCCAACGACGGTTGCTACAACGAGCCACACTTCGTCACCCGGGTCGAGGACCGTGACGGCAAGGTGCTGTACGAGCACGAACCGACCGAGAAACAGGCGATCGACGTCGAGGTCGCCCGGCAGGCCACCGTCGCGCTCGAGGCCGTGGTCTCCGGCGGCACCTACGGCGGGGGCTCCTTGCCCGACGGTCGGGTGGCGGCCGGCAAGACCGGCACCAACGAGTCGCCCGGTGGGGGTAACACCGACGTCTGGTTCGTCGGGTTCACCCCCGAGCTGTCGACCGCCGTCTGGATCGGAAATCCCGCAGCCTCGACGGTCATGCGTGGCGGCCGGATCCAGGGTGGTTCCACCGCGGCGAGCGTCTGGCGGGAGTTCATGGCACCGTTCCTCGAGCCGTTGCCCGTCCGGGAGTTCCCGGAGGCCGGGGTGATCACCTCCCGCTCCACCCACATCGAGGACCCGTGGCGCAACGCTGCCCGATCGAGGTCGTCGTCCTCCTCTTCGTCGAGCAGCAGTACCCGACGGAGTTCGAGCAGTCGAGGTGGCTCGACAGCGACCACCGCGGCGCCTGCACCGCCACCACCGCCGGCGCCGGCGCCACCGCCCGAGGCGCCTG
>SKRR01000006.1 GCA_007118345.1 Microthrixaceae bacterium | reverse complement strand
TCCGAGCGCGACGATCACGCGGTACGGCACCCACCGCAGCGGCGTCAACGACGAGATGGTGATGCCGCCCCGGAAGAAGTCGGCCCGGCCGGGCGGCGCGGCGAGCCGCTCGGAGAGCAGCCGGCGCAGGTCGGTCAGGTCGATCTGCACCCGTTCCGCTGCTGCGGACTCCTCGGTGATCTCGGCGAGCACCCGGTTGAGGCCGTCGAGCTGCCAGGACGACTCGGCGGGGACCGCGCAGCAGGCGTCCACGGCGTCGCGCACCAGCTGGCACCACTGGTGCACCGGGCGCCGCACCGAGGTGGCGTCGACGAGCCGGTCGAGGACCGACAGCAGCGCGGCCAGCTGGCCCGCCACCCGGGCATCGTCGGCCCGACTGGCGACCGGCACGACCCCACCGAGCGCGACGGCGTCCTCGTCCTCGATCGCGAGCCCGAGCAGCAACCGGTCGACCCCCGCGCGCCACGTGTTGGTGTCGTACTCCTCGGGGATGCCGAGCCGGGCGCGACGTCGGGCGTCGAGCCCCCAGCGCACCTCGGTGCCCGCGGCCCAGTCGCCGATGGTCGCGAGCGCGTCGTCGTCCCACCCGAAGCGGCGGCGCACGGGCGCCCGGGCGATGAGGTCGAGCACCGACGGTGCGTCGAACCGGCCGCCGACGACCGCCAGCAGCGCCTCGGCCGCGTCGAGCACCGGATTGGTCGAGCGCACGGACCGGTCGGCGATCCGGTAGCGCAGCGGCGGCGCCGCGGCGGTGGCGTCGTGGCGGTCGGCACGGGCCCGCTCGGCGTCGTCGACAGAGGGGCCGAGCACCGACGAGATGAGCGGGGCGAACCGTTCGAGCTGGGGGCACACCACGAGCACGTCGTCCTCGCGCAGATCGAGCTGGTCGTCGGCGAGCAGGTGGACCAGCGCGTCGCGCAGCACCTCGACCTGGCGGGTCGCGCCGTAGGCGGCGTGCAGCTGCACCGTCCGGTCGTCGGTGTCGGGCACCAGTTCGCCCGCGGGCGCACGATCGGAGCGCACGTCGGACTGGAGCTGACCGAGCAGCGTGGCACCCGACCCGGACCCGGGCGCCGGGCCCCCCGGATCGAGCCGCGCCACTGGCGGCACCGCCTGGCGTTCCCCGTCGGTGAGCAGCACCGTGGTTTCGCGGTGCAGCCGGCCCCACGACCGCACGAGGGGGTGCGACACCTGCTCGGCACCCGGATCCTCGGCCCGGGTGCGTGCGCGTTCGCCCGGCTGCCCGAGCGCGCCGCTCAGACGGCGGGCCAGCGACGGTGACGGCTCGACGAAGAACACGTGCAGGTCGTGGCTGGTGCCGACCGCATCGGCGAGGTCGAGGAACCCCGCCCCCCCGGGCAGCAGCGACAGCCCGAACATGCACAGCCGGTCGGGCAGGTCGAGGCGGAGCGTGCCGGCGTGCAGCTCGTCGAGCAGGCCGGGGATGCGTTCCGGTGGCGACGGTGTGCCGATCCGCTCGCGCTGCGCACGCCAGAGGCGTGGCTGCCAGCGGTGGTGCTCCGGGAGCGGACGGCCCGCACCATCCACGTCGTCACCGTCGGCCCAGGCGCGCACCATGTCGGCCCGGTGCACGTGGTACCGGTCGAACAGGTCGGCCACCCGACGGACGCGGGCGTAGGTCGTGTCGTGGGCGACGTCGCCGAGTGGCGCCTGCCCGGCGACGACGACGTCGAACAGCGTCCACACCAGCTGCTCGACGCGCCATGGGTCGAGGTCGTCGGAGTCGCGCCCGGCGTCGAGCACCGCCAGGCGGAGCTGCCCGGGGAACGCCGGCAAGAGGTTGGCCGCCACGCCGTCGCCCCCGTCGGCGCTCGACCCCAGGTGGCGGGCGAGTTCGAGATGGAGCCACCGGCGCATGCCCTCTGAGGGCACGGCGAGCCATTCGGGCTGCATCGGGTCGGCCGGCGCGTCGCCGAGCACCTCGGCGAGGTGCTGGGCGAGCGGTTCGATCCGCCCGGCGGCGTGCAGGTGGAACACGTCGGCGACTGTACCGACCGGGGGTGACACCCACGGTCGGGCGTGTCCGGTGGATCACACAGCGCCGCCCAACTGCACCGAAAACCGCCTGGTGCGAACACTGCGACATACCGGCACCCCCGCACCGAGAACCGCCTGGTGCAAACACTGCGACCTACCGGCACCCCCGCACCGAGAACCGCCTGGTGCGAACACTGCGACATGCCGGCACCCCCGCACCGAGAACCGCCTGGTGCGAACACTGCGACATGCCGGCACCCCCGCACCGAGAACCGCCTGGTGCGAGCAGACCGGGCCGGCCGCCCGAATGGCCTCAGCGGCGTTCAGCCGCCACCAGCGTCAGGCACTCCTCGGCGAACCGGTCGACCTGCTCCCAGTCGGTGTACTCGTGGTCCTTCGTCAGATCGGTCGCCTTGCCGCCCTTGCGGGCGATCGTGCGCACGACCCGCTTCTTCACGAACCCGTAGTCGGTGTAGGCGAGCCGCCCGGCGAAGCAGGCCATGCGGTCCGGGTGCCACCCGGTGTCCTCGACGAACTGCTGCAGGTACCCCTGCACCGTCGCCTCCGCCTCCGGGGTGTGGTCCGACGCCGTGAGGCTCACCGAGAAAAAGGCGGAGGACCGGCCACTCAGGGCCTCGGCGTGTGCGGTGGCGAAGTCGACCGCAGCCTTCTGGTGGCTGCCGACGTGGATCGATGCCCCGAGCACCACCAGGTCGAACCCGTTCAGCCCGGGTGCTGCGCCGAGCTCACCCAGCTCGCGCAGGTTCACGTCGACGCCGGTCACGGCGAACTGTTCGGCGATGCGGCTGGCGATCCGCTCGGTCTGTCCCTCGCTCGTCGCGAAGGCGATGAGTGCAGAAGTCATGGTGCATCCCCTCGAGTTCCGCGGCATCTGGCCGGGGGCTCCAACACCGACCGTATGACTCGGGGTGCGCCCGGGGGCAGGGCCGAAGGTCCCCGACCGACTCAGCGCAGCGCGATCGGGGACCTTCGGGTCAGACCTCGAGCAGGAGCGTGACCGGACCGTCGTTGACGAGCTCGACGGCCATGTCGGCGCGGAACCGGCCGGTCGCCACGGTGGCGCCCAGGTGCCGCAGGTGCTCGACGACCACATCGACGAGCGGCTCGGCGTGCTCGGGCCGGGCGGCCTCGACCCACGAGGGTCGCCGACCGCGCTGCGTGTCGCCGTACAGGGTGAACTGGCTCACGACCAGCACCTCCCGGGAGACGTCGGCGACCGAGCGGTTCATGGCACCGTCGTCGTCGGGCAGGACCCGCAGATGCCAGACCTTCTCGGCCAGCTTGCGCGCCGCGGGCTCGTCGTCGTGGTGGGTGACGCCGACGAACACGCACAGCCCGGCGCCGATCGCCCCGGTCTCCTCCTCGACGCCGTCCGGGCCCCGTGCCGTCACCCGCGCACGGGTGACGCGCTGCACCAGCGCGCGCACCCGCGGCTCAGACGCCGAGCACGGCGGTGCGCACCCGCTTGCGGTGGAACGCGGCGTCGCCGTGCCGCACCGCGAGCGCCCAGGCTCGCTTCATGTACAGGTGCAGGTCGTACTCGACGGTGTAGCCGATCGCACCGTGCACCTGCAGCGACGCACGCGCGGCGCCGTCGGCGGCATCGGAGATCGCCGCCTTCGCCATCGAGACGTGCGCGGGCGCACCCGGGTCGCCCAGCGCCAGGGAGTTCGCTGCGCGCAGCACGAGCGGCTCGGCGAACTCGACGGCGAGCGATGCGTCCGCCAGCTGGTGCTTGATGGCCTGGAAGCTGCCGATGGGCACCCCGAACTGCTGGCGTTCCCCGGCGTACTGGACCGCCATGTCGAGCATCCGTCGCGACAGCCCGGCCAGCACGGCCGCCGCGCCGAGCGCTGCACGGTCGAACGTCTCGTTCACCGGGCCGAAGCCCTCGCGGAGATCGTCCGTCCCACCGGCCAGGAGCGTCGCCTCCGACGGGGTCCACCGCACGCGGGCGAGGTGCCGGGCCCCGTCGACGGTCTCGAGCGGCTCGAGCTCGACCCCGGTGCGCTCCACCAGGTGCAGCTCGTCGCGGTCCGACAGCAGGAACGCGTCGAGGCTCGCTGCCGCCGGAACCGTCCCCGCCCCCTCGAACCCGACGCCGATGGCCACCTCGCCCCCGGCGACCCGCGGCAACCACGTCGCTGCCACACCGGGCGCGGCGTGGTCGCGCAGCGCCGCGACGACGACACCGGCGGTCGACGAGACCGGGTCCGGCAGCCCCGCCCGGCCCACCTCGATCAGGAGCGGCACGAGGTCCTCGTCGGTGCCCCCGAGGCCACCGTGGTCCTCGGGGACGCACAGCCCGAGCACGCCCATCTCGCCCAGCGCCGACCAGGCGCGCCGCACCCGGCCGTCGCCGCCGCCCGGTCCGCCACCGGCGAGGGTGGCGTCGGCCCAAGCGGCACGGACGTCGTCGGGCGCGCACGTGTCGGCCAGCAACGACCGCACCGCGTCGCGGAACTCCTGTTGTTCGTCGGTGAGGGCGAACCTCATGGGTCTCGGTGTCCTTTCGACGGACTCGTTCTGCGGAGCAGGGTCATTTCTCGAGCAGGGTCATCTCTCGGGCAGGGTCATTTCCGGGGCAGGCCGAGCACCCGCTCGGCGACGATGTTGCGCTGGATCTCGTTCGTGCCCGCGTAGATCGGACCCGACAGCGCGAACTGGTAGCCGGTCGTCCACGGACCGACCAGCTCGGCGTCCGGGCCCAGCAGCTCGAGCGCGACCTCGTGGAGCCGCACGTCGAGCTCGGACCAGAACAACTTGTTGTACGACGATCGCGCGCCCGGCGAGCGCCCCTCGGCGATGTCGGTCACGTCGGAGAGTGTGTAGAGGGCGTACGCCTCGGCGGCGATCCATGCCTCGGTGACCCGGTCCGCGAGCAGCTCGGTGAGCTGCCCGTCGCTCGACCGTTGCCGGGCCAGGTCGACCAGACGGCTGGCCGTGGCCTGGAACCGTCCCGGGGACCGCAGCGTCAGGCCACGCTCCGACGACGCCGTCGACATGGCGACGCCCCAGCCCCGGTCCACCTCGCCCAGGATGCCGCCTCGCTCCATCGTCGCAGGGGTGCCGTCGTCGTCGGGGATGAACACGTCGTCGAGGAACACCTCGGCGAAGCCCTCGTCACCGTCGAGGCGTCCGAAGCCGCGCACGGTGACACCGTCGGCGTCGAGGGGCACCATGAAGTAGGTCAGGCCGCGGTGGCGTTCCGACTCCGGGTCGGAACGGAACAGGCCGAAGAGGTAGTTGCAGAACGCCCCACGCGTGGTCCAGGTCTTCTGACCCGACAGCACCCACCCGCCGGCATCGTCGTCGCGAGTGGCACGCGACCGCACCGCCGCCAGGTCGGAGCCGGCGTTCGGCTCCGACCAACCCTGGCACCAGAGGTCGACCGCCGCCGACATCCGGGGCAGGTAGTGGTCCTGCTGGGCCGGACTGCCGAACTCGAAGATGCTCGGGGCGAGCAGGAAGATGCCGTTCTGTGTGACCCGCTGGGGCGCACCGACCCGGTAGTACTCCTCCTCGAAGATCAACCACTCCCACAACGACGCGTCGCGACCGCCGTAGGCGCGGGGCCACGACACGACCGCCCACCCGGCGTCGTGGAGGGTGCGCTCCCAGTCGAGATGGGCGGCGAACCCCGCCGCGGTGTCGCCCGAGGGCAGCGACGGACGGGGCACGTTCGCCTCGAGCCAGGTCCTGGCCTCGTCACGGAAGGCCTCCTCGGCCCCACTCCAGTTCAGGTCCACGCCGCGCTCCTCGACTCCACCGGTCGCTCCTCCCGGGTGCGCGTCGCCGCATCCCGGCAGCCGCACCCACCACAGTCTGCCGTGGCACCTGACGGAGCGTCAGATCGGGGTCGACCGATGGGCCGTCGGAACGCAACGTCCCTGCGCGGCGAAAGGCTCCGCCGTGCGGCGCCGCGTCGGCGATCACCGGTGCAGTGGTGTGCCGCGGTCACCGACTCGGGACGGGGGCCGTCGCGGAGGGCATCGAGACCCCGGGCAACGCAGCGCCCTGATCGAGTTCGGATGCGAGTACGGAAAGGGATGGTGGTCCAGCGCCGCGGTCCCCTGCGACGAGCTCGGTCAGCTGCTCGACTCCGGCGCGGTGTTGCCCACAACCGGGTCGGAGCTGCCCGCAACCGGGTCGGTGTTGCCGGCGAGCGCATCCAGCACGTCGGACGCCGACTTCACGATCCGCTCGAGCAGCTCGGCGACCGGCGGACGGTCGTCGATCGCTCCCACGACCTGACCGGTCGGCAGGATCCCCAGCTCGGGCTCGCCCTCGACGAGTGCCGCCTTGGTCATCATGGGGGCGTTCGCGGCGAGTGCCACCTGGGCCCACGACAGCTCCTGGTCGCGGTGCATGTCGACCCCCGACCTCGCCAGCGCCGGCAGCGAGACCCCCGCCTGGCGCCCGAACCGCACGGCGTTCGCCGCGGCGCGCGGGAACCGGAGCAGCCCCGGTGACCGTTCGAGGGCGTCGATCATCGCGGTGCGGATCACCCGCTGGGGCGCACCGTCGATGGCGTCGGTGACCACGGTGCCGGTGAGCGGCGTCGCGAGGTACTGCTCGGTGACGTTGTCCGGCACCCGGCTCTCGGCGCTCAACAGGAACCGGGTACCCATGGCGATGCCGTGCGCACCCCATGCGAGCGCGGCGACGAGCCCCCGGCCGTCGTGGAACCCTCCGGCGCCCAGCACCACGACGTCGGTGCCGGCCACCGCGTCGACGACACCGGGGACCAGCAGCGAGGTCGGGATGCTGCCGGTGTGGCCGCCCCCCTCACCGCCCTGCGCGATCACGGCCCGCACGCCCATGGCGGCGACCTTCTCGGCGTGACGGGGCGCCCCGACGGTCACCACCGTCAGCACCCCCGCGTCGTTCAGCTGCGCGACCTGTTCGGGTCGTGGTGCTGCGGCGAAGCTGGCGACGGGAACGCCTTCGGCGATGATCAACTCGATGCGTTCGGCCGCGTCGGTCTGGTTCGGCAACAGGTTGACCCCGAAGGGTCGGTCGGTGCGCTCCTGCACCTTGGCGACCGCGTCGGCGAGCTCGTCGAGGGTCATCGTCGCCGAGGCGAGGATGCCGAGACCGCCGGCGGCCGAGGTGGCGGCGGTCAGGTGCGCGCCCGACACCCACCCCATCCCGGTCTGCACGATCGGCACCTCGATGCCGAACAGCTCACATGCCCGGGTGCGCAGGACCGGGTGCGCGGTCACGGCGCCGGCACCTCGCGCGCCGCGAGGCCCGACGGGTCGAGCCGACGCAGCTGGGCGAGCTCGTCGTCGGTCGGCAGCCGCGACTCCCCGACGTCGTCGGGCACGGCCAACTCGAAGCCGGTGGCCTCGACGATCTCGTCGACGGTGACCCCGGGGTGCACCGAGCGCACCCGCATCACCGGCGTGCCGTCGTCGTCGGTGGCCCCGAAGTCGAAGACCCCGAGGTTCGACACCACCCGGCGCACCTCGTGGAAACGCGCGGCCACCGGTCCGAGCTGCGCGGCACGGTCGTAGCCGAGGCCGCACACCACGTCGACGGTCTCGACGAACACGCGCGGCGAGTGGTTCGGCACCCAGTAGCTCGTGGTGTGGTTGATCGTGTTGCCCGGCGCCCCGCGGAACCCGAGCAGCTGACGCCGGGGCTGGTGCCAGGCGCCGATGGCCGCGATGTTCTGGTTGCCGTGGCGGTCGATCTGGGTGGCGCCCATCATCACGTGCCGACGTCCACGCCACAGCAGCGAGAACATCTCGCGGTAGGGGTTCCAGTGGGCGACGGTGCGCGTCGCCAGGCGGTCCGCCTCGTCGAGACCGACGGCGGGCACGTCGTCGGGCGACTGGGGGTCCATCACGGTGTAGAAGCCGTCGGTGAGCAACAGCTCGGGCTCGAAGGTCGCCGCTGCGAGGCGGCCACCGATGAGCGGCAGGTTGCCGATCGGGTTGCAGAGCCGTTCGCCGTCACCGCGGAACGCCTCGGCGATCGCAACCGCACACACGTCCGCCCTGGTGATCTCGTCGTCGCTCATGACCGTGCTCCCTCGCTGCCCGCCGCCTCGCGCAGCTCCTCGACCTTCGCCCGGTAGCCCGCGTCGTCGACCTCGAGGAAGTCCCGGCGGAACTCGTCCCACGCCTCGTCGCTCTTGGCCGTCGCCGCGTACCGCCGCTGGAAGGCCTCGTCGCGGCCGTAGTCGGGCGGGCACTCGGTGAAGTGCGCGCCGCCCGGCGCCTCGACCACGCCGGCGACGTCCATCCGGGTGATGCGGAGGTGGGTCAGATCTGCCACGTCGACCAGTTCCGAGGTGTCGACCACCTGCTCGCAGCTGACGAACGCCCGCTGCGCGGCGCGGACGAAGAGGTCGTCCATGAACGGGTCCTCGCCGAGCCACGCGGCGTTGCCGCTGCGGTCCGCCCGGTGCTGGTGGACGAGCGCGGCGTCGAGCTCGAGCGCCGGCACGGCCAACAGGTCCTCGTGGACCTCCTCGAGGCCCGGCACCCGGGTCGGGTAGGGGGAGCGCACGGTGCGCAGGTCGTCCATCAGCTGCGGCACGTCAGACCCGAGCCCCGCCCGGCTCGGCAGGAAGGGCACCCGCCATGCCGCGGCCTGCAGGCCGAGCAGCAGCATGCCCTCGTCCCATTCGGCCGCATCGATCGTCCCGGCCTGGCGGGCCGCCTGGTAGTTCGGTTCGAGCGGGATGGAGTCGAGCGAGACGAAGCCCGACACGACCTTGCGGACCTTGCCCGCCCGGCACAGCAACCCCACGTCGGGCCCGCCGTAGCTGACCACGGTGAGGTCCGCGAGGTCCGACCGGAGGATCGCCCGGACGAGCGACATGGGCTTGCGCCGGGACCCCCATCCGCCGATGCCGATCGTCATCCCCGAGGCCAGCTCGGCGACGACGTCGTCCGCACTCAATCGTTTGTCCGGACCGGGCACGGTCCCTCCCATCTTGTGTCGTCCCCCGAACCCGTGTCGGGGTCAGGACTCCGTGTCGGCGCCGTCCCCGGCACCGTCGTCGCCGGCACCATCGCCAGCACCGTCGCCATCCAGCGCACCGTCGCCACCGGGGGTGCACTCCTGCTGGTAGCGGTTCGTGTAGGTCTCCGCCGCCCCGAGGAACTCCGGTGAGCTCTGCAGCTCGCCGAACTCCGGGTCGCTGAGCAGCTCGAGGTCGTAGTCCTGCTCCTCGGCGGCGGCGCGGATGTTCTCCGCGGTCTCGAGCAGCACCGCTGCCTGCTCCTCGTCCACCGGCTCGGTCGCGGCGAGCGACTGGAGCACCGCGACGTAGCTGTCGACGATCTTGCGGACCTGGTTCTCCGACGACGGCATCGCAGCGGGACCACCCTCGGCGGCGTCGAACACCGCGCACAGGTCGGTGCCGGCCGCCTCGACGGGGTCGAGCAGCATCTCGTCGACCTGCTCGTCGAACTCCTCGTCGGTCAACGTCGGCAGCGTCGTCTCCGTCGGCGCCGTGGTCGTGGTCTCCTCGGCGTCCTCGTCACCGTTGCCGCACGCGGCGGCGACGAGCGCCAGCGCAGCGACCGCAGCCAGCACGGTCAGGCGTCGGCCGGCGGCGATCACGTTCGTTCGGGCATTCATTCGGGCGTTCATTCGCTCGTTCCTTCTCGATCCCCATGGTCCCGAGCGTGTCGCCCGAGGGACGTGGGCACGCTACCGGTTCACTTGGTGAACTTCGCATCGGTCCCCTGCACGAACGCGTCCCGCGCCTCGTCGGACACACCCGAGAGGTTCAGCTCGAACGTGAACCCCTGTTCGAAGCGGTAGCTGCGCTTGACGTCGACCGGATCGATGCCGTTGAGGCACTCCTTGGCCCTCCGGATCACCAGACGGCTCTTCGAACACACCTTGGCGGCGAGGTCGAACGCGGCGTCGCGCAACTCGTCGAGCGGCACGACCCGGCTCACCGAGCCCCAGGCCTCGAGCAGCGACACGTCGATCGGCTCGGCGGTGAAGACCATCTCGCGCATCTTGTGCTGAGGCACCAACCGGGCAAGGTGGGTCGCCGCGCCGAGCGCGCCCTGGTTCACCTCGGGCAGCCCGAACCGGGTGCCCTCGGCGGCGACGATCATGTCGGCGTTGCCCGCCAGCCCGATGCCCCCACCCAGGCAGTATCCGTGGATCGCCGCGATGACGGGCACCTCGCACTCGTAGACCGCGGCGAACGCGGCGTAACAGCCCCGGTTGGCCCCGATCAGCGCGTCGAACCCCTCGGTCGCCTGCATCTCCTTGATGTCGACCCCGGCGTTCCAGCCGCGTCCCTCGGCACGCAACACGACCGCGCCGACGTCGGGATCACGCCCCGCTGCGGTGACCAGATCGGCCAGCTCGAACCATCCCGCCACCGTCAGGGCGTTGACCTTCGGGTGGTCCATCACGATCTCGGCGATGCCGTCGTCGACCTCGACGCTGAACCCCATGCTGCCCCCTCCGGAACGGACCCGATCCTCGTGGATCTGACGCTGTGCTCGTGGATCTGACGCTGTGCTCGAATCTGACACGCGCTCGACCTGACAACCTGTCAGGTCCCGACGGTAGCCCTCAGCGACGGGGAGCCACGAGCTGGCCCCGTCCCGCCACCCCACCGGGCAACAGCTCGATGACGGTCAGCTCCGCCAACGCCCCGAGCAGCTCGGGGTCGCGCAGGTACCCACCGTGGCCCACCGTCGAGGTCGGCAGCGGTCGTGCCAGGGCCATCGGGTCGGCCCCGTGCAACCAGCCCGGACGGGCCACCCACGACACGGCATCGCGCTGCGCCGCCGCTGCCCACAGCTCGGCCCCCTCGGCGAGTCCGAGCTCGAGAGGATCCGACCGCCCGATCCCGGGCGAGCCGAGCAGCACCAGTTCGTCGGGGCCGGCCCCGCCCGCCGCCGCCTCGGCGGCGACGAGCCCTCCGTAGCTGTGCCCCACCAGCACCACGCGGTCCGCACCCCCCGCTCGCCACGTCGCCACGTCCTGCACCAGGCGGGCACCGCCGCGGCGCGCCGGTCCGGGCCACATGCCGGCGACCACGTGGTCGGGAGGGTCGTACCCGAGCCAGGCCACCACGGCGACCTGCTGCGCGCCACCGTCGCCGATCCGGTCGATCCGTTCGGCATGGCCGGCGAGCCATGTCCAGACGTGCTGCGCGTCGCGTTCGAGCCGCGCCCGGTCCCGGATCGTGGTGCCGACGCCGGGAACGATCGCCACGACCGCTTCGGCGTCGGGCGACCCGACCCGGGCGACCCATCGCCCGTCGCCGACCGGGTCGTGCCACTGCGCCGTTGCCGACGGCACGTCCAGCGACGCACGGCGCTGCTGCTCGGACTGCACCAGCAGCTCGCCCGCACCGCGCCGCAGCCCGTCGGTGACCAGACGCAGCTGCCGCGCCAACCCGTCGATCTGGTCGTACCAGCGCCGGGCGTCCGGCCCCTGCCACCACCTTCGGTCCACCGACGCGACCCGCACCGCGGTGTGCTGCACGGTCGCCGCGGCGGACCTCCAGGAGGCCGACAACCGTTCGAGCTGGGCAGGGTCGGCTCCGAGTCGCACGACGGACCTCCTCGACGTCCGGGGTTCGGCCCCGGACGGCGGACGGCGGACGACGGACGACGGACGACGCTAGGCAGCGCAGCCGGCCGGGTCAGCGGGGCGCACGGCCCGGGCGCCGGTATCGTCGGCCCGCATGAGCGCAGCACTCCCCCACGCCGACCCCCTCGACCAGACGGGGCGGGTGGTGCTGGTCACCGGAGGCTCCAAGGGCATCGGTCGGGTCATGGTCGAGCGGTTCCTCGGCTGGGGGGCCGACGTGCTCACCTGCGGGCGCAGCGAACCGGACAACGTGCCCACGGTCGACGGCCGCGCGGCGGCCTTCGTGGCGGCCGACCTGCGCGACCCCGACCAAGCGGCGGCCGTGGTCGACGCGACGGTCGAGCGCTTCGGTGGCCTCGATCTGGTGGTGAACAACGCCGGAGGTGCCCCGGCTGCCGAGGCGGCGACGGCGTCGCCCAGGTTCAGCGAGTCGATCATCCGCTTGAACCTCCTCGCACCGCTGCACGTGGCACAGCGCGCCAACCACCACCTCCAACAGCTCCACGGGCCCGGCACGCCGGACCCCGACGGTGCCGGAGTGATCGTCAACATCGCGTCGGTGTCGGCCACCCGACCATCACCCGGCACCGCGGCGTACGGCGCCGCCAAGGCCGGCCTGTTGAGCCTGACGCAGTCGCTCGCGGTCGAGTGGGCACCGAGGGTCCGAGTCGCCGCCATCGTGGCAGGGCTCATCGAGACCGAGCAGGCGCACCTGCACTACGGCGACGACGCAGCGATCGAGCGGGTCGCCGCGACGGTGCCCGCCGGGCGGATGGGCACACCCGACGACCTCGCAGAGGCCTGCCGGTGGTTGGGATCGCCGCTGGCGTCCTACGTCAGCGGCTCGGCGATCTGGCTCCACGGCGGTGGTGAGCGGCCGGCGTTCCTCGACGCCGTGGCAGGTGACTGACCGCAGCCCGACGCAACCGGTCCCCTACGCACACCGGGGACCGACAGCAAACAGGGGACCGGCGCAAGGCACGGTCCCCTGAATGTGATGGGGCGACCCACGCCGCTCGCCGGCGACGCTTGCTGGGCCTCTGAGCGGCGCGGACGCTGCTCTGGAGAACTTCTACAGCAGATCCAACTGCGTGGCAAGAGAATGTCGACAACTGTGTCAACTTCTACCCGGAAGAGCTGTCAGCGTGGGCCGAAACTGTGCCGTTGCCGGTGACGGCCCCGGTGGCCCACCCGCCTCGATGACCGAGTGAACACTATGTCCGGACCGACTAATCACTCGGAGCACGACTAGTTTCGGGCCGTGAGCGCCACCCCGGACACCCAGCCGAGCGAAGGGCCGAGCGAAGGGCCGAGCGAAGGGCCGAGCGATGGCCGAC
>SKRR01000161.1 GCA_007118345.1 Microthrixaceae bacterium | reverse complement strand
TTCCGACCGGCTTCCCCCACCTACGGGACTGGATACTGCGGCCACCCTAGTGACGAGCCCGCACCGGAGCGAACCGTGGACCGCGGGTCAGGTGCTGCGGGTCAGGTGCTGCGGGTCAGGTGCTGCGGGGCAGGAGCCGCAGGCCCAGCTCCTCGAGCTGAGCGGGATCGATCTCGGCCGGCGCGCCGGTGAGGGGGTCACCGCCGGACTGGGTCTTCGGGAAGGCGATGACTTCGCGGATGTTCTCCTCGCCGAGGAGCAGCGCCACCAACCGGTCGATCCCGAAGGCGAAGCCGGCATGGGGCGGCGCGCCGAACCGGAACGCGTCGAGCAGGAAGCCGAACCGCTCCTGGGCGTCCTCCGGGGAGATCCCGAGCAGCTCGAAGATGCGGCGCTGGACGGCGGGGTCGTGCACACGGACGCTGCCCGAACCGAGCTCCCATCCGTTGAGGACCAGGTCGTAGGCCTGCGATCGCACCTTCAGCAGCTGCTCCGGCGAGCCGTCCAACAGACCCAGGTCCTCGGCATGGGGCATCGTGAAGGGATGGTGGGCAGGAACGGGTCGTCCCGTTGCCTCGTCCACCGACTCGAAGAGCGGGAAGTCGACGACCCAGAGGAAGTGCAGATCCGACGCGTCGACCGGTGGCCGGGCGAGCTCGAGGCGCAGCAGACCGAGCACGTGACAGACCGCATGCCAGTCGTCGGCGACCAGGTAGCAGAGGTCGCCCGGCTCTGCGCCGAGTCGGGTCACGATGCCGTCGAGCTCCTCGGGTGAGAGGAACTTCGCGACCGGCGAGTTGAGCACGGTTGCGCCGTCGTCGCCCTGTTCGACCCGCATCCACACCAGGCCCTTGGCGCCCCATCGCTTGGCGCTGTCGGTCAGGTCGTCGAGACGGCTGCGAGTGGTGTCGGCGGCCGCACCGGGGTGGCGCACCCCCTTGATGCACGGTGCCTTGAACGCGTTGAAGCCCGTCGCGGCGAACAGGTCGGTCAGCTCGACCAGCTCGAGCCCGAAGCGCGTGTCGGGCTTGTCGGAACCGTACCGGTCCATCGCGTCGTGCCAGGTCATGCGCGGCACGTCTCCGAGCCGGCCGCCGGTGACCGCTTCGACGACCGAATCGACCGCACCGGAGATGGCGGCCAGCACGTCTTCCTGGTCCGCGAAGCTCATCTCGGCGTCGAGCTGGGTGAACTCGAACTGCCGGTCGGCGCGCAGGTCCTCGTCGCGGAAACAGCGGGCGATCTGGTAGTAGCGGTCGACCCCACCGACCATGCAGAGCTGCTTGAACAGCTGCGGGCTCTGCGGCAGCGCGTAGAACGAACCCGGACGGGTCCGCGCCGGCACGACGAAGTCCCGTGCGCCCTCGGGCGTCGACGCGATGAGCATCGGCGTCTCGATCTCGACGAACCCCTGACCGTCCATCGCCGAACGGATGGCCGAGTTGACCTTGGCCCGGGTGCGCAGGTTGCGCTGCATCTCGTCGCGGCGCAGGTCGAGGTACCGGTGGCGCAGCCGGATCGTCTCGTCGACGTCCGGGGCCCGTTCGTCGAGTGGGAACGGTGGAGGTTCCGCCGCCGAGAGCACCTCGACGTCGCACTCCCCCACCTCGACCCCACCCGTCGCGAGTGCGTCGTTCACGGTGCCCTCGGGGCGGTGCCGGACGGTGCCGGTGATGCGCACCACGAACTCACTGCGCAGGTCGGCTCCGCCGTCCACGACGCACTGCACGATGCCGGTGTGGTCACGCAGGTCGATGAAGGCGAGGTGCTCGCCGTGCTCACGTCGTCGCGCGACCCAGCCGCAGAGCGCGACCCGCTCGCCGATGTGGTCGGGCCGGAGCTCGCCGCAGAGATGGGTCCGAAGGGCGGTGCTGGAGGTGCTCACGGTGTGGTCCTGGTCCTGTTGGGTCGTGGGGTCGTCTGGTTCATTGCAACTGACTCACTGCAGGAACGCCCGCAGCTCGTCGACGAGTGCGGAGCGTGCGACCCGCCGTTGGGACGATCCGTCGTCGCGCAGCGGCCGCAGGGTGACCTCGCAGGCTGCGACCTCGTCCTCGCCGACGATGATCGCGACCCGTGCGGCGGAGCGGTCAGCGGCTTTCATCTGCGCCTTCATCGATCCGCCCCCGAAACGACGGTCGGCGGCGAATCCGTTCGCCCGCAGCAGGTGGGTGAGATCCCTGGCTGCGTCACCGCCGACCAGATCGACGACGAAGGCGTCCAGGGTGTGCTGCGGTGCGTCGAACACCCCCTCGGCGTCACAGGTCAGCAGCAGGCGGTCGACACCAAGCGCGAACCCGATGCCGTCGGTCGGCGGGCCGCCGAGGTCCTCGGCGAGCCCGTCGTACCGCCCGCCGCCGCCGACGGCATTCTGTGCTGCGTCGAGTGCGTCTGCCACGAACTCGAACGTCGTCCGGCGGTAGTAGTCGAGGCCCCGAACCAGCCGCGGCGCCTCCTCGTACTCGATCCCCAGTGCATCCAGCCCAGCGAGCACACGCTGGTAGTGACCGGCGGCGTCATCGGAGAGGAAGTCGGCGACGACCGGCGCGGTTCGCACTGCCTCGGCGTCCTCGGCGCGCTTGGAGTCCAGTACGCGCAGCGGGTTGCGTCCGAGGGTGTCGCGAGCCGCCTCGGAGAGCTCTGCACGGCGGGCCTCCAGGTGGGCACGCACCGCCTCGGTGTACCGCTCCCGGTCGCCGTGGTCGCCGAGCGAGTTGATCAACAACCTCACGCGGCGCAGGCCCAGTTCGGCGAAGAAGGCGACGGCGAGCGCGATGACCTCGGCGTCGACGTCGGGATCGTCGACGCCGAGCACCTCGACGCCGACCTGGTCGAACATCCGGTACCGGCCCTTCTGGGGCCGCTCGTGGCGGAAGTTCGTGCCGCTGTACCAGACCTTCCATGGCACCAGCGGACGGTGCTGCACGAACGCTCGAACCACGCCGGCGGTCACCTCGGGACGCAGCGCGATCTGCGTGCCGTCACGGTCGGTGAAGTCGTACATCTCCTTGGTGACCACGTCGGTGGCCTCACCCACCCGCTCGAACACGCCGAGCTCCTCCACGAGCGGCACCACCACTTCGCCGTACCCGGCGAGCGTTCCGGCGGACGCGAAGCGGTCGACCAGTGCGCGACGTCGCGCGGACTCCGGGGGGAGCACGTCGCGCATGCCCTTGAGCGTCTGGAAGGCCTTGGTCACGACCGACCACCGTACCGGAGCGCCCCGTCGACGCCTGAACCGGTTCCGGGCCCTATCGGTCCGATCTGCTCAGCTGCCGGAGCGGTGCAGGAAGGCACGCACCTGGGTCAGCAGATCGTCCTCGTGCCAGTGGTAGATCGTCGGCACCCCGGTGGCATCCTGGTGGGCCTGTGCGATCCAGTCCATGATCCGGTGACAGTCGTCGGTGTCGTCCACGTGGGTGAGGGCCCCGACCCGGCAGGCGGGTGTCGCCTGGTCGAGCGAGATCGCCACCGGGAGCACGAACCGGCACGACAGCATCAGGGTGATCGTGCCGTCGTACAGCGGTTGGAGATGCAACGTCGGAGCTTCGCCCGGGTCGTCACCGCGACGCTGGCGCCACGCACTGCGGGCTTTCGCCATCAGTGCGGGGAGGCTCAGGTCCTGGCTGCCGCTCGCCGCCA
>SKRR01000217.1 GCA_007118345.1 Microthrixaceae bacterium | reverse complement strand
TGAGCGAGGCATCGTGACCGACGAACGTCACTCTCACTGCGTTCCCACTCCTACATCGGGGCGGTGGGCAACTGGTGGGCGACGATTCAGTCCGAGGTCGTCGATCGCTGGTCGGGATCAGCATCCAGAGGAGCTTCGAGCAGGTGCCCCCTGAGTTGATCCTCCTCGTCGGCCACCCGGGCACCGAAGCCGTAGGTCAGGCGTCCGCCCAGCCATGCGCCTCCGATGAGCACCACCAGCCCGACCACTGCGACTCCGAACGCCAACAGAGGGGTCCCGTCGAGGAACAGGTCGGCATCGGCACGTCGGAGCAGGAAGCTGACGACGAACAACGCGAGCGCCACACCCATGAGCGTCATGTGGGTCATGGCGACCTTGTACGCACGGGTGCCCTTGGTGAGACGACGGGAGTCGAGGAACCCGAAGATGGCCGCCACGATCCCAGCGACGACACCGATGGCCACCAGCCACTGCGCCGCACGCCCGTAGGCCCGTCCCTCGACGGTCAGCGAAGCGATGTCGAATGCCACGGCGCTGACCCACGCGCCGATCGGCACGGTGACGAGCAGCGGATGGACGGGACGGCCGTAGGGCCCCGATACTGCAAGCGCCGGGCGGTGTGCAGCGGATCGGGCCCGTTCGCCGAATCTGCGGTCCTCCGCGCTGGGTTCCGGTCCCCGGGTCGCATCCTGTGTCATTGACTCCCCCTTGGTGGTCGTCGATCCCCCGCTGACCCCGCACAGCTCGCTGGGCTGCCAACAGGTGTATCAGACCCGACCCGTGAACGCGCCGATCCGCAATGGGGTCGCCGAACCACCGACCGTCAGGACCACGCGCGAACCGCCCGACTGAGGAGTCGGGCGGTCGAGCGCACGCAGTGTCCAACCGCCAGCCGTTCGATGACGGCGGCGTGGGTCAGATCCGGCGGAGCCGGCGGATTCGCAGCTGCAGCAACGCTGCAGCTGCCAGCGCCGAGATCACGAGACCGCCAAGAAGCGTCGTGTTCTGACCGCTGAAACCAGCAGCCATCGCCGGGGACGGCGCGTCGGTGAGGTACACGGCGCAGTTGTGCAACTTGATCTTGCCGTCGCTCAACTGGTAGCCCGCCTGCTCCACGGTGTACTGACCGGCCGGGAGGTTCGCCGGCACGGTGAACTCGATCTGGTTCGAGGCAGGCCACGGACCGATCGGCGCGAGCGTGACGATGGTCGACGAGCTCCGCAGACGGAGCCGCACGTCGCGGCTGGTGTCGAAGGTCGCGTCCTGGAGGGTCCAGTTGACCTGCTGGCCCGGCAGGAACGTCCGGCCGGGCTCGCTGACACCGCAGGAGCTGGACACCGGCGCGTCCAGCTGGGCCCCGGCGACCGTCGTGTCGTCGCCCTCAGCAGCGTCGTCGCCGGTGGAGACGCTCTCGGTCGAACCGCCGTCCTCTGACCCACCGCCGTCGGTCGATTCACCCGACTCGTCGTCGGAGTCGGCCTCGGGTGTCGAGGTGCCGTCATCGACGGACAGCGGCTCATCGTCATCCGACGATGTCGAGAACGCCATCATCGGCGCTGGAGGGTTCTCCACGACGACCGACAACTCGAACGCCGGGCAGGCGTTCGAGGTGACCGTGATGGCGTACGTGCCGTCTGCCAACGGATCCGGCAGGTTGGTGTTGATCTCGAACTCGCCGAAGAATCCGGCCACCGCAGAACCCAGCGACTGCGGCGGGGAGCTCTGGAGCGTGGCCTGGACGGTTTCGCCGGCAGTGCCGACACCTTCGATGGTGATCGGATCACCCGGCTGACCGACGGTCGGGTTCACGAACACGATCATCGCCGTGTACCCGCTGCACGTCTGCGCGGGCGCCGCCCCGCCCGTGCCGGCCAACGGCACCGCCAGCAGCCCCATCAGCAGGGCTGCCGCAGCGGCAGCCCTCACCATCTTCGACTCGCCCATGTTGTTTCCCATTTCGCGCTCTCTCCCCCGGCCAGCTACAGCTCAGATGCCAATGAGAACACATGGTCCCCACTGCCGTCCAGCTTTCGTGTCACTTCTCGCCCTGAATCCGTGCCACCCGACGCCGAGATCACCCGGAGCGTGACATCGTTGCCACCCATCGTCGGTTGACCGACGAAATCGAGGCGATAGTCCCGCCCGGCGTCCAGCTGACCGGCCAACCGGAACGTCACCGTCTCGGTACCACCCGGTGGCACCACGACCCTGACGGTGTGGCGCCAGTACTCGTCCTCCCACTGCGGGGACGCCGGCACTGCGCCGCCGTCCACGAGCACGGACCGCAGGGCGAGTGGGCTCAGCACCGCCAGGTCGGTGACGTTCGCGCCCCAGGGGGCGCCAGCGTCGTTGCCGAGCACCAGCCGGTTGAACCCTTCGTCGGGTGCGTCGTTGCGCAACTCGACGGTCACGGTGCTCACCACGTCGCCCGTCGACGGGTTCCACCGCACCTCGACGTCGGTGGAGCGGTAGAGGAAGGAGTCGATCTTGTTCGGGCCGGCGTTGCGCTGCAGCACCGCGAGGAGGTCGGAACCATCCGCACCCGGCAGGGACCGCCGGAGGCCGAATCGGTCGATCAGACGGTCATCGGTCCCGTGACGCGACCACATCCGGAGACTCCCGCGCTGCACGAGGGGGTGGAAGCGCTTGCTGAGCGCCTCGGGCCCCGGCAGCTGCGTGACCGTGAAGGAGTCGAAGACCTCCTCGATCACCTCCACGACAGCATCGTCGGCGACGCTCGCCCGCTCGTAGAGCAGGAACTGGTCCCGGGTGAGGAACTCCTCGGCGTTGCCCTCGGTCAACACGTACGGCTCGGGAAGGTCGGGGACATCGACCTCCCCGGACAGGCCGACCATTGCGGCGAACGCTGCAGTGTCGGCGTAGAGCACCCCGTCGACCGCTCGACCGGTCGCCGACTCGAAGAAGGCCGCTGCCGCCGGTCCGACCACGTCCAGGTCGGGATAGCCGCTCCAGTTCTGTGGGAACCGGTCCGGCTGGAGCGCGGCGAACGCCCGGGGAACGGAAGGGCCGAGCGTCTCGAGCACGTCCGAACCGGGTCGGGACAGCTCCATGGGGCCGCCGACCTCGACGAGCTCGAGCTGTCCGTCGTCCGCGACCAGCTCGGCCCAGTTCCCCAGGTGCCCGCCCATGTCGCGCAGCTCTGCGGGATTCCCGAGCAGGACGAGGTAGCGGCGTGGTGCCTCGGCGCCGAGCAGTGCGGGGCCGTCGGAGACGCCGATCGCCGCCAGCTCGGCCTGGTCGCCGAGGTCGATCACCTCGTCGCGCAACCCATCGAGGCGGTCGGCGAGCGGTGGGAGGATCCATGGCGAGCCCATCGCACCGAACACGGTTGCGGCCTGCCGTGCCGTGGACGCCGCCTGGACCACCGGCACCTCGAAGCCGGCGAGGGCAGCGAGGTCGACGCCGCCGTCCAGCTGCTGGACCGACTCGAGGTCCACCGCCAACGCGACGGCTCGGGCGGATCCGGTGAGGCGGCCGGCCTGGGTCACCGCATCCTGGACCACTCCGGCGTTCACCCCGACCACCGGGACGACCCGCGCCCCCTGGGCCCACCAGGCCCCCACAAGGCGCTCGACGGTGCGGAAATCGTCGCGTGCTGCACCGAAGTGCTCCGCGGCGACGGCCTCGTCGCCGTCCGCGACGGCAGCTGCGCCACGGCGGGTCG
>SKRR01000258.1 GCA_007118345.1 Microthrixaceae bacterium | reverse complement strand
GCGCAAGATCATGGTCAGGCCGTACAAGGAGCCGACCTCGCCCTACGACGTGCTGGTGACCCACCCCTCCGGGCTCACCGGCTGGGAGGAGGCTGACGACCTCGAAAACGCCGACTACTTCGACTTCCTGCTGAACTTCGACCCGGCCGAGGACGGCGGCCGCGACGTCATCTTCGGCGACGGAGGCAACGACTGGCTGGTCGGCGGCACGAACGTCAACTGGCTGTTCGGCGGCTGGGGTGACGATCTGCTCAACGTCGACGACAACCACGACTCGACCGCCGGCACTGACGACCCCTGGGCGAACACCGAGGCCGGGATGTCCTACTTCCCCGGCGGCGAGGGCCACCACGACATCGCGTACGGCGGCGCCGGCCGTGACGTGCTCATCGCGAACTCCGGTGCTGACCGATTGATCGACTGGGCCGGGGAGTTCAACAGCTACATCGTCCCGTTCCGCCCGTTCGGCAACTTCACCATCAGCCGCGCGATCAGCCCCGGGCTGGTGGAGTTCCTGTACGACCTGTCGGCGGGGGCCGGCGCGGACGTCCAGGTCGGTGTCGACCGCGGCGGCGACCCGGAGCGCAACGGCGAGCCCTTCGGCGAGCTCGGTCTCGTCCTCCAGCAGGACCGGCCGTGGTGGCACGACCAGACCGGCGCGCCGCACGACCCGCAGCCCGGCAACCACCCGGGCGGGCGTGACGTGCTGCGCTACGAGGACTTCTCGTCCGATGCGAACTCGGCGATGTCGGCCTTCGCGATCGACTCCGGAACGTGGACCCTGGAGCAGGACCGGCTCGAGTCCGCCGCGGTCAGCGGGGAGGACGCGGTCGCGCTGTTCTACGTCGACCACCAGCTGCCGAGCTTCTACGAGCTGTACGCGCGGGTGAGCAGCGACCCGGCCCGGGCCGGGCAGGGATCCAACAGCTACCTCGTGTTCGACTACGCCTCCGGTGACGACTTCAAGTTCGCCGGGCTCGACATCTCCACCGACAAGGTGCAGATCGGGGTGCGGACCGCGTCGGGCTGGAAGGTCCTGGTGCAGGGCAACCTCAAGCTCCAGCACAACCGCGAGTACGACCTGATGGTCGCGGTGGACGGCCAGGTGGTGATCCTGTACGTCGGCGGCGTCCCGGTGCTGTCTCACGTGTTCACCAGCGAGCTGGTCGATCCGGACGACCCGAGCCTCGGCGTACAGGACCCGCTGTCGGACGGGCTGCTCGGGGTCGGCTCGCACAACGCCGTGGGCCGGATCAGCCGGATCGGTGCGCAGGTGGCCGCTCCGGAGATGACCTTCGAGCGGACCGCGGACCTGACCGCAGGCGTCGACCACGACGTGGTGACGGGCAGCTGGTCGCCGGACGGGTCCGGTTACACGGGCACGGGGTCGGGACTCAGTCTCGCTTCGTCACTCGGCGTGGCTCCGCTCCAGACCCTGGTGCTCGAGACCATCGTCACCACCGGTGGCGCGGCCGGCCTGGCGTTCGACCACCTCGACGACGGTCGGTTCAAGTACGCCATCCTCGACGCCAGCACCGGGCAGCTTCAGATTGGCCACCACACCGCGGCGGGGTGGCAGACCGACACGACCCTTCTGGTGAACCTCGACCCCGACGCCCTGTACACCCTCGGTGTGCGGCTGATCGGCGGCCGTGTCACCGTCTTGCTGGACGGTGCGGAGGTGCTCAGCCACCTCTACCACAGCCTGGTGAACCAGGGCCCCAACGGCCTCGTTGTGCGCTCGGGCAGCGCGACGTTCTCGACGCTGACCCACCGCACAGACGACCCGGCGCTGGCTTCCGAGCTGCCGCTGGTCTCCGTGCGCGGGGCCACCGTCCCCGAGGGCGACGAGGGTACGACGCCGGTGACGGTGGTCGTGGAGCTCTCCCGCGCCTCCGAGGAGCAGGTCACCGTCGCGTGGCGGACGGAGGACGGCTCGGCCGTAGCGGGCGTGGACTACCTGGCCGCGGACGGGCTGGTGACCTTCGCGCCGGGACAGACGCGGGCCGAGCTGGTCGTCGAGGTGATCGGCAACACCGTCCCGGAGCCCGACCGAAGCTTCAGGATCGTGCTGTCGGATCCGGTCGGCGCCGAGCTGGGTACGTCCGTCGCCACGGTCACCATCCTCGACGACGATGCGTCGACGACGGTCAGCGTGGACGCGACCGACGCGCACCTGTCCGGTCTCGAGCCCGGGACCTTCACGATCACGCGTGACGGCGACCTCGACAGCGACCTGGTCGTGTCCCTGGAGTGGGGTGGGACCGCCGCGCACGAGCTGCACTACCGCCTGTCGATCGACGGCGAGACGCTCGCGTCGCGCCCGTCCACGGTGACCCTCGCCGCGGGCCAGGCGTCGCTGACGATCACCATCGTGCCGGAGCCGGATCCCCAGACGACCACGACGCGGACGGTGACGCTGGCGCTCGGCCACGACTCGTCGTACCGCATCGGCGACCCCGGGTCGGCCACGGTGCGCCTGCACCCCGACACGACACTGCCGCAGCTGTCGATCAGCAGTGCCGTCGTCGAGCAGCATCCGAAGCGTCAGGAGTGGGTGACGCTGACCATCACCCTGTCGGAACCGGTCACCTCCGACGTCAGCTTCACGGTGCGAACCTACGACGGCACCGCGTACGCGCACACCGACTACCGCCCGGTCGTCGAGACCATGACCCTGGCGGCGGGCGACACCAGCACCACGGTGCGGGTGCGGATCCTGCCGGGCAGCGATCCCGACCCGCGGTACTTCACCGTCGAGCTGTCGGGCCCGAGCGGTGCCGTCCTGGGCGACCCCGTCGGTGTCGTGTGGCTTGTGCCGCACGGCAGCCAGGTCGACGACACCGAACTGGACGGGGCCGCCAGCTCCACGACGTCGACCGAGGAGCCAGTCGAGGACGAGCCGACGTCGGACGGGTCCGGTGACGAGGGGGGGTCGGAGGGTGAATCGAGTGAGGAGGAGACCTCCGACGAGGGTGACGACACCTCGACGGAAGGCGAGCCGGCCGGTGACGGCTCGGGCGACGGGGAGTCCTCGACGGACGAGCCCTCCGAGACGGACTCGACCTCCGACGCGACCGGAGGCACGGAGCAGGATGCCGAGGACCCGGTTGGCGAGGAGTCCTCGAGCGACAGCGATGACGGGGACCCGGCGGATGAGTCCGAGGAGGACGCGACCGACGGCGACACCGGTGCCGACGAGCCCGACGACGACGACGCGGTTGCCGGCAAGCCCGGCCAGCGGCGTGGCCACGCGAAGAAGGACGACTGAGCCTTCCGCGTGCCCTCCCACGCATCCTCGTGCAGGCAGTAGCCTCCCGGCTCATGTGGCTGTCGTCGACTCGGGTCGGGATGCTGGCGCTCGCGGCCGCCGTCCTGGTCGCTTGCACCGACGGTGCGACGTCCGACGTCGACGAGGCGGCCCAGACGCTTGACGAGCGCTGCACGGCGGAGGTAGCCGGACTCGTCGACGACCTTCAGGTCTATGTGGACGGGTTCGAACAGGTCGGCGCCCGCGACTTCCTGCTCGAGCCGGGCGCGGCCGGCGACGTGCAGCTCCAGGAGGTGGTGGATCGCCGTCTGGCGCGGCTGGCCGCCATGGGCTGCGACCCCGGCGCGATCGAGGCGCAGCTGGCCGGCGAGCTGGACCGGCTCGAGGCCGAGGGTCCGATCGCGGTGTCGGTGGCCGACGGGC
>SKRR01000103.1 GCA_007118345.1 Microthrixaceae bacterium | reverse complement strand
GACGAGCCCCACCTGCTCTTCGCCGCGGACGGTGCTGCAGCCGTCGAGCAGGCGTTGAAGATCGCGTTCCAGTACTGGACCAACCAGGGCGAACGGGGTCGCACCACGTACCTCACCCTCGGTGGCGCCTACCACGGCGACACGGTGGGCACGCTCTCGCTCGGCGCCGGCGGGTTCGGTACCGACATCTTCGACCCGCTCCGCTTCGAGGTGCTCCGGGGCCCGGGCTACGACCACCCCGATGCGATCCGGACCGCGTGCGAGCTGGTCCTGGAGCACGGTGACCGGCTGGCGGCGGTGGTCATCGAACCGATGGTCCAGGGCGCCGCCGGCATCCGTCCGCACCCCGCAGCCGCCTTCCCGGCGCTGGCCGAGGTGTGCGAACGAACCGGGGTGCTGTTGGTGTGCGACGAGGTGGCCACCGGCTTCGGCCGCACCGGCACCATGTTCGCATCGGAGCAATGCGGGATCCGGCCCGACCTGATGGCGCTGGGCAAGGGCATCACGGGCGGCTACGTGGCGATGGCAGCGACCGTCGCGAACCGCCGGGTCCACGACGCGTTCCTCGGCGAGGACCTCGGCGAGCGGACCTTCTACCACGGGCATTCCTACAGCGGGAACGCCCTGGCCGCCGCCATCGGGCTCCGCCACCTCGAGCTGATGGAGGAGTGGCAGGTGCTCGGCAACGTCGTCGAGCGCGCCGCCCAGCTCGACGACCGGCTGCGGTCGACGATCGCGCCGAGGCCCGAGGTCGCCGAGGTCCGTCAGCAGGGTCTGATGGTCGGCGTCGAGCTCGCTCCGCCCGCCGGCGAGGTCCGCTGGGGTCGCCGGGTGTGTGCCGCTGCGGTCGCTCGAGGGGTGCTGCTTCGGCCCCTGGGCGACGTGGTCGTGCTGATGCCGATCCTCACCAGCACGCCCGACGAGATCGACCGCATCGTCGACGTGCTCGACGAGTCGCTCGCCGAGGTCGGCGCCGCGGTGTGAGCAGGGGCTGAGATGGACCTCACCTGGGCCGAGCGGGTCGCGCAGCGCAACGACGAGGTCCGTGCAGCGGGCCGATGGAGGTCGGTACGCCCCCTCGCCGGCGGGGCACCCGCCACGAAGTTGCACGACGACGGTCGACCGGTGATCTCGTTCGCGTCGAACGACTACCTCGGGCTCAGCCAGCACCCGACCGTCGTCGCCGCCGCCCACGCCGGACTCGATCGCGACGGTGCGGGGGCTGGGGCGGCACGTCTGATCGTGGGCGCCCGACCGGTGCACGACGAGCTCGAGGCGGCACTCGCCGACTGGTTCGACCGGCCTGCGGCACTGTTGTTCCCGAGCGGCTTCCAGGCGAACCTCGGCGTGCTCGGGGCACTGGCTGCGTGCAGCCCCGAGACCCTGGTGCTCTCCGACGAGTTGAACCACGCCTCGATCATCGACGGGTGCCGGCTCGCGCGCGCGACCACCGCGGTGTTCCGCCACCGCGACGTCGGCCACCTCGGGGAGCTGCTGGACACCCACCGGCACCGTCCGACGATCGTGGTGACCGACTCGGTGTTCTCGATGGACGGCGACGCTGCGCCGCTCGACGACATCGCGCAGCTCACCCGCTCCCACCGCGCCCTGTTGGTGGTCGACGAGGCACATGCCGTGCTCGCAGCGCCGCCGCCCCCCGATGCGGTCGTCGTCGGCACGCTGTCCAAGACGCTCGGTTCGGTCGGTGGGTTCGTCGCGGCCGAGCAGTCGGTGATCGACCTGCTGGTGAACTCCGCCCGTCCCTTCATCTTCACCACCGCAGGCGCGCCCGCCGATGCCGCCGCCGCGCTCGCTGCGGTGCGCATCGTCGCTGGCGACGAGGGCGACGTGCTGCGTGCGAGGCTCCGGCGCCACGTCGACGCCATCGCCCCCGGCCACGGGTCGCCGATCGTGCCGGTCGTGCTGGGCGAGGAGTCCGCCGCGCTGTCGGTCTCGGCAGCCCTGCTCGAACGGGGGCTCCTCGTCCCCGCGATCCGACCGCCGACCGTGGCGCCGGGCACCTGCCGACTGCGCGTCGCACTGTCGGCGGCCCACGACGACGAGCAGGTCGAACTGTTGCGCACCGCACTCGACGAGCTGGGGGTGTCGCCGTGACCCGACCGAGCACGCTGGTGGCCGTCGCCGGCACCGGGACCGAGGTGGGCAAGACATGGGTCGCCGCGGCGGTGTGCGCCCGCTTGCGCGCGGCGGGGACCGGCGTGGCGGCCCGCAAGCCCGCCCAGTCGTTCGAGCCCGACGACCCACCGTCGGGCACCGACGCCGCACTGCTCGGCGACGCCACCGGGGAGCCGGCCGAGCGCGTGTGTCCACCGCACCGTTGGTATCCCGTGGCGATGGCACCGCCGATGGCCGCCGACGCGCTCGGTCTGCCGCCGCTACGGGTCCACGAGCTGTTGGACGAGATCGGGTCGTCGTGGCCCGACCCCGCGGTCGACGTGGGACTCGTCGAGCTCGCGGGTGGACCATGGTCGCCGATCACCCACGACGCCGACGGGATCGACCTGACCGCGGCGATCGGCCCCGACGTCGTGGTGCTCGTCGCCGACGCAGGGCTGGGCACGCTCAACGCGGTGCGGCCCGCGTTCACCACGCTCGCTGCGATCGCTCCGGTGATCGTGGTCCTGAACCGCTTCGACGAGCACGACGACCTCCACCGGCGCAACCGCAGTTGGCTCGTCGACCGCGAGGGGATCGACGTGGTCGTCGGGATCGAACGACTGTGCCGGACCCTCAGCGGGTGGCCCGCACCTCCGTCGCGATAGCTCGGCCCTGACGACCGTGGCGATCCGAGCCGTCAGGGCTTGCGCCACCAGACGCCCGTCCAGTCCACGGCGTGGATCGGAACGTCGATGCCCCGGTCCCGCCGGTAGTCGTCGACCGCAGCCCGGCACGAGGGCCACCCCCCGTAGTCGTCGACGATGACGAAGCCGCCGGACGACACCCGGGGCTCGAGGGCGGTCAGGGCGTCCATCGTCGACTGGTACAGATCGCCGTCGAGTCGCAGCACCGACAGTCGCTCGATGGGTGCGTCGGGCAGGGTGTCGCAGAACCACCCCTCGAGCAGCCGCACCCGCTCGTCGAGCAATCCGTAGCGCTCGAAGTTGGCGCGCACGGCGTCGGCATCGACCTTGAGGACCTCGACGTGTGACCAGTCCAGCCCGTCGTCGGCCGGGTACTGCTCGGCGTCGGGCACCGGCAGTCCCTCGAAGGAGTCGGCCACCCAGACCGACCGTTGCTCCTCGCCGAGCGCGGCGAGGACCCCACGCATCAGGATCGTCGTCCCACCGCGCCACACGCCGGTCTCGGCGAAGTCACCAGGGATGCCGTCGAGCACCGCCCGCACACAGCAGTCGAGCACGTTGTCGAGTCGCGCGGTGCCGATCATCGTCTCGGCGGTGGGCGGCCAGTCGCGTCCCTCGGCCCGTGCCTGCGGGTCGCCGCGCCGCACCAGCCGCCAGCCCTGCTCGCGCAGCACGGGACGCACCTGCTCGGAACCACCGGGCCAGTCGTCCAGGCCGACGTCCCACCACTCCTGGTCGAGGAACAGCTCACGGGTCAGGCACCGGGCGAGCAGATCGAGGTAGGCGCGCGCCGCGGGATCGAGCCGCTGCATCGCGGCCCGGGGTGGATCGGTGTCGGGCATGGCGGGCCACGGTACCCGCCGCGGCGTTGTGAGCCGCGCGTAACGAGGACTTCACACAACGGGGCACCGATGCGTGACACCGCGTCCATAGGGTCGTCGTCGTGAGGGGGAACGGCCCATGACTCCGACGACCAACCAGCGTCTCGTCGTCACCGGCGCGGCCGGGTTCATCGGCTCGCACCTGTGCGAAGCGCTGCTGCGGCGAGGCCACGAGGTCGTGGGGGTCGACGACCTCTCCTCCGGCCAACGCCACAACCTCGCACCGTTCGTCCGACACCCCTCGTTCAGCTTCCGCGAGCACGACATCGACGACGGCGTCCCCGTGCACGGACCGATCGACGGACTCTTCCACCTGATCCCGCCGCTCCCCGCGGCGATGCGCGCACCGGGTGCTCCGGCACTGCCCACGCCACCGAACGGCCTGGAGCACGTCGCCGAGTTCGCGCACCGGCGGGACTGCCGGCTCCTGGTGGTGGGGGCCACCGGCGAGAGCTACGAGGACCCGTTCGAGCCCGCCGAGGAGACCAGCCCGGTGCCACTGCCCCGCATCGCACAGGACAGCGTGCGGATCGCGCGGCTCCACGGCGCGTACGGGCCCCGGATGGAACCCGAGGACGAACCGACCCTCACCCACCTGCTGCTGCGGGGGCTCACCGGCCAGCCGCTGGTGGTGGCCGACGACGTGACGAGCGTCGCCACCTGTTTCGTGTCGGACCTGATCGCCGGCATGATCACGCTGTTCCAGAGCAACCTCGCCTCGGTCCCGGTGGATCTCGGCGATGCGACCGGCCACCCGATCGACGAGGTCGTGGAGGCGGTGCGGGCGGCAACCGGCGCAGAAGGTCCGTTGGAGCGTCAGGCGGCGACCTGTCCGTCGCGGCCACCCCCCGGACCCGACACCTCGATCGCGATCGACCGACTGGGATGGTCACCCAGGGTCGAGCTGGCGGCGGGGATCCGCGCGACGGCCGCCTGGCTCCGGGAGGAGCTCGGGCCGACCGTCGGGCGACGTGCTGCCTGAGACCACACCGCCGCCCGGTACGCTCGACGCCGTGTCCGAGCCCATCGTCACCCTCTACTGGCGGCCAGCGTGCGGCTTTTGCTCCCGGCTCCGCTCGGCGCTCGCCGATGCGCCGTTCGAGCTCACCGAGGTGAACATCTGGGACGACCCCGGTGCCGCCGAGGTGGTCCGCCGTTTCGCCCGCGGCAACGAGACCGTGCCGACGGTGGTGATCGGCGACCCCGAGGGCGACGACGCCGTCGGGCTCGTCAACCCGGCACCGCGGGACGTGGTCGAGCAGGTGGCGGCGCGCCGAGGTGGCTGATGATCTCCCGGTCCGTGGTCGGCTGGTGATCCCGGGCGCCGAGCTCGAGGAGCGCTTCAGCACCTCTGGGGGGCCCGGCGGCCAGCACGCCAACACGTCCCACACCCGGGTCGAGCTGCGCTTCGACATCGGCGGATCACCGACGTTGAGCGACCACCAGCGGCAACGTCTCAGCGAACGGTTCGGCGACGAGCTCCGAGTGGTCGCCGACGACGAACGCTCCCAGCGCCGCAACCGGGACCTCGCCCGCGAGCGCATGGCCGCCCGTCTCTCATCGGCGCTCGAACCGGTGCGTCACCGCCGACCCACCCGACCGACACTGGGTTCGAAGCGACGGCGGCTCGAGAGCAAACGGCAGCGCAGCGCCACGAAGCGCGACCGTCGTCGCCCCCGTCACGACGACTGAGCGATTGCCACGACTCGCGCGGATCGCTCCGTAGAGTGCCCGGAATGGACCGATCCTCCGCCGTGTCGCTCGTGGTCATCGCCGCCGCGGCGGTCATCGCACCGGTGCTGGCCGAGCTGCTCCGCCGCTGGCGCATCCCTACCGTGCTCTTCGAGCTGCTGCTGGGCATCCTGATCGGACCGTCGATCATCGGCTGGGTCGAGGTCGACGGCTTCATCGGCGGCCTGTCGGAGCTCGGCCTGGCGATGCTGTTCTTCATGGCGGGCTACGAGATCGACTTCGCGCGCCTCAAGGGCGCGCCGTTGCGACTCGGTGTCGTCGGGTGGATCGCCTCCCTCGCGCTCGGCCTGGCCGCAGGTGCGTTCCTCGCGTTCGAGGGGCTGGTGGTGTCGAGCCTGCTGATCGGCCTCGCCCTCACCACCACGGCGATCGGCACGCTGCTGCCGATGCTGCGCGACCGGGGGCTGCTGGGAACCCGGTTCGGCGGATTCGCGGTCGCCGCAGGGGCGGCGGGCGAGTTCGGACCGGTGCTCGCCATCACGATCCTCCTGAGCGCGGCCAGCCCGCTGCAGGAGTCACTGCTGCTCGTGCTGTTCGTCGTGCTCACCGTGGGTATCGCCGTGATCGCCACGCGTCCTCAACCGCCGGAGTTCATCGATGTCCTCCAGCGCCACCTGACCACGGCGTCGCAGCTCCCGGTGCGGATCCTGCTGCTGCTCCTGACGGTCATGGTGCTGGTGGCTGGTGCGCTCGGCCTCGACAACCTGCTCGGCGCCTTCGCCGCCGGGCTCATCGCACGGGTGGCGCTCAGCCCCGAGCAGAACGCCGCCCTCACCCCCAGGATCGAGGCCATCGGTTTCGGCTTCCTGATCCCGGTGTTCTTCATCGTCAGTGGCGTGCAGTTCGACCTGCGCTCGCTGATCGCCTCACCGGTTGCGCTCGCGAGCCTGCCGCTGTTCCTGCTGCTCATGTTCGTCGTCCGTGGGCTCCCCGCGCTCGCGCTCTACCGCAAGGTGCTGTCGGGTCGCGAGTGCTGGGCGATGGCGCTGATGCAGGCGACCGCGCTGCCCCTGCTGGTGGTGATCAGCCAGATCGGGATCAGCGAGCACGAGATGAGCGCCGAGGCCGCCGCGGTACTCGTCGGTGCCGGGATGCTCTCGGTGCTGGTCTTCCCGCTGCTGGCGTTCTCGCTGCTCGGGCGCGAACCCGAGGCGTCGGGTGCGACGGACTCATCTGCGTTGCACCGCTAGCTGTTGTGCCCTGGCGACTCGTCACGGCACTCAGCGGCTGAACAGCAGTGCGAGCAGGCCGCCGAGCACGACGTACACCGCTGCGGCCGGCAGGGTCCGACGCAGCACCAGCCCCTCCTGACCCTTCAGCCCGACCGTCGCCCCTGCCGCGACGATGTTGTGGGGGCAGATGACGTTGCCGATCGCCGCACCGAAGCCCTGCGCGCCGAGCACCGGGAGCACCGGGACGTCGGCGGCCCGCGCGGTGCTGTCCTGGAGCTCGGTGAACAACACGTTGGACGCGGTGGCGGATCCGGTCACGAAGGTCCCGAGCGCCCCGACCGCCGGCGCGAACAGCGGCCACAGGCCACCGGAGCCCGCTGCGGTCTCGGCCAGCTCGTCGGTCATGCCCGACTGCGACATCGCGCGGGCAACGGTCACCATCGCGAGCAGTGCGACGACCACACCGGCCAGCTGCCCGGTCGCGACCCGTACCGCTGCGACGACCTCGCGTCGTGAGGCCCGCTGGACGATCGCGCCCAGCCCGAACGACACGGTGAGCAGCAGCCCCGGGTGGAACAGCGGTCGCACGCTGCCCGAGAACGTGTCGCCCACCTGCCACTCGACGACCACCGGTTCGACCAGGTCCCGCACCGGCACGACCAGCCGGGTCGCCAGCACCAGCGCGACCAGCACCAGGTAGGGAGCGGCGGCGATCGCCACCGCGCCGGGCCGTTCGATCGCGCTCGCAACCGCGCCGACGGAGCGGGGGCGGACGCGCACCGCAACGGCGGCGAAGACGGCGACGCCCACGAGCGCACCCCCCAGCGTCGGCAGCTCCGGACCGACCAGCTGGGCGATCAACCCGTAGGGGACGAGGAACGCGACACCGGCGAACAGACCCCACCCCCAGGGCGCCCGTTCGGCGGCGGACGATCCGCCGATCACGCGCACCAGGACCAGGACCAGGACCAGCCCCAGGAGCAGGTGGTACCAGGAGGTGGCACGGGAGAGCTCCAGGCCGGTCGCGTCGACGATGGCCGTCTGGGCGAGCACGGGGGTGCCGACCGCACCGAAGGACACGCCGACCGCATGGCCGACCAGGGCGGCGACGAGGGCGGCGACGGGTGAGAACCCCGCAGCGACGAGGAACGGCGCAGCGAGCGCGACGGGGGTGCCGAACCCGGCCGCGCCCTCGAGGAACAGCGAGAAGAACCAGGCGATGACGAGCGCCGCCACCCGCGGGTCGGGGTGCAACCGTGCGAGGGCACCACGGAGCCGATCCGTCGCGCCGGTGGCCTTCTGCAGGTGGTGGATCCCCAGCGCGGGCCCGATGATGGCGACGATCGTGAGGCTGATGAACGCCGCCTCGGCCAACACCCCGAGGCTCCCGGCGAGCGGCCCGAACGGGTCCGCGGCACCACCGAATCCGAACGACCACACCGCCAGGACGAGGGTGAGCACGGCGGTGAGCACTCCGGCGCGTGCGGCACTCCATCCCACCGCCACCATGAAGAACAGCACCACCAGGACCGGCAGCGCGGCGAGCAGCGGCGTCATCGGTCAGCCGGGCGGCGGTACCACGCGGTGTTCGAGCGCTTCGCCACGTTCGTACGTGCTGAGGTTCTCCACGGTCGTCGTGGCGATGTTCGTCAGTGCCTCCTCGGTGAAGAACGCCTGGTGACCGGTGATCAGCACGTTGGGGAAGGTCAGGAGCCGCGAGAAGACGTCGTCGCGGAGCACCACGTCGGAGAGGTCCTCGAAGAACATGTCCGCCTCCTCCTCGTAGACGTCGAGTCCGAGGTGGCCGACACGACCCGACTTCAGGCCGTCGATGACCGCCGAGGTGTCCACGAGTGCACCCCTGCTGGTGTTGATCAGCATCACGCCGGGCCGCATCGTGGCCACGCGCTCGGCGTCGACGAGATGATGCGTCTCCGGGGTCAACGGACAGTGCAACGAGATGATGTCGGACATGGCGAACAACTCCTCGACGTCGACGTACCGCACGCCCATTCCGCGGCACTCCTCGCTCGGCAGCGGGTCGCTCGCAACGACCTCGCAGCCGAACCCGACCATCAACCGTGCGAAGCACCGGCCGATGGTCCCGGTCCCCACCACGCCCACGGTCCTACCGTGCAGGTCGAAGCCGAGCAGTCCCTGCAGCGAGAAGTTGCCCTCCCGCACCCGGTTGTAGGCGCGGTGGATCCGGCGGTTGAGCGCCAGGATCAGTCCGACGCAGTGTTCCGCCACGGCGTGGGGCGAGTACCCGGGAACGCGGGCGACGACCAGACCCAGTCGCTCCGCCGCGACGACGTCGACGTGGTTGTACCCCGCCGAGCGCAGCACCACGAGCCGCACCCCCGACGCCGCCAACCGCTCGAGCACCGGTGCTCCGAGGTCGTCGTTGACGAAGGCGCACACCGCGTCGCACCCGGCGGCGAGTGATGCGGTGTCGGGAGTGAGGCGGGGCTCGAGGTACACCATCGAGTGCCCGTGGCCCTCGTTCGCCGCGTCCAGGTGCTCAGCGTCGTACCGCTTGGTGCTGTAGACCGCGACTCGCATGCACGACATGTTCGCGCCACGGGGGTGACCGGGTCGGGGAGCCCTCGGTCCCGCACCCCGCCGTGGCGGTTTACACTCCGGCGGTCCGCCTCCGTAGCTCAGGGGATAGAGCAGTCGCCTCCTAAGCGAAAGGTCGCAGGTTCGAATCCTGCCGGGGGCGCAGCGTGAAAACCCCCGGAGGCGGGTAGTGCTCGGTCCGTCGTGTCGGCTGAGCATCACCCACCATCGGCGCCACCCGTCCGCCGCCTCGGACTGCGGCACGTGGTCGCCATCGGCACCGGAGCGATGTTCAGCTCCGGTTTCTTCCTGTTGCCCGGGATCGCGTTCGCCGCCACCGGACCGTCGATGCCCCTCGCGTACCTCCTCGGGGGACTGCTCGCCCTCCCGACGATGCTCGCGGTCGCCGAGCTGAGCACCGCCATGCCCCGCGCCGGCGGTCCGTACCACTTCTTCGAGCGCAGCATGGGCACACGGGTCGCCGTGGTCGGCGCGCTCGGGCTCTGGCTCGCGCTCGTCGGCAAGGCCGCGTTCGCACTGGCGGGGATCGACGCCTACCTGGGGCTGCTCGTGGAACTCCCCGCCGCGCTGCCAGCGCTCGTGTTGGCCGTGGCGTTCACCGTGGCCAACGTCGTGGGCGCCCGCGAGAGCGCCCGGGTGCAGCTCGCGCTCGTCGTCCTGCTGCTCGCGGTGCTGCTGGTCACGACGATCACCGGGGTGGTCGACGTCGCTCGATCCGACGCCGACGTCGGCCAGCGCCTCACCCCCTTCTTCAGCGAGGGCGCGCTCGGCCTGTTCGCCGCGGTGGCGCTGGTCTTCGTCTCCTTCGCCGGCATTCCCCAGATCGCGAGCGTCGCCGGCGAGGTGAAGGATCCGGACCGGTCGATCCCCCGGGGCATCCTCGTGTCGCTGGCCATCGGCACCACGGCGTACGTCGTGGGCACCCTGCTGATGGTCCTGACGCTTCCCGCAGCCGAGCTTCGAGACGACCTGACGCCGGTCGCGTCCGCGGTCGCCGATGGTCTGCTGCCGCTCGGTGAGCTGCTCGTGGTCGTCGCAGCGCTCGCCGCCTTCGCGTCGACCGCGAACGCCGGGATCATGTCAGCGGCCCGCTACCCCCTGACCCTCGCCCGCGACCGCGCGCTGTGGTCCCCGTTCGCACGACTGAACGCAGCGGGCACGCCGTGGGTGAGCACCCTGGCGACCGGCGGCGCCGTCGCGTTCGTGGTCGTGGCGTTCGACACGGACCGAATCGCACGACTCGCCAGCGCGATCGTGCTGCTGGCGTTCGCGATGCTGAACCTCGCCGTGCTCGTGCTGCGTCGCGCACGAGCGATCGGGTACCACCCGACCTTCCGTACCCCGGGGTACCCGTGGGTGCCGCTGGCAGGAGCGGTGGTGACGGTGCCGTTGATCGTCGATCTCGGGGTGGAGCCCGTCATGTTGGTGCTGGCGGTGGTCCTCGGCGGCTCCCTCTGGTCACACGTCGTGGCGCGCCGGGGCGCCGCCGGCACGCGCGACCGCGGCGCGCTTTTGCATCTCGTGCACCGCTCGCGGCTCGGCACCGTGGACGACGCGACGGTCGGCCACCGTCTCCAGGAGATGGGGCCGCGCCCCGGCGACGACGCGCCGGGCCTGATCGCATCGCTGGACGTGGAGCTGCTGGACGACTCGGCCACCGAGCGCGCCATCGACGTCGCGACCCGTCTCGTGGCCGAACGCCTCGACGTCTCTGTCGGGACCTTCCGTGCGTGGGCGCGCCGCCCGCACCTGCGGCTCCGGCCCGAGGAGGGGCTCGACGTGCTCGGGCTGCTCCACGACGGCGATCAGGCGGTCGGTGCGATCGTGGTCGCCCCGGACGCGATCGCGGTGGTCCTCGCCCTCGCCGACGACGAACACGAGCAGCTCGACCGACTGGGGGCGCTGCTCGCCGCCCAGTTCATCGACGGCGAACCGCTCTCGGCGGCGGATCAGGGGCCCGTGGCGCTCCGCGAAGCCCTCGCCAGCGACGCGTCCCGCCGTCAGGGCGCCGACCCGCCACGGCACTGACCGCCAAGTCAGCCACGGCACTGACCGCCAGGTCAGCCGTTGGGAGTGGGCACCGCGGATCCGTCGCCGTACTCGCCTGCCGACAACACCGCGAAGGTCCCGCTGGGCTCGAAGACGATCGCCTCGGCCTCGTCCAGCGATCCCATGCCGTTCTGGCGCACCGCGCCGAGCAGGTCGTCGCGGGTGATCCGGTGACGCCGCATCGCCGGATCGATGATCCGTCCGCGCAGGTAGAGCAGCTCGGGGTCGGCATCGACCAGCTGCTGGAACCGGCGGCTCCGAGCTCGCCAGGTGGCGAACAGCCACTGGAGCGCGATGAGCGTGGCGAACGCGACGAAGGCCTCGACGAGACCCACTTCGCTCGCGGTGACCACACGGCCGAAGGCCGATCCCAACGTGACGGCGATGATGAAGTCGAGCGCGGACATCTTCGACAGCGTCCGCTGACCGGTGCCACGGATCAGCACGATCAGCCAGATGAACCCGAACGTCGTGACGAGGAGGATCCGCGCCACCGGCTCCCACCCGTCCCACAGGAAGATCGTCTCGTCCATGGTCGGGATCGATCAGGACCCGCGGTCCTCGACCGTCGGGGGATCGCGTCGTTCGATGCCGCCGTCCTCGACGGTCGTGTCCGGCTGCTCATCGCCATCATCGTCGGCGCATCCCAGACCCGCGAGTGCCAGTACGCCAGCAGCCGCCACGGCCAGGGGTCGATGTCGTCGCATGGCGTGCGCATACCCGCGGCAACGGCCTAGGAAACGTCGGGGCGCGAGCGCTCCACGATCGCTGCCAGGTCCGACCCGGCCGGCAACGTGCCGAACGCACGACCCGACACGCCGGACAGGCGCGACGCGCAGAAGGCGTCGGCCACCTCGTGCGGGGCGAACCGCACCAGCAGCGAGGCCTGGAACACCAGCGCCATGCGTTCGACCAGCGAGCGGGCACGCACCTCGATGTCCTCGAGGTCGGCGAGCTCGTCCCGCAGCGCCGATGCCGCGGCATCGAGGCGGCGGTCCGATCCCGTGGCGGTGTCGACCTCGGCCCAGAAGACCTCGAGCACCTGTGGGGCGCGGGCCACGGCGCGCAGCACGTCCAGGCAGATCACGTTGCCCGACCCCTCCCAGACCCCGTTGAGCGGGCTCTGGCGGAAGAGCCGGGGCAGGCCGGACTCCTCGACGAACCCCGCGCCGCCGAGGCACTCGAGTGCCTCGGCCGCGTGCTGGGGTGCACGCTTGCAGGTCCAGTACTTGGCGACCGGAGTGAGCAGACGCTTGAGCAGCTGCTCGTGCTCGTCAGCGGGGTCGGCGTCGAACGCCCGGGCCAGTCGGAGCGCGAGCGCGGTCGCTGCCTCCGACTCGACGGCCAGGTCGGCGAGGACGTTCTGCATGAGCGGCTGGCGGTCGAGCACGGTCCCGAACGCGCTGCGGTGGTGGGCGTGCCAGGTGGCCTGGGCGACCCCTTGGCGCATGATGGCGGTCGAGGCGAGCACGCAGTCGAGGCGCGTGTGGCTCACCATCTCGATGATCGTCGGCACACCGCGACCTTCGTCGCCGACCCGGGTGCCCCAGGTGTCGAGCAGCTCGATCTCACTCGAGGCGTTCGAACGGTCGCCCAGCTTGTCCTTCAGCCGCTGGATCCGGATGGGGTTGCGGCTCCCGTCGGGGCGCCACCTCGGCACCAGGAAGCAGGTGAGCCCGCCCGGCGCGACGGCGAGCATCAGGAAGGCGTCCGACATGGGCGCCGAGCAGAACCACTTGTGCCCGGTGAGCAGGTACTCGCCTCCTGCACCGGTCGGCTCGGCCGTCGTCTCGTTGGCGCGCACGTCGGAGCCGCCCTGCTTCTCGGTCATCGCCATGCCGAAGGTGACCCCCGCCTTCTGCTGCGCCGGGAGGTTCGAGGGGTCGTAGATCGGGGAGTGGATCCGCGGTTCCCACTCGGCGGCCACCCCGGGAGCGTGCCGCAGCGCGGG
>SKRR01000249.1 GCA_007118345.1 Microthrixaceae bacterium | reverse complement strand
TCAGGTCGGCGAACTGCTCGGCCGCCCGGAGGCCTGGGTCCGGATCACCCAGCACCGGGCGCTCAAGAAGCTGTCCGGTCGCCTCGAGGCGACGGTGCAGGTCTCGACATGACACGGCGTCCGAGAGGGTCGGACGGGCCGGCGAGATGACGGCGGTCAGGTGGTCGGGATGTCGCGCCGACGCAGCGCAACGACCCCGACGCCTGCGCCGACCAACGCCGTTCCGACCAACATCGCGAACGGCAGGGGTCGGAACGCTTCGGCCGGAAGGCTCGGTGTCTGCTCGATCGGCGACACGTTGCGCACCCACTGTGGGAGCTCGAACAGGTCGCCGAACAGTCCGATGACCAGCACGATGGCGAGCAGCGCCCAGGACACCATGCCGAGACGCGGCAACTTGCCCACGAGCAACATCGTGAGTCCGGCCAGCACGAGCACTGCGGGCACGTAACCGAGCGACGCGCCGAACATCCGCGGCAGTTGTTCGGGGTCCTCGACCGAGAAGGCCAGGCCGATTCCCGTGCCGGCTCCCGACGCAGCGAGCACGACCGCAGCGCCCAGGACGGTCACGGCCAGGTGGCTGCCGGCCCAGACGGACCGAGAGGTGGGGGTGGCGAGGATCGACTCGACCCGTCCCGCGCTCTCCTCGGAACGGATCCGCAGCACGGAGCTGATCGCGAAGCCGCACGCCATCATCGCTCCCAGCGCAAGGGTGAAGGCGTAGAACGTGTCGGTGATGGACGCGCCGTCCGCCTGAGCGAGGAACTGCTCGAAGTCGGGGTTGTCCTCGAAGAGCTGCTCGACATCGCGTCCAACGGTTCCGTAGACCAACCCGAGCACGAAGAGACCGATGCTCCACCCGATCACGGAACCTCGCTGCAGCCGCCACGCCAGCCCGAAGGGACTCGTCGCCCATCGGGGCGCCCGGGCGGGACCGGGTCGCTGTGCCACGATGCCCGAGCCCAGATCTCGGCGGTCCGACAGCACCACCGCAGCCGCGACCAGCACCACGGCCGAGGCGAGGAAGAGAGCGAGCACCCACCAGTCCTCGCCCGCGAAGGCGCGGATGCGGTGGGCCCAGCCGATCGGTGACATCCACGAGACGAACTCGTTGCCCACGTCGCCCACGGCGCGCAGCACGTAGGCGACGCCGACGAAGCTCACGCCCATTCCGAGTGCCCCCCGAGCGCTCGACATGACCTGCGCGGCAACTGCGGCGAAGGAGGTCGCGACGAGGCCCACCGCGACGAATGCCGCAGCAACAGCGACCGATCCGGCGGTGGGCAGCCCGAGCGCCACCAGCAGCGCCACGGTCAGCGCTCCGACGAGCACCATGGCGCTGGCCACGACCACGAGCGACGCGGCGAGCAGCGCGTGGCGTCCGACCTGCCGGGCCAGGAGCAGCTCGGTCCGCTCTGCGTCCTCCTCGGTGCGGGTGTGCCGCACCACGAGGAACACCGCCATCAGCGACAGGGCGATGGTGGCCCAGGTGGTCGTCTCGTTCACGAGGACCACACCGACGTTCGGCGACTCGAAGCCGATGCCCGGGCCCTCCACCGCGATCAGCGTCGGGTTTCCTTCCACGAGCGCCACGTAGGCCTCGATCGACTCGGGGTCGGGGTAGAGCCCGATGACGCTGGCCGCCGACACCCAGATGAAGACCAGGATCGCCGCGATCCAGATCGGCAGGCGGACGCGGTCGAGTCGCAACACCAGTCGGAGCAGCTCCCCCGTCCCTGCGAGGGTGCTCATGCGCGCGTGTGGTCGTTCCCGACGCCGGCGTCGGCCAGCTCGTCGCCGTAGTGGCGCAGGAACAGCTCCTCGAGGGTGGGCGGGTGACTCGTGAGCGCCCGGATCCCGAATCCACCGAGGTGCGCGATCGCCGCATCCAGGTGGTCGCTGTCCACCTCGAACTCGAGCCGGTGCTCGAGCTCGCTCGCGTCGTGGATGCCGGACAACTCGTCGAGACCGGTCACCGGACGTTCGGTCTCGACCGAGATGCTGGTTCGGGTCAGGTGGCGCAGCTCGGCGAGTGTGCCCGTCTGCACCGTACGACCGCGGCGGATGATGCTGACCCGGTCACACAGCCGCTCGACCTCGGCGAGGATGTGACTGCTGAGCAACACCGTGCGCCCCTCTGCGGCCAGTTCTGCGATGCAGTCCTGGAACACCGCTTCCATCAGCGGGTCGAGACCGGCGGTCGGTTCGTCCAGCACGTACAGCTCGGCGTCGGAGGCCAGGGCTGCCACCAGTGCGACCTTCTGTCGGTTCCCCTTGGAGTAGGTGCGTGATCGCTTGCGGGGGTCCAGGTCGAACCGTTCCACGAGTTCCGCCCTGCGCCCTTCATCGATCCCACCCTGCAGCCGGCCGAGCAGGTCGATGACCTCACCGCCGGTGAGCGATGGCCACAGGTTCACGTCGCCCGGCACGTACGCGACCCGGCGGTGCAGCTCGACCGCGTCGCGCCACGGGTCGCCGCCGAGGAGGAGTGCGGTACCGGTGTCATGGCGGTACATGCCCAGCAGCACACGGATCGTCACGGTCTTGCCGGACCCGTTGGGGCCGAGGAACCCGTGCACCTCCCCCGTCCTCGCCTCCAGATCCAGACCGTCGAGGGCACGGACGGCGCCGAAGGTCTTGACCACCGCCGACAGCGAGACCGCGAGTTCCATCGCTGCAGTCTGCTGCATCGATGACGACCCCGGAGGGTTGTGCGACACTCCTGCCGGGCACTGCGCTCGCCCCGACGGAGGACCGATGAACAAGGCCACGAGAGCCCTACTGACCGACGCTGAGATCGAACTCGTGATCGAGACGGAGGGCGAACGCCTCGCCGTCCATGACGAGGACGAGTTGATCGCGCTGCACGACAGGGTCCGCCGCGCACGCAACAAGTACGCCAAGCTGCACCGGCGGCAGGCGTCCGAGCAGGTCCGCGGCGACCGTTCGCGCGGTGCCGCGGCCACCAAGAACCAGCGGACGCTCGCGAAGGCCGAGGTCTTCGAGGACGCGTTGGCTCGCGTGAGCCGCCGACTCGCCACCGTGGCGCGCCAGCAGGCCAAGGAGCACAAGGCGGCGCGACTCGAGATCGCCCGCCAGCAGGACCCGCTGCCACCGGCGGCGGAGAACCGCGCCGCTCGCCGCGGCGCAGCACGTCGCAGGGCGCCGATCAACCCGCCGAAGGGCGCCCAGAACTCACGGGCACGCACACCGGAACCGATCGACCGGAAGGTGGCCGCGCACACGCGGGCGGCCGGCAAACGCACGCAGGCGCGCAAGGACGGACGCTGACCCTCCGGTCGTCGACATGACCTATCTGCTGCTCGTCGTCGGCTTCGTCGTCCTGGTGGGCGGCGCAGAGGTACTCGTACGAGGGGCGAGCAGTCTTGCGGTGCGCACCGGCTTGTCGCCCGTGGTCGTCGGGCTGACCGTCGTCGCCTTCGGGACGAGCGCGCCCGAGCTCGCCGTGAGCGTGGGCGCCGCCCGCAGTGGCCAGGCAGGACTCGCGGTCGGCAACGTGGTCGGGTCGAACATCGCGAACGTGCTGCTCGTACTCGGCGTGTCCGCGCTCGTCGGCGGCGGTCTGGTCGTGGCGCAGAAGGTGGTGCGCATCGACGTGCCGATCATGGTCGTCGCGTCGGTCGTCGTGGTGCTGCTGGCGCTCGACGGAAGGATCAGCGGCGCCGGCGGCGGCGTCCTCGTCGCTGGCATCGTGGTCTACGTGATCTGGACCGTGGCCGCTGCGCTGCGCGGTGACGACGACGCGGTGGTCGCGGAGTACGAGGAGGCCTTCGGGACACCATCACGCCGACCCGTCGCGCTCGATCTCGTCCAACTGGTCGGCGGCGTGCTGCTCCTGGTCCTCGGCTCCCGCTGGCTCGTCGACTCCGCGACTGACATCGCGGCGACGCTCGGGGTCTCGGACCTGGTGATCGGCCTGACGGTCGTCGCCTTCGGCACCAGCGCACCCGAGCTCGCCACCTCGATCGTCGCCGCGCTTCGTGGTGAACGCGACATCGCAGTGGGCAACGTGGTCGGGTCCAACATCTTCAACCTCTTGTCGGTGCTCGGTGTGACCGCGATCGTCGCTCCCGGAGGGTTGCCGGTGAGCGACGAGGCACTGCGCCTCGATCTGCCCGTGATGCTCGCGGTCGCGGTCGCCTGTCTGCCGATCTTCTTCTCCGGCTACCAGATCAGCCGGTGGGAGGGGGCCTTGTTCACCGTGTACTACGTGGCGTACCTGGCGTTCCTGGTGCTCGATGCGATGGGCAGCGGGCTGCGTGACCCGTTCGCCATCGTGATGGGGTTCTTCGTGATCCCCTTGACCGTCATCACCCTTGGGATCGTCGGGGTCCGGGCATGGCGGAATCGAGTCGGACCGGACGGACGCGGAAGGCGGTCGACGAGGACGGACTAGCCACGCTCGCTCTTTGGACACCGAGGGTGAGACCGGCGGCGGCGACCTGCTCGACGACGCCCCGTGAGACGACGAGAAGCGCGTCCGGGTCATCGACGAGATCCGCCGTGCCTACCGATTGAACACCGCAGTGCTCAGCTCCTTGCCGACGGAGCGGTGAGCGCCGGCTCAGCGGTGAGGGCCGACCGACGGGTGACGATCGCCTTCTCGATCTCGACCACCACGAAGATGGCTGCACCGATGATCGCGGGGATCAACCAGTCGCCCAGCGCCAAGGGCTCGGACCCGAAGGCCGTGTTCATGAACGGGGCGTACACGAACCCGAGCTGCAGCACGGCGAGCACCCCGATGGCCACCCAGACCCCCCGGTTGCCGACGACGCCGGCCGGGGGCCAACTGGGTGCGCGCAGGTAGCGGGCGTTGAACAGGTAGAAGACCTCGGCGACCACCAGAGTGGTGAGCGCCACGGTCCTGGCGAACTCGAGGGAATGACCCGACGCCTCGGTCCAGAGGAACATGAGGACGGTCGCGCCCCCCATCAGCACCGAGACCATCACCAGTCGTTGCAGGAACTCGCGGTCGAGGATCGACCCGCCGGGTGGTCGGGGCGGACGTTGCATCAGGCCCGGCTCCCCTGCCTCGAACGCCAGTGCCAGCGCCAGGGTCACGGCGGTGACCATGTTCACCCACAGGATCTGCACCGGGGTGAGGGGCAGCTCCATCCCGAACACGACCGCCACCAGCATCACGAGCGCCTGTGCGCCGTTGGTCGGCAGGATGAACATGATCGACTTGCGGAGGTTGTCGTAGATCGTGCGGCCCTCCTCGACCGCACGCTCGATGGACTCGAAGTTGTCGTCCGCGAGCACGATCTCGGCGGCTTCCTTGGTCGCCTCACTGCCCTTGACCCCCATCGCGACACCCACGTCGGCACGCTTGAGCGCCGGCGCATCGTTGACGCCGTCGCCCGTCATGGCGACCACCTCGCCCGCCGCCTGCAGCGCGGTCACGATGCGCAGCTTGTGCTCGGGACTGGTGCGGGCGAACACGTCGCGGTCCACGGCGAGCTCGGCGAGCTCCTCGTCGGTCGCCGCCTCGAGCTCGGGTCCGGTGACGACGGCATGTTCACCGCCGATGCCCATCTCCGCGCCGATGGCGCCTGCGGTGTCGGCGTGGTCGCCCGTGATCATCTTCACGCGAATCCCGGCCCGGCGGCAGTCAGCGATCGCCTCGATCGCCTCCGGACGCGGCGGGTCCTGGATGCCGACCAGCCCTGCGAACACGAGACCCTCGTCGAGGTCGGCCAGCTCCAGGCGGTCGGCCTCGGCATCCGCGGACCGTCGCGCCGCGGCGAGCACCCGCATTCCGGCACGTGCGATCTCGCCGGCGTGCTCCTCCCATGCGGCGCGATCGAGCGGCACCTGCGCTCCATCGGCACCGATCTGCGCCGCGGACCGGTCGAGCAGTCGTTCGGGCGCCCCTTTGACGAGCACCTCGACGCGACCGTCGGGTGCAACCTCGAGGGTCCCCATCAACTTGTGCTCCGACTCGAAGGGCACGCTCGCCCGGCGCTGCCAGGCCGACGCATCGACGCCCGCCTTGGCAGCGAGTGCCAGCATCGCCCCCTCGGTCGGGTCGCCGGCGACCTCCCACCCGTCGTCACCCTCGACGAGTCGGCCGTCGTTGCAGACCCCCATGACCTCGATCAACGGTGCGAGATCCGGTGGGAGATCGTCACCGACCGGATCGCCGTCGGCGAGGATCTCGCCCTCGGGCGCGTACCCGACGCCCCCCACCTCGTAGTCGGCGCCAGCGGTGACGACGCGGCGAGCGGTCATCTCGTTGCGGGTCAACGTCCCGGTCTTGTCCGAGCAGATCACCGTGACGGATCCGAGTGTCTCGACGGCGTTCAGCCGGCGGGTGATGGCGTTGCGTCGGGCCATGCGTTGGACGCCGATGGCGAGCGTGATGGTGAGGATCGCCGGGAGTCCCTCGGGGATCGCGGCGACGGCGAAGCTGATCGCCGCGAGCAGCAACCCGTCGACGTCGAGCCCGTGGAGCAACGTACCGATGCCGATCAGGCCGACGGCCATCGCGAGGATGGCGGCCGAGAGCACCTTGCCGAACCGCGCCATCTGCCGGGTCAGCGGCGTCTCGATCGCCTCGACCTCGGAGATCATCGTGGTGATCCGGCCGAGCTCGGTGGCCGAGCCAGTGGCGGTGACCACTCCCCACCCCTGCCCCTGGGCGACGATCGACCCGGAGAAGGCCATGTTCTCGCGATCACCGACCGGTGTATCAGCGGCGAGCGTGGTGACCTCCTTGCCCGAGGGCACCGACTCACCGGTGAGCGCCGACTCCTCGATGCTCAGATTCGTGACCGACAGCAGACGGACGTCCGCGGCGACACGATCTCCGGCCGAGAGGCGCAAAACGTCACCGGGCACGACCTCCTCGGCGTCGACGTCGACCCACTCGTCGTCACGTCGCACGACCGCCCGCGCCGAGAGCATCCGCCGGATCCCCTCGATCGCCTGCTCCGCCCGGCCTTCCTGGACGAACCCGATGGTGGCGTTCACCAGCACCACGCCGAGGATCACGATGGTGTCGATCCACTCCTGGAGCACCGCGGTGAGCGCTGCTGCGACCAACAGCACGATGATCAACACGTCGCGGAAGTGCGAGAGGAACCGCGCCACGACGCCGGGGCGCTCGGGCTCGGGCAGCCGGTTCGGTCCGTGGGTCTCGAGCCGTTGCGACGCCTCGGCCGCCGACAGCCCGTCGCGTCGCGTCGACAGTGCATCGAGCAGCTCGTCGAGGTCGGTGGAGTACGGCGCGGACAGCTCAGGCGTCAGGTCGGGCGTCGTCGTGTCACTCACGGGGCTGCGGACCTCCTGATCCGATTCGACCGGCTGGGCCGGCCGAATCGCCGGCACGGTGCCCGGAACGCGAGACTTCCACACGGACCCGTCCCGAGGAGATCATGTGAGCGATGACCAGCAGACCAACCCGACCGTCGCGGAGTCCATCCGGCTCGGCCACGGTGTCAACGAGGACGAGCGCGAGCAGGTCGTCGAGATCCTCGGCAAGCTCGACAACCGCCTGCGCTCGTTCCGACCCGATGCGTTCGATCTGCTCCTGTCGGTCAAGGAGCGCGACACGCCGTCGCAGCGCACCACGCTCGAGGCCTGGATCGGCGGGTTCGCCGATCTCGTGGCCACCTCGACCGACGAGCGCTTCCCGGCTGCCGTGGCAGAGGTGCGCGACGACCTGATCCGCCAGATCACGGACCACAAGAACCGCACCGAACCCCGCAACAACCGCCACCTGCGCGACACCATCTCGGAGCACGAGCCGGAGATCTGAGCCCCGCCACGGAGCTCATCCCAGATCACACAGCACGGCACCGACGCCGTCGACGAAACGCTCCACATCTGCCTCCGTCGTCGCGAAGCTCGTCATCCACCTCACCAACGAGTCACCCGGCCACCGCCAGAAGAACGACCAGTCCTGCAGCGGGGCGATCGCCGGCTCCGGAAGCCTCGCGAACACTGCGTTCGCCTCAGGGGCGCCGACGAGTTCGACGCCGTCGAGGTCGGCGACCCGCGACGCCAGCAGCGACGCCATGTGGTTGGCCCGTGCGGCATTCTCGATCCAGTGATCGCCGTCGAGCAACGCCAGCAGCTGAGCCGACACGAACCGCATCTTCGACGGCAGCTGCGCCGCCTGCTTCTGGTGGAACCTCGCGCCGGGCGCGAGCTCCGGTCGGAGGTAGACGACTGCCTCGCCGTACATCGCACCGTTCTTGGTGGCCCCGAAGGTCATGACGTCCACACCGGTGTCCGCCACCATGGAGCGCAGGTCGGATCCCGTCGCAGCCACCGCGTTGGCCAACCTCGCCCCGTCCAGGTGCAGCACGAGGTCCCCGGCATGCGCCGCGGTGGCGACCGCTGCCAACTCGGCGACCGCGTACACCGTGCCGAGTTCGGTGCTCTGACTCACCGACACGGCTGCAGGTTGCACGTGGTGCACGTTGCCGCGCGTCGCGGCGAACCCAGCCAACGACAGCGGGTCGAGCTTGCCGTCGTCGCTGGGAGTCGTGAGCAGCGTCGAACCGGTGAACCGCGTGGGTGCGCCGCACTCGTCGGAGGCGATGTGGGCCTCCTCGGTGCACACCACCGCCTGCCACGGCCGCAGCACGGAGGCGAGGCCGACGACGTTGGCGCCGGTGCCGCCCCAGCACGGCAGCACCACGACGTCACGGTCGAGCAACTCACCGAACCGGTCCGTGAGGCGTCGGCTCCACTCGTCGGCTCCGTAGGCCAGCGCCGCAGGCGTGTTCGCCGCGACGAGGGCATCCATGACGACCGGATCGACACCGGCGGCGTTGTCACTCGCGAAGCAGACCGTCGGGGGCGACGGGAGGTCGAACGGCGTTCGGGTGGGCGACATCGGCCCACTCTACGGACCGGCGCGGCCCCGGCCGCCCGTCGCGGTCAGCCGGGATCCATCACGTCGGCCAGGCGCCGGAGCGCGGATGCGGAGGCGTGACGACCCCGCACGAGCCGCCGGGCGACGGCCTGCCGCACCGCCGGGGCGCGATCGACGACCGCGCCGGCGATCCGCCGGGGCACACCACCGTCAGCCGATGAGCCGTCATCGCCGACCGTGTCCTCGTCAGCCGGACCCGGTCCCGCGGGTCCGGCGTTGAAGCGCTCGACGAAGTCGTCGGGGTCGGGGCGGTCCTGCTCCTCACCGGAATGGTGACCGGGTCGATTCTCAGGAGGAACCGGACCCTCGGGCCCGCTGCGGGACGGAACCGGCGCCGCCTCGATACGAGTGGCGGCGTTGTCCGGGTCGAGCGCGGGGTTGCGGCCCGATCGGCGGAGTTCAGGGCTCTGGGGCTTGCTCATCGTGTGCTCCTCCATCGGGTGGGTCCGCTGCGCTGTTCTGTCACCGATACCCGCAACCAGGCACCGACGAACCTCGTCCGTGACACCGGCGAGACGGTTCCAGAACAGCGGTGTGACGGATTTCCTACGGAACCATTACGGTTATGTGTCGATCCTGCGACACACTGTCCGGATCAACATCTCGCACGTGGGAGCGAACCCGCCCCCACCCGATCCGCTGGAGATTCAGTGACCCGAGACCAGAAGACCCGAAGTACCACCGCGCACCGCATCGGCCTCCTTGCCGTCGCCGCTGCAGTGATCGGCACGGTGACGGCGTTCGCGACCTCCACCCCCAGCCGGAGTTCCGAAGCCAGCGCCTCGCCGACCACCACCACCGTCGTCGAGATCGCCGCCGAGGCCGGCGACGCAGAGATCCAGCGTCTGATCGCACTCGCCGACGCGGCGCATGCCGAACAGCTGGAAGCCTATTTCGAGGCCATTGCCCGGGCCGAGGCGGAACGCCTCGAGGCCTTCTACGCCGCGGTGGCGCAGGCCGAGGCTGAACGCGTCGCTGCCGAGCAGGCCGCGGCCGAGCGCGCCGCCACTCGACGCTCATCCACCTCTGGTGGCGGTTCCATGGGCGGCGGATGGGCCGCCCTGCGCAACTGTGAGTCCAGCGGCAACTACGCCGCAGTCTCCGCATCGGGCACCTACCGCGGCGCCTACCAGTTCGCCCGCTCCACCTGGGACTCGGTTGCACGGTCGAACCACCCACACCTCGTGGGCGTCGACCCCGCATCGGCGTCGCCGGCCGACCAGGACGCCATGGCACTGGCGCTCTACCGCTCCTCGGGCTCAAGCCCCTGGCCGAGCTGCGGCCGCCACCTCTGATCGAGCAGACCGTTCGGTCGGGTCACGCTGACCGACGATCAACTCGGCGGTGCCCGGGCCCTGCGTGGTCCGGGCACCGCCGCGTCCGGGCGTCCTGGAGTCGGAACCGGACCCCTCGCAGTCCTGACCGTCGCGGCGAACGCGCTGAGCGCGACGAGTCGCGACACGACGACGTTGCCGAACACGCCTGAGTCGTCGAGGTTGGACACCCTCACCTGCGCCCGGCATCATCGCTGCTCGGCGACCGAAGGGAGGGCCCGTGCGCACCGACGACCCGGCCGCACCGGGACCGAGCCGATCCGCGGAGCACCACCGACCGGGTGTCGCCGAGCGCGGAAGGGTGGCCGAGCTCTGCAGCGCCGTGGCCGGAGCCCGGCGCTTCCAGCTCGCGATCCTGGTGGTCATCGTCGCGAACGCGGTGACCATCGGGTTGGAGACCTATCCCGCGATCCAGCAGGAACACGGTGGGCTGCTCGACACCCTCGACCGTGTCTTCATCTCGATCTTCGTCGTCGAGGTGTCGATCCGCCTGCTGTCCTACGGGCGTCGGCCATGGCGGTTCTTCACCCGGGGCTGGAACATCTTCGACTTCACCATCGTGGCGCTCAGCCTCGTGCCCGGCATCGGGGCCAACGTCACCCTGCTGCGCACGGTGCGCGTGCTGCGGGTCATCCGCCTGTTCGAGGCGATCAACGACCTCAAGGTCATCGTCAAGGGACTGCTGCGCAGTCTGGCGCCGCTGGGCGGTGTGGCCGCACTCGTGGTGATCATCACCTACATCTACGCCGTCGTCGGCACGGCGCTGTTCGGTGAGCGGCTGCCCGGCGAATGGGGCGATGTCGGCGTCGCGATGCTCACCTGCTTCCGGGTGCTCACCCTGGACAACTGGGACGACGTCTTCTTTCCCGCCCAGGAGGTCACCGCGTGGGCGGTGCCCTTCTTCCTCAGCTACATCCTCGTCGCGACCTTCGTGGTGCTGAACATCGTGATCGCGGTCGTCGTGAGCAGCGTCGAGGAGGCGCGCCGGATCGAGCTGGAGGACAACGTCGAGCAGGTCGCGGCCGACGCTGCCGACGGGGCCCCCGAGCTCGCCCAGCGAATCGTGGCAGTACGCGCTGCGCTGGACGACCTCGAGGCGCAGCTCGGCTCGTCGGCCACCCCGGCGGGCTCCGCCGAAGCAGACGACGGACCGGCGGAGCCGGCCCGCGACGCGCGAGGCTGACCACCGTGACGACCTTGCGACCCCGACGCTGACGTGGCGGAGTTCCGCCTGCCGGGTACCCGATGCGAGCCGGTGACGTTGTACGGCAACCCCGTGCTGCGGCAGCCCGCACGACCGGTCACCGTGTTCGACCGGTCGGTCCGCAAGCTGGTCGACGACCTCTTCCGCACCATGCGTGAGATCGAGACGGGTGTCGGCCTCGCGGCGAACCAGATCGGCCGTCACGAGGCGGTCTTCGTGTTCGACTGCGGCGGCGACAACGTCGGCTGTGTCGTGAACCCGAGGATCGAATTGTTGGGCGAGGACCTCGAACCCGGCGGTGAGGGCTGCCTCTCGCTACCAGGGGTCACGTTGCTGACCGAGCGTCACTCGCGTGCCCGGGTGACCGGGGCGGACCTCGACGGCACACCGCTGTCGATCGAGGCGTCGGGGCTGCTCGCACGCTGCTTCCAGCACGAGACCCACCACCTCGAAGGCCGGCTCTACATCGACCTGCACCCTGCTGAGGTGCGCGATGCCGTCGACGCCGACCTGCGGTCGTCGGAGTGGTACGGCACTGCGGCGATCGACCCACGTTCGCCGGTGTACCTGCGCGCCCAGCAACAGGACCGGTTCTCGTGACGACTCGGCAGGCCGGCCAGGACACCGCCCCCTGACGTGCGCCGCAATGAGCGTCGATGACGGACCGGGCACCCGGACCGCGCTCTGCGGCCTCATCCATCGGGTTGAGCGAACCGCAGTGGGCCATCGACACGCACCCTCAGCCGATGCACCCGGTGGGGCGGTCACGGAGCCGCTCCTGAACCGAAGGTCTCAGTCGAGCCGGAACTCGACCCACACCGATTTCCCGTCGGCCAGGTCGTCGACGCCCCAGCGGTCGGCCAACAGGTCGACGATGCGCAGGCCGCGACCGCCGACCGCCGATCCCGCTGCGTCGACCGGCGCCGGGCGCTCGCGTTCGTCATCGGCGACCGCGACACGCATGACGTCGTCGTCATGGGTGAGCGTCACGGCGAAGCCGCTGCCAGCGTGGAGCACGGCGTTCGTCGCGAGTTCCGAGACCACCAACGGCATGCCACCGTTCACCTCGTCGCCCGAGCCGTCGCACAGACCGTTCCACGCCTCGACGGCGAAGCGTCGGGCGTCGGACACCGCTGCCGCCTCGGCGCGAAACGACCGCTGCACTGCGGTCGGACCAGCCACGACGTCACCGTCCTTCACGGCCGCTTCGTCGGCGTTCAGAGGTCCGCGCCGGACGGACGGGGCATCGCTGCCAGGACATCGGCGTCCTCGACGCCTGCCTCGGGTCCGTACTGCACGACCAGCGAACCGCTCGTGGCGCACTCCGGGCAGGTGAGCGGCAGCGTCATCGACATGTCGGCAGGGTCGGACTCACCCTCGAGTCGACGCACACCAACGGCAGGGACACCAGCGGCAGGGAACTCGCCGCGACAGGTGAGGCATCGGATGGCCCCGCCCTCGACGGACATGAACTGTCCGCCCTCGCTGTCGTGGTCGATCTGGTGCACGACCTCAGAGAGCGGCTGGTCGGCGACGCTGCCGACGGTGGCACCACCGCCGTCGGGTCGGTGTTCATCGGAGTCGGTCATCGGGACCTCCTGGGGGGGGTGCGGTCACGATCCCTCTACCCGTCCCGCCAGATCTGAACCTCGCGCCGAACCGGGATCAGTTGTCGATCACCCAGTCCTGCAGCCGGGTCCCACCGATCAGTTCGAGGCGCTCCTGCGCCCCCTGACCGTCGAGCCAGCGCGGATGCACCGC
>SKRR01000285.1 GCA_007118345.1 Microthrixaceae bacterium | reverse complement strand
GCGGTCGTCTTGCCCGAACCGGTCGGACCGGAGAACACGAGCCGGATCTCCGACGCGGCCATGCACGCCCTCAGGAAGTCGGCGACGACGGCGGGCAACATGTTCAAGCCAACCAGGTCGGCCAACGTGACCTTGCCGAGGGTGTTCCGGCGAAGGGAGAACGAGACCGCCTTCGACACGTCGCGTGTGGAGGCCAGCCGCATCCCGTCGCCGAGGCGCATCACGAGCATCGGCGCCTGCGCGTTGAACTGCCGCTCGGTCCGGCCGGCAGTGCGAGCCAGGTGCGACAACCACGCCGACAGCTCCGCCTCCGATGCCCACAGGCGCTCGTCGACCTGTTCGACGGATCCGTCGGAGCGGTACGCGAACACGAGATCGAAGCGGGTGGCCACGAGCTCTTCGACGGCCGGGTCGGCCAACACCACCTCGACTGGTCCGAGCCCGACCGACAACGCGAGCACACGGTCGACGAGCAACTGCTCGCTGACCTCGTCGAGACGCGCCGCCCCCGCCGCCAAGCGATCGGCGTCGAGCCGCTGCAGTCTTTCGCGCAACACCGACTCGGCCAGCACCTCCTGCCCGCGCCGATCCAGACGCGCCTTGCCCGCCTGCACCCTGGTGGTCGCCTCGGCCACCAATGCCTCCTGCACTGCCGACGTGAGCTCGGCGACCAACCGTTGATCGACCATCACGCACCGACCCTCGGCTCGGATGCCCGGGCCTTCGACATCCCGGCTGACGTGGCCACATCGGCGGCCACGTCGAGAGCTCGACGCCACACCATCGTCCGGCGAGCACGCCGCGACGGCCCGAGGACTGCGGCCGCCACCTCCCGCAGGTCGACGTCGGCAGGGGCCAACCACACCTGATCGGCCTCGGCGAAGCCGGCGAGCTCGCCGCGCTGGTACGGACACGAACTGGTCACGATGACGCCGACCGTGCCTGCGCCGTGGCGGCGCAACAGGCCGACCCGTGAGCGAAGCGCCACGACGTCCTCCGGGCGGCCACCGCAGACCACGAGGCTGACGGCCGCCTCGGACACGGTGGCCAGGGTGGGGTTCGACTCGTCGAGACGACCTGCGTCGACGAACCATGCACGGTCATCACCGCGCAGCCCGGCGGCAACGTCCGGTGCGGACGCCGCCAGCACCGCTCGGGCCTGCTCGGCAGACTCCGGTCCGGGCACTACCCACATCTCCGGCGCCACGGATCGAGCATGCGACTCGACGGCGATCCGGTTGCCCGGGCCACCGCGTCGCAACGCGGCGATGAGCGACACAGTCCCGGGGTCGACACCCCACCCGTACCGGGCACCGAGCACCCCGCCAGACGGGTCAGCCTCGAGCACGACCCGCTCGGCGCCGAACGCTGTCGGCCACGCCGCAGCGAGCAGGAGCGACCACGACGTCACACCCGGCGAACCGCGGATCGACCCGACGGTGACGATCATCCGTCCACCCCTACCAACGAGAGCCGCAACAGCCCGTCAGCGGCAGCCTGGGCCACCACCCCCTGGGTGTCAGCTGGAACGAGAAGAGCCACCCAGACCCGTGAGGTCGACGTCCCGGTGCCCGCCGGCTCCACCGACCACACCGTCCCGACGGCCAGGACCTCGGCGACCGGGGTGGTCGCCGCCGGATCGATCGCGGCGGCGGTCGTGCGGGCGACACCGAGCACGTCGACACGGTCACCGGCGCGGAGCGCACCGACAGGCACCGCTCCGGGCTCCAACGCGGCCCCGACCACCACCTGGCCGGAGGGGATCGATTCACCCTCGGCAGCGAACAGGTCGGTGTTCAACACCGTCCCTGCCGGGATCGGACCGCGCGCTGAGCGCCCCAGGATGAGCTCCTGCTGCGACGACTCGATCGCCCGCAGATCACCAGACCGTCCCATCTCGACCACCCGCAGGTCCGACACCCCGACGACCTCGCCCGGGTCGAGATCGCGTGCCGCAACCACCACCGACATGCGCTCCGACGTGGCGACGAACACCCAGGCACCGATCAGACCGGCGAGGCCCACCAGCAGCGCACCGAGCAGCACCCACGACGGTCGGCGCCGAGTCGGTGACGCCAGCGACACCGGCGACGGCGCGGCCCGGTCACCATTGGTCGACGGCGCCGCCGTCGGGACACGAGACCTGATGCTGGCCATCAGCAACCTCCGCTCTCTGGACGCGACCCGGTACACGTCACGAGCCCCTGAACCTCGGCGACCGCGAGCAGCTCCGAAGCCGACGTCGAGAGGCCGGCGAGGGGACCGCCGTCACCCGTCGACGACGTCCAGGAGACCTCCCAAAAGATCGTCAACGTCGTCTCGAAGTGGTAACCGTCGAACGGCGACGTCGACGACGCGTTCGTGTACGTGTAGGAGCACTCACCGGGCACCTCGGGCACGTAGGGCGCCAGCGGGTGATCGCCCCCACACGACATTGCGCCCGCACCGTTGGGGTCGCCTGGATCGAACGTGAGACGGGCTGGTCGAGCCGTCACCGTCGCCCACAGCGGACCGATCGAGGCTGACGCCGACACCGTTCGCCACGCATCACCGCCGGCTCGGAAATCGAGCGGCACCCGCACGTAGGCCCATCCGTGCAGCGGATCGAGGGCCTCGAACACCGGCGCGGGCGCAGGCAACTCGCGCTCGCGTAGGCGGGTCAACAACTGTGGCAACAGATCTCGCGGTTCGCGCTCAGGGAACTCCAACCACGTGAGGCGCCCGCTTGGGCAGATCCGTTGCCAGAGGTGGTACGTCTCGCCGTTGGGACCGGTCCGTGGCCACGACACCGTCCCGAGATTCTCGATCGAGAGTTCGCCATTCACCAGCCGAAACGTGCAGCCGCTCCCCGAGCCGCTGGGACCGCCTTCCGACGTGTAGGTGACGCTCGCCGTGATCACCCCGTCGCTCGATCCACCAGACCCGACGCCGCCACCACCTCCACCCGGCGCAGCGGTCGCGGAACCCGGGACCACTGTCACGCCGAGGCCGGCGAGCGCGCCCACAGCGAGAGTGATCAGGCCGCGCCGCACAGGTCCGTCCCCGAGGTCTCGCCGATACCCGGCGCCCCATACGCCCGCCAGACGCCGTCCGGATCGAGTCGCATCTCCCACGCCTCCCGGCCCGACACAAACTGGTCGTCGATGGTCACGTCCTGCCCACCCTCAACGGGAAGGACGAGCTTCGAGCCGTCAGCAATGCAGACCACCGCAATGGCGGCCGTCCCCGACGAGGTGACCTCGACCTCCTCGATCACGAACCGGAACTGATCACGATCCCGAACGGCGTACCCCGCCGTGTTCCACTCCTGGATCCGCGCTGCGTTGCGCTCCAGCAACTCGCCGGCCCGGGTTGCCTCGAGCGACGTCGGATCGCAGAACGGCAACGCTGTCAGGCACGCCGAGAAGTCGTCGAACACCCGCACGAGCGCTTCCCGCACCTCGTCCTCGGCGTCCGGGGGCTCCGTGGTCGGCGGGGCAGCCGTCGTCGGAGCAGCCGTCGTCGGAGGCACCGTGGTCGAGGTCGACGTGGTCGACGGGCCAACTGTCGTCGTCGTCTCGGGCGGTGAAGTTGCCGTCGAGACTGTCGTGGGCGGCGCAGCGACGGTGTCTGTCGTGGTTGCGCTCGAACCAGGCGACGAGCACGCAGCGAGACTCACGAGTGCCACACTCGCGATCAGCGCGCCGGTGATCCGGCCCGCTACACGGTCACCGTGGCCTTCCACG
>SKRR01000290.1 GCA_007118345.1 Microthrixaceae bacterium | reverse complement strand
TGGCCACCGACACGGCTTCTTCGATGTGCACACCAGCTGACATCCTTCCAGCGTCGTTCGGCGTGACTCGTGCTGCGTGAGCAGAAGGTCGGTTCGCCGCCGTGCTCTAGCCTGGCGAGCGGGAGGTGGAGTGCTGATGGCGGTTGGTTGGTCCGTGAGCGTCGACCTCCTGGGCGGCTTCGCGGTGTCGGTCGGAGACCGACAGCTGGGAGACGCGGCATGGCGGCTGCGCAAGGCGAGATCGCTGGTCAAGCTGCTGGCACTGGCGCCCGGACACCGGCTCCCCTGGGAGCAGGTCGGCGAGGTGCTGTGGCCCGATCGCGACGCCTCTGCGATCCGGAACAACCTCCACCAGGTGCTGCGCGCGGCACGGGACGCCATCGCGTTCGCCGGGGTCGACGGCCACCAGGTGCTGCGACTGCGCGACGGTGTGGTCGCCTTCGGCGACGACGTCGACGTCTCGGTGGACGTCGATCTGTTCAAGGCGGCGGTCGAGCGCGCCCGCAGTGGCCGGAGCATCGAGGCCTATCGGACCGCCGCCGATCTGTACGCCGGTGAGCTGCTGCCCGAGGACCGCTACGAGGACTGGACGGACGCGCCGCGAGAAGCGCTACGGGAGCAGCACACCGCCGTGCTGATGGAGCTCGCGCAGGTGCATTCCGAACGGGGCGAGCCCGCGGCGGCGATCGACGTGCTGCGCGGCCTGCTGATCCACAACGAGCTGCACGAGCCCGCGCGGCGCGAGCTCATGCTCCTGCTCGCCGGTGCCGGTCGACGACACGAGGCGCTGGCGGAGTTCGAATCCCTGCGGGATGCCCTGCGGCGAGTGCTCGAAGCCGACCCGGATCCCGAGACGCGGCGTCTGTACCACCGACTCCTCACCGGGGGCCTCGACGCGCCGGGATCCGAGGCGGAACCCGTGCCGGCGCTGGCGAGCGGGACGGCTCGCTCGGACAACCTGCCGGTGCCCGCATCGAGCTTCATCGGCCGTGACCGAGAGGCCGACGAGGTGGAACGCCTGCTCGATCGCACCCGCCTGCTGACCTTGACCGGCGTCGGAGGCGCCGGCAAGACCCGGCTGGCGCTCGAGGTCGCCCGCCGCCAGGTCGGTGGCTTCGACGACGGGGTGTGGCTGGTCGACCTCGCACCGGCGTCGGATCCCGGCGAGGTGCTCCAGGCCGTCGCCGACGTCCTCGGCCTCGAGCTGCCGGAGCGGGGCGCCGCCATCCCCGCGCTCGCGGAGCAGCTCGCTCCACGCAGGTTGCTGCTGCTGCTCGACAACTGCGAGCACCTCATCGATGCCTGCGCGGACGTGATCGTCGGGATCCTGCGGTCGTGCCCGGAGGTGATGGTGCTGGCCACGAGCCGTGAGGCCCTGCGGGTCGAGGGTGAGGTCGCGTGGCGGGTGCCATCGCTCGCGCTACCCGACCTCAACCGTCTGCCCGATCACGCCGAGCTGGCGCGGCAGGCCGCGGTACAGCTGTTCTGCGAGCGCGCGAGCGCCGCCGAGCCTGCGTTCGAGCTGACTCCCCGCAACGCCCGCACCGTCGCCGAGCTCTGTGTCGGCCTCGACGGGATGCCGCTGGCGTTGGAGCTGGCAGCGGCGCGGGTTCGTCTCCTCTCACCGGGCCAGATCCTCGAGCGGCTCGGTGACGCGCTCGACCTGCTCGAAGGCGGCCGAGCGGGGCTCTCCCGCCAGCGCACCCTGAGCGCCACCCTCGACTGGAGCCACGACCTGCTCGACGACGGCGAACGGGTGGTCTTCCGCCGTCTGGCGATGTTCCTCGGCAGCTTCTCGCTCGAAGCCGCCGAACACGTCTGCGGTGTCGCGCCCCTCGGCCACGGTGGCGTGCTCGCGCACCTCGGTCGGCTCGTCGACCAGTCGCTGGTCGTGAAGCAGCCGCACGGAGACGTCGCCCGGTACCGACTCCTGGAGACCGTGCGCCAGTACGCGAGCAGCCGCCTCGACGACGCCGGAGAGTCCGCGGCGATCGCGCAGCGACACCGCGACTGGTACCGCGACTGGGCAGCGGCGAACGACCCGGAGCGGGCGGTCGTCGCCGGTGAAGAGGCGCTGCACCACTTCGACATCGAGCACGACAACGTGCGCGCGGCCCTGCGCTCGTCCCTCGCCGACGAGCCCGAGACCGCGCTGCGTCTGGCGACCAGCTTGTGGCGGTTCTGGCTCGCCCGCGGCCACTTCGCCGAAGGCCGCCGGTGGCTCGAGTCGGCGCTCGCGGCTGACCCCGCCCCGACGGCGCTGCGTACACGAGGGCTCGTCGCGATCGCCGTGCTCGACATGCGCTACGGCGCCGGCCGGGAGCGACTCGACCAGATCGCGAACGAGATCATCGACATCCACCGCCGCCTCGACGACCGGGCCGGGCTCGCGCAGGCGTTCCACTTCGCCGCGCTGCTCCAGTGGACCACCCACCACGGCGACGCGCTGGACCGGCTCGAACGTGCCTGCGAGCTGGCCGGCGACCTGAACGACGACCACGTCCTCGCCGGCGCCACCCACACTCGCGGCGTGGTCGAACTGAGCCGCGGGCAGCCGGCAGCCGCGCGCCGGCACTTCGACGCCTGCGACGCGCTGCTCCCCGGTCTCGAGCCCGCCGCGTGGGGGTTCTTCCCGGCCATCTCGATCGGGTTCTCGGTCGAGTGGGACGCGGGCGGTGACCCGCGGGTGGTCTTCGAAGAGACGCTCGTCATGGGCCACCGCCTCGATGCCCGCCCGGCAGCGGCCCACCTGCGGTACAGCCAGGCCTGGGCGGCGCGCGCCGCCGGTGAGCTGGACGCGGCCATCGCCAGCGCCGAGGACAGCGCGGACCGGTTCTCCGCCGAGGGGTGGGGGTACGGCATCGCGCTGACCAGCAACCTGTTGGGCAACCTCCACCGGCTCGCCGGAGAGCACGAGACGGCGCGACGCTGGCTCGAGCAGAGCCTGGAGCTCCGGACGCGGCTGGCTGACCGGCGAGCGACCGGTGTGACGTTGGGCGCGCTCGGGCTGCTGGCCGGCGCCGAGGGCGACGTGGACAGCGCACATCGGTACCTGCGGCGGGCCCTGGAGCTGTTCGACCGGATCGAGGACGGCTTCGGGCAGGGCGGGACGCTGCTCAACCTCGGCGTGGTGGCGCTGCGCACCGGCGACCTCGACGCCGCCCGGCGCCTCTTCGACCAGGTCCACGAGCTCCGGCAGCGTCCCGGCATGCTCCGCCCCTCGGGGTGGGTCACCGTGATGCTCGCCGAGATCGCCGCCCGTGAAGGCGACGCACGACGCGCGACCGAGCACGTCACCCGGGCCCGGGCGACGTTCGCCCAGCTCGGCGAGACGATGGGCCTGGAGCACTGCGACCGGTTGCAACGCACCGCAGCGAGCTGAACCACGGCGCGCCACGGGGCACTTCCCGCGCGCACCCGTGATCGGTCCCGATTCAGCGTCGATTACGTCTGCGTTCAGCAACCGGTTCCTACGTTGTCCCCGTTCCGCACGAGACGTACACGACGCGGACGTACACGACGCGAAGGAGCGGTGATGGACGACGGCACGCTGGCGCAACTCGGAGAGCAGGTCCGGGGCACGGTCATCGGACCCGACGACGAGGGCTACGACGACGCGAGACGGGTCCACAACGGCATGATCGACCGGCGTCCGCGCGCGATCCTGCGGTGTGCCGACGTCACCGACGTCCGCGCCGTCGTCGATGCGGCGAGGGACGGCGGGCTCGAC
>SKRR01000143.1 GCA_007118345.1 Microthrixaceae bacterium | reverse complement strand
TCGAGCGGCAACTCGCGCTCTACGGCGGGTCGGGCGTGGCCGGCGTCGGCTCGACGGTGTCGGTGGTCGAGGCGTTCGCGATGTCGCCGTGGTGGTGGGCCGGGGTGCCGGCCTCGGCGGCAGCAGGGTTCGGCATCATGCGGTGGCGCGCCGCGAAGGTGCCCGACGTGGAGGTGGCGCTCACCGGTGTGGCCGACCGGGTCGCGGCGGGCGACATGCCCACCGGCGTGATCGAGGACGTGCGCGACCGCCTGCTCGGTGGGATCATGCGCCCCCGTCGGCTCGACTGAGGCGGCCCGTCCACCGGGTCGCGTCCTTCGGGCTCCGCCGTTGGAGGACAGATGAGCGAGAGCGCGCCGTTCCCCGTCGCGATGTGGCGCCGGATCTTCGGACAGGGCGCGCCGCGCGACGACCCCTACGGCCAGTGGTACGTGGACAAGGCCTACGTCGCCGCGGAGGTCGAGCTCGACATCGGGCTGGTTACGACCGCGCTCATCCTGATCTACCAACAGGATGTGTGGCTGGCGCTGGGGACGCTCGTCGGCTTCCTCATCCTCGAGTTCTTCATCCTGGCAGCCATCTCGATGGCCGAGAACATGGTGCGGCTCCGTAAACGGATCGACCTCCTCCTCGAGGCGAACGGACAGGTCGAGGCCCTCGACGGCCTGCGGGTCGCCGAGCGTGACGCCGATGCCGACCCCTACAAGCTGCTGCGGGTCGCGGGGATCTCGGCCGCGGTCACGGGCGGGATCGTGCTGGGGAGGACCGTGTTGTGAGACCGCGGTCGGTGCGGGGTGCTCCGACAGGTCGGTGCGACGCACACGACCGGTAGTGTCATCCCGATGATCACGGCCCGGATCGACGCCCGAGACCTGACCGACGACTGGCGAGCCACGCTCGACGAGCTCCAGCGCACCGACGTGGTCGCGCGGCTCTGGGCCGCCGACCACACGGCGGTGCAGGATGACCCCGAGGAGGTCGCCAACCGGCTCGGCTGGCTGCACTCGCCGAGGGCGGCGCTCGAGTCGTGGCCGCAGTGGGCCCTGCTCGCCGACGAGATCGTCGACGGGGCTGCGGACCGGTCACCCCGTGGTGTCACCGACGTGCTGGTGCTCGGGATGGGTGGTTCGAGCCTCTTCCCCGACGTGCTCGCCCGCACCTTCGAGCCGGGCGACGGGTTCTGCCGGGTGCACGTGCTCGACAGCACCGACCCCGCTGCGGTCCGCGCCGCCACCGACACGCTCCCGGCCGACAGCACCTTGGTGATCGTGGCGTCCAAGTCCGGATCGACCGTCGAGACCCGCTCGCACCTGGAGTACTTCTGGAAACGACACCCCGTCGGGCCGTCGTACGTGGCGATCACGGATCCCGGTTCGGGCCTCGAGCAACTGGCGACCGAGCGGGGCTTCCGTGCGGTCGTGCACGGCGACCCCGACATCGGTGGCAGGTTCTCGGCCATCTCGGCGTTCGGTCTGTTCCCTGCGGCGATGATGGGCATCGACGGACGGGCGCTCATCGACACCGCTGCCGAGGCCGCCGACCTGCTGGGCGCCGACGTGCCGCCGACCGAGCACCCGGGTGCGCAGCTGGGTGCGCTCATGGCTGTCGCCGCACGTGCTGGACGCGACAAGCTCACGTTCCTCATCGACCCCCGACTCGAGGCGATGGGGGACTGGCTCGAACAGCTCATCGCCGAGTCGACCGGCAAGGCGGGGGTCGGGGTGCTGCCGGTCGTGGGCGAGCCCGCCGACGCGCCCGATGCGGAGCACCGTTGCTACGTCCTCATCGGCGACGTCGACGTCGATCCGACCACGCTCGCCGGACCCTGGGTGCAGGTGGGGGTGGAGGAGCCCGAGGACCTGGGCGCCCAGGTGGTGCTGTGGGAGTTCGCCACCGCGATCTGCGGGATCGTCCTGGGGGTGAACCCCTTCGACCAGCCCGACGTGGAGTCGGCCAAGATCGCCGCCAGGGAGCGGCTGGCCGACGGCGCCGACGCGACCGGTGCGCCCGACATCGCCACGCTCGAGGAGGCGCTGGCGCTGGTGCGGCCCGGCGATGCGCTGATGATCGGGGCGTTCGTCGACCCGGCACTGCAGCCGGAGCTGCAGGCGGCCCGGCTCGCGCTGGGGCGGCGCCTCGGCGTGGCGACCACCTTGGGTCTGGGGCCGCGCTTCCTGCACTCGACGGGTCAGCTGCACAAGGGTGGCGCCGACCGTCAGGTGATGGTGCAGTGCCTCGGCGGGCATGAGTTCGATGTCGAGGTGCCCGGGGAGTCGTACACGTTCGGGCAGCTCGAGGCCGCCCAGGCCGACGGCGACCTCGCTGCGCTGGCGGCGGCCGGCAAACGCGCCCTGCGAGTGCCGCTCGCCGACGTGCTCTCCGCTGCCGACTGAACTCCTCGCTGCGCCGTCGCCGCTGCACCGAGAACGGGTTGGTGCGTCCAGTCTGCTGGGCCGCAGGGGGTGCACCGAGAACGGGTTGGTGCGTCCAGTCCGCTGGGCCGCTCAGGCGCTGGTGATGACGATGCGTGCCCGCAGCACGCCGGGGGTCTCCTCGACCAGTTCGAACGCCCGGCGCACGTCGTCGAAGGTGTCGGTCGCGCCGCGGATCTCGACGCCCCCGGGCGGGTTGAGGTCCCACAGCGCCGATCCGTGCAGCACCACCCGCTGTCCCTCGACCGGCTCGGGCAGCTGCGACGCCTCGAGGAACTCCGCCTCGTCCTCGGCGGGGAACAGGAAGGTCACGTCGAGCTGGCGGTCGTTGTCGAGCCGCCCGGTGAGGAACCCCTCGGCGTCGTCGGGCACCACGATCCCGGTGTACTCCTCGATTCCGGCGACGGTGAACTCGACGTCGTCGAGGGGGAGCACACCGCGAGGATCGTCCTCGCCCTCGATGCCGGGGGCGGTCACGTCATCGTCGACCGGCTGTGTGCCACCCAGCACCGGGCCGTCCGCGGTGGCGTCGTCGTCACCGTCGCCGCCGAACACGACCAGGGTCATGCCGAGCACGAGCCCGGCGAGCAGCACGACCAGGACGATCAGGTTGTTGCGCCGACGTGTGGCTCCGGTGCGTGGCGCCGTGCCCTCGGACGGCGGAGCATTGGTCACGGTGCGGGCGGATCCTCGATCCACTCCTCGAGCACCGCGGCGTAGCCCTCGATCATGTCGGCGGGGATCTGGTAGGACTCGAGGGTCGCCTCGAAGTCGCCCTCGGTCCAGATCTCGGGGTCGAACTCGTCGTCGTTGAGGGCGTACCGCTCGTGCAGCACCACGCTCATGAGCTCCTCGGCGGTGTAGGAGTCGATCCAGCCGGGCATGTTGCCGGCGCCGCCGACGGGCTTGCCGGTCCCGTAGGTGTCGAGCCCCAACGACTGGAACCCGGAGGTGCCCAGTGCGATCCAGGCGACCATGTCGGCGGGGTTCTCGAACACCAGGTTCGGGTTGTTGTCGCCGACCAGCGACGGCACCGCACCCTGACCGCCACCGGCACCGCCGTGACAGCCCGCGCAGCCCTGGTTGGCGTACACGTCGGCGCCGAGCTCGAAGGCGCCCGGCTCGGTCGGTGTCGGCTCATCGAGGGTCAATGCGTACACGACGCCCCACAGCGGCAGCATCGCGAGCACCGGAATGGCCCACACGGGGATCTTCTGGCGGGTCTGTGCTGCTGTGACCCACGGAGGCGTCGGTGCCGCGACGACCGGCGCCGCTGGTTCGACCGGCGCAGGCGTCGCCGCCG
>SKRR01000165.1 GCA_007118345.1 Microthrixaceae bacterium | reverse complement strand
GGGGGGCGTCGTCCGAGCCGGACGAGCCGTCGGATCCGGTCGACGAGGCGGGTGTGGGCGGCGGGGTGGGCGCCTGGTCCGATGGCGCAGTGGCCGGCTGTTGGGGCGCTGCCTGCTCGGGGGCCGGGGCCGGTTCTGGTGCAGATGGTGCTGGCGGCGGCGACGGCGACGGCCCACTCTCCGCTGCGGTCGGTTCGTCACCCGAACCGGCGTCGTCGGCGTCGTCGGCGTCGTCAGCGTCGCCACCAGCGGGAGCGTCACCCTCGGCGCCGAGGGTGGCGAGGACCGTGCCCACGTCGACCGTGTCACCCTCGGGCACGTGGATCTCGGTCAGCACACCGGAGCTCGGCGCGGGCACCTCGGTGTCGACCTTGTCGGTGGAGACCTCGAAGAGCGGTTCGTCCTCGCTCACCTCCTCGCCCTCCGCCTTGAACCACCTGGTGATCGTGCCCTCGGTGACGGATTCGCCGAGTTGGGGCATCACGATGTCGGCCATGGCTGGGGGTTCCCTTCGGTGCTCGGAGTGAGCGGTCGTTCTGGAGCAGTCTACTTGTCTGGTACTTGTCTTGTCGGGCGGTTTCGCCCGCTGGCTAGCCGTGCAGCGAACGGCCGGTGAGCGCCAGGACCGACTCGCCGAACAGCTCGGTCAGCGACGGGTGGGGCTGGATGAACTCCGCGACCTCGTCGACGGTTGCTTCCCAGTTGACGGCGAGATACCCACCCGACAGCTGTTCGGTCACCCATGGACCCACCATGTGGACACCGAGGATGCGTCCGCCGTTCCCGTCGGCGGCCTTCTCGGCGATGATCTTCACCAGCCCGGTGGTGTCGCCGATGATCATGGCCCGGCTGTTGCCCGCGAAACGGTGCTTCGAGGTGACGACCTCGAACCCGGCGTCCTTGGCCGCCTGCTCCGACAACCCGGCGAACGCCACTTCTGGATGGCAGTAGATCGCCCATGGCACCCGGTCGTAGTCGATCGGCACCGGGGACTCGTCCAACAGGTCCTTCACCACGAGGATCGCCTCCGCGAAGCCGACGTGGGCGAGCTGTGGGGTGGCGATGACGTCACCGATCGCCCACACCGACGGCTCGCCGGTGCGGCAGAACTGGTCGACCTCGATGTGACCACGCTCGCCGACCACGACGCCGGTCGAACCGTCGAAGAGGCCCTCGGTGTACGGCGCGCGCCCCACCGACACCACCACCAGCTCGGTGTCGATCGACTCGTTCTCACCGACGGTGATCGTGGTGCCACCGTCACGGGGCTGGTGCCCCTGAACCGAGACACCGGTGCGGACCTCGATCCCACGCTTCTTGAACGCCTGCAGCACCGCACGGGTGACGTCCTCGTCACACCCCGGCAGGATCTTGGGAAGGGCCTCGAGGATGGTGACCTCGGCACCGAGGTCGGCCAAGGTCGACGCGAACTCACAGCCGATCGCTCCGCCACCGATCACCACCGCATGGTCGGGGACCCGGTCGAGCTCGAAGAACTCGTCGGAGGTGACCACGGTCGTGCCGTCGGGCTCGAATCCTGGGATGGTGCGCGGCACCGACCCACTGGCGAGGATCACTGCATCGCCCGTGACCGTCGCCGAATCGCCGTCGACGCCTGCAATGTCGACGGTACGGTCCGACCGCAACGTCCCACGGCCGTTGAAGATCGTCACCTTGCGGTTCTTCAGCAGCATCGTGACGCCGCCGGCCAGCTTGTCGATCACCGCCTGCTTGCGCTCAATGGTCGTGGACCAGTCGAGCCGCTTGGGTTCGACGATGACGCCGAAGTCACCGGCGTGCTGCACGGTCCGGACGATCGCAGCGGTCTCGAGCAGCTCCTTCGCGGGGATGCAGCCGCGGTGGAGACAGGTGCCGCCGATCTTGTCGAACTCGACCACCGCCACGTCGAGTCCCGCCGACGCCCCGTACAGCGCGGCACCGTACCCACCGGGACCACCCCCGATCACCACGAGATCGAAGTGCTGTCCGGAGGTCTCGCTGCGATCATCCACGACGCCGAGACTACCCATCCCGGCGGCCGCCGATCGACGGTTCCCCACCACTTCGGCGCTCGCACCGAAAGCGTCCGGCGGCCCGGTAGCGTGAGCTCATGACGATGCTCCGTGTACGCCGCTCCCTCCGCCACCTCGCGCTCGCCGGCGCACTCGGTGCACTCGCCACCGGCGCAGCCTGCTCCTCCGAGGATCTCGCCGACCGCGTCGCCGAGGGCATCGCGGAGCGGGCCACCGACGAGGACGTCGACTTCGACATCGACTCCGAGTCCGGCCAGGTCAACGTCTCGACCCCTGATGGCGACTTCTCCCTCGGCAGTGACGAGCTCCCCGAAGGCTTCCCCTCGGAGGTCCCCCTCCCCGAGGGACTCTCCATCGTGACGTCCATGCGGATGGGCGAGAGCGACACGACCGCGTTCACCATCGTCGGACAGGTCGACCGGTCTGCCGCCGAGGTGGCCGACGAGATCACTGGCGCCTTCGACGCCGACGGCTGGGACGAGACGATGCTCACCACGAGCTCCTTCGGTGACACCGACTCGACGGCTGCCAGCTACACCAAGGCCACGTGGACGGTCAACGTGTCGATCACCGGCGGGTCCGACGGCGGCGCCGACGTCAGCTACTCGGTCTCGAACGAGGCCTGAGCCGAGCGAGGCGCAGCTCAGATGATCTGCGCCGCCTGGACCGCGAACGCGACGAGGATGGCGACGCCGCACAACAGTGCGAGGATGATCAGCATCCGTGTGCTCACCGCGCCAGCGTAGGGTCGACGCCGGGACCGGGCCCAGTCCGGTCCCACTAGGGTGACCGGCCCAGGAACGAGGAGGTCCAGGTGCGCGACGCGCTCGGAGAGGTGCAGTCCGTGCTGGTGCTCGGCGGCGGGTCCGACATCGGACGCGCGCTGTGCCGGCGGCTGGTCGAGGGACGGTGCGGCACCGTGGTGCTCGCCGGTCGCCCCGAGGACGACATGGAGTCGGTCGCCGCCGAGCTCCGCCCGATGGGCGCGCGCGTCGAACTGCGCCATTGGGACGCCACCGACGTCGCCTCGCACCGCAAGGTGATCGGCGAGGTGTTCGAACAGTTCGACGACATCGACCTCGTGTTCGCCCCTGCCGGCATCCTGGGTGACCAGGCGGCCTTCGAGGCCGACCCCGAGTTCGCCGCCGCGGCGATCGACATCAACTTCGCCGGTCTCGTCTCGGCGGCGCTCGTCGTGGCCGACCACCTGCAACGACAGGGGCACGGTGCGCTCGTGTTCATGTCGTCGGTGGCCGGCGTCCGTGCCCGCAAGGACAACTTCGTCTACGGCTCGTCGAAGGCCGGCCTCGACGCGTTCGCCCAGGGTCTCGGTGACCGGCTCGTCGGCACCGGCGTGCGGGTCATGGTGGTACGACCCGGCTTCGTTCGCACGAAGATGACCGAGGGAATGGACGCCGCGCCGTTCTCGACGACCGCCGAGGCCGTGGCCGAACGGATCGTGGGCGGCCTCGCCAAGGGCTCGGAGGTCGTGTGGGCGCCGCCGCTGCTCGGCCCGCTGTTCCTCGTCATGGGGCTGCTCCCCCGCCGCCTGTGGCGGCGGGTCAGCGACCGGGCCTGAGCGTAAGACTGCATCATGGACATCGCGATCACGGGTTCGACCGGACTCATCGGCACAGCATTGGTGGGCTCGCTCACCGCAGCAGGTCACCGGGTGCTCCGCCTCGTCCGACCCGACAGCGACGTGTCCCGGTTCGCCGAGGACACTGCGGAGTGGGACCCGTCGAGCGGGACGATCGACGCCGGCGCGCTCGAGGGGCTCGACGCAGTCGTGCACCTGGCGGGGGTCGGGATCGCGGACAGCCGCTGGACCGAGCAACAGAAGGGGAAGATCCTCGGGTCGCGCACCGCCGGCACGTCGCTGTTGGCCTCGGCCCTCGCTCGTCTCGACCGCCCGCCGGCCACGCTGTTGTCCGCCTCGGGGGTCGGCTACTACGGCGACGGCGGCGACGAGGTCCTGGACGAGTCGGCGGGTCCGGGCGACGATTTCCCGGCTCGTGTCTGCGTCGAGTGGGAGCGGTGCGCTCAACCAGCGGCGGACGCCGGGATCCGTGTGGCCCACCTGCGCACCGGTGTCGTGCAGGCCACCGAGGGCGGCGCGCTCGCGAAGCAGCTCCCCTTCTTCAAACTGGGCCTGGGCGGGCGGGCCGGGTCGGGTCGTCAGTACCTGTCGTGGATCACGCTGAACGACGAGGTACGAGCCATCGAGCACCTGCTGACGGCACCGGTCGCGGGTCCGGTCAATCTGGTCACACCCAACCCCGTCACCAACGCCGAGTACACGAATACCCTCGGCCGCGTGCTGCACCGGCCCACCACGGTGCTACCGATGACCGGGCCGCGCCTGCTGTACGGGCGCGAGCTGGCCGACTCACTGCTGCTGGTCAGCCAGCGCTGCGCGCCCGCTGAACTGGAGCGCTCGGGCTTCGAGTGGGAGGATCCCCACCTCGAGGGCGCACTGCGCTCGCTGCTGAAGTGAGAGGAACCGACCATGGGTGATGATGCACCACAGGTGTCGGTGTCGCGGATCATTCCCGCCGACGCGGACGCCCTCTTCGACGTCGTGGCCGACCCGTCCCTGCACCACGTGATCGACGGATCCGGCAGCGTGCGCGGGGTCCGCGGCGGCAGCCGCCGCCTTGCGCTCGGCGACCGCTTCTCGACGACGATGCGCATCGGCGTGCCGTACGTGATCTCCAACAAGGTCGTGGAGTTCGAGGACGGCCGGCGCATCGCCTGGGCACACCTCGGTGGGTGGCGCTGGCGCTACGAGTTCGAGCCCGTCGAGAAGGGCACGAAGGTCACCGAGACGTTCGACCCCTCCTCGTCGAAGGCCGGTGCGTACCTTCGGCTCGTCAAGGCGGCGGAACGAAACCGGAGCTCGATGGAACAGACGCTCGCCCGCCTCGAGGCGTTCGTCACCAACACCTCGTCCTCGCTGTGAGCGTCCGCCGCGTCGCGGCCTTCGATTTCGACGGGACGCTGTCGCGTCGCGACACCCTGATCCCGTTCCTGGTTCGGGCCGCCGGACGCCGCCGATTCGCTTGGGCCTGCGCGGCGCTGGGGCTCGACGGTGCTCGCGGTCGCGTCGCCGCCCGCGACCGGGACGCGGTCAAGGTCGCGTTGCTCGCCCAGCTCTTCACCGGTCATGACGAGTCGTCGCTGCGAGAGCTCGGCGAGCAGTACGCCCGAGACCTGCTCTCGGACCAGCTGCGTCCCGACGCGCTCGACCGACTGCACCGTCACCGTCACCGTGGCGACCACGTGGTGTTCGTGTCCGCATCGCTCGTGTACTACCTCGATCCACTCGGCGCGGAACTGGGGGTGGACGCCGTGATCGCGGTGGAGCCCGAGGTGGTCGACGGGCGGTTGACCGGCGCGCTGGCCGCACCGAACGTGCGGGCGGCCGAGAAGGCCCGACGGCTCCGCAGCTGGCTGGGTGCGCCCGAGACGGGACCACTGGAGGGCGTCGAGCTCTGGGCCTACGGCAACTCGTCGGGTGACCACGCATTGCTCGAGCTCGCCGACCACGCGCTGTGGATGGGGTCGCCGAACGCCTGCCCGGTCGGCGCCCGCCAGTTCAGCTCGCTCGACCAGTTCTGATCGCGGGGCGGTTTCCGTCAGGACGTGACCGGGTACGGCACGCGCATGAACGATCAGCACGCTCCGAAGCGGGACGACACCGACGGGGACGACGACGACAAGAAGCTCGCCGCGGACTCCGAGGAGGTCTCGGAGTTCATCGAGAAACTCGTCGAGGAACCGGGCGCTCCGATGAACGAAGAGGGCATCATCAACAACCCCTGACACTCGTCCCGACGTGGCGGACCGGCACGGTGCGCGCCGGGATGCCCGTCACCGGCGACACTAGTGCCATGGCGTTCGGTCAACAGTCTGGGCCTCCGGCGACGGCACGGCAGATGAGGAAGCTCATCGACTTGGTCGTGGCGGCTGGGCACACCGATCTGCGCGACGCTCGTGGACCCCTCCGTCTCACTCAGCGACAGGCCGGCGGCAGGTTCACCCGTGAAGAGGCCGACGATCTGATCGCCCGGCTCGAGGCCGAGCAGGAGGATGGTGCCGACACGGCCGCGCCGCACGACCCAGCTGTCGCCGAGTCGGCGGCTCGCTTCGACCGGCGGGAGGCCAAGCGGCGCGAGGTGTTGGCCGACATGCCGGTGGAGGCGCTCGCCGCTGAGCTGCAGCGGCGGGGCTGGGTGGTCATGGAGCCGTAGCGCGCCGCCCGCGGCTTCTGAGATCATCGCTCGCACCAGCGACCAGATGCGCGATGCCGATCAGACCCCGGGCGCGACAGTGCCCCCACCCAGAAGGTCGGGGCACTGGCGCGTCTCCCGGGACGGCGAGCGGATTCAGCTCACTTCGGCTGCATCCGGGTGCCGGTGTCGATCCGCACCGACTCGCCGTTGATGTAGCTGTTGGTCAGCAGCTCGCATGCCAGCGATGCGTACTCCGAGGCGTGGCCCAGGCGCTTGGGGAAGAGCGTGTCCTTCTTCAGGTGGTTCTTCATGTCTTCGTTGTCGCCGTAGATCGGGGTGTCGAAGAACCCGGGGATGATCGTGTTGCAGCGGATTCCCGCCGGGGCGAGGTCACGCGCGATCACCAGTGTCATGCCGACGATGCCCGCCTTGGACGCCGTGTAGGCGACCTGGCCGACCTGGCCCTCGAGCGCCGCCACGGAGGCGGTGTTCACGATGGCGCCACGTGCGCCGTCCTCGTCGGGGTCGACCTGGCTCATCGCAGTGGCAGCGAGCCGGGTCACGTTGAAGGTCCCGACCAGGTTGATGTCGATGACCTTCTTGAACATGTCGAGGTCGTGCGCCGACTCGTAGGCCCCGTCCCGACCGATGGTCCTCGTCGCCCAGCCCACCCCGGCGGAGTTCACCACCGCACGCAGCGGGCCGAGTTCCTTTGCGGCCTCGACCGCGGCGATGACCTGCTCGGTGTCGGTCACGTCGGCGGCGGCGAAGACGCCACCGGTCTCCTTCGCCAGGGCGTCGCCCTTCTCGGCCTGACGGTCGAAGTCGAGGATGACGACCTTGGCGCCCTTGTCGGCGAGCGCTCGCACCGACGCCTCACCGAGGCCCGAGGCCCCACCGGTCACGATTGCGGATGCACCATTGAGTTCCAGCATGACCGGGACTCTATTGACCGTGCGGTCAAGCGTTCCAACCGAGCCTGAGCTCGTCGACACCACCGGGCCATCGGCCGCGCAGCATTCACTCACCGACCACACAAGGTCGGCCGATGGGTGGGGATGCGCATGACCGACACGGCCGGGACCTACGAGGCGAGCTGGGACTCGGTCGCCCGCCACGAGGTGCCCGACTGGTACCAGGACGCAAAATTGGGCATCTTCCTGCACTGGGGTCTGTACTCGGTGCCCGGCTGGGCGCCCCAGGTACCCGACATCCAGGAGATGCTGCGCACCAAGGGGCCCCGGGCGATGCTGCGCGACAACCCCTACGCCGAGTGGTACCGCAACTCGATGCAGGTCCCGGGAAGCCCCACCCAGCGACACCACCGTGCGACCTACGGCGACGGGACGCCGTACGACGCCTTCGTCGACGTGTTCGATCGCGAGAGCGCCGACGCCGACCTCGACGCGCTCGCCGGCATCTGTCGCGACACAGGTGCCAGGTACGTCGTGCTCACCACCAAGCACCACGACGGGTTCACCCTCTGGCCGTCCTCGCGTGCCCACCCCCGAAAGGGCCGCTACCACGCGCGTCGCGACCTGGTCGGCGACCTCACCGACGCCGTCCGGCGCGCCGATCTGCGCATGGGCCTGTACTACTCGGGAGGTTACGACTGGCCATACAACGATGCGATGCTCGTCAACCCGGCGGACTCCATGCTCGCAGTGCCCACCGAGGACGACTACGTCGAGTACGCAACGGGACACGTGCGCGAACTGATCGACCGCTACGGGCCATCAGTGCTCTGGAACGACATCTGCTGGCCGGCTGGCGGCGACCTGGCCGAGCTGTTCGCCCACTACTACAACACCGTTCCCGACGGCGTGGTCAACGACCGTTGGCTCCAACCCGACGGTCCCCGCAACGCGGTGGTCGACCAACTCATGCGCGGCGCCGGCGACCTGGTACAGCGCATGTGGCGCTTCCTGCCCGAGGGGTGGAAGTCACTCACCTTTCCCGCTGCGACCCACCATGACTTCGTCACCCCCGAGTACGCGTCGTTCGACGAGATCCGCGAGAAGAAGTGGGAGTCGACCCGTGGTGTGGGGCACTCCTTCGGCGCCAACCGCAACGAACGACCGAGCGACATCGTCACCGCCACGGAACTGGTGCGGAGCTTCTGCGACATCGTCGCCAAGAACGGCAACCTGCTCATCGGCATCGGCCCCTCCCCCGACGGCACGATCCCCGAGGAGCAGGTCGCGCCGCTGCGCGGTCTGGGTGAGTGGATGTCCATCAACGGCCAGGCCATCTACGGCACACGCCCATGGAAGATCCCGGGCACCCAGACCTCGGAGGGCACCGAGGTGCGCTTCACCGAACGCGAGGACATCGTGTACGCACTGCTCACCGACCTCCCGGGACGCCGGACGTTCACCCTGCGCGACGTCGATGGTTCGGGGGTCGAGGGAGTCCGTCTGGTGGGCAGTCGCGCCGAGGTCGACTGGTCGCTGCACGGAACCGAGTTGGAGCTGACCCTGCCGGACCGACTGCCCGTGAGCGCTGCCCATGTCCTCGCCGTGTCGGGTTCACTGCGCCCGGCGGGCTGACCGGTCGATCGTCTGCTCCGGACGACCCCATCCGCCGCCACCCGGCGTCAGCATCCGCAGGACATCACCCGCCGCGAGCTCCACCGTGCACTTGTCGGCCAGACGCTCGGCCCGCTGCTCATCGCCGCCCGGCAGCAGCCAGTTCTCCCCCGGTGCCCCGTCACCGCCACCGGCGAGACCCCACGGTGCCGCGGTGCGCCGCTCGGTGATCAGCGACAGCGTGGCGTCGACGAGCACCTCGAGATCGCGTTCGATCCCCTCGCCGCCCGGGGCGAGCCCCGCTCCGCCGCTGTCACGCCGCAACGTCGTGCGTCGCACCCGCAGCGGATAGGAGCGCTCGAGCGCCTCGATCGGGGTGTTGCGCGTGTTGGTCATGGCCGTGTGGACCCCGCTCATCCCTGCGGCGGGCAGCGCCCCACGCACCCGCGGGTCCGGCGGCCGTCCACCCTGACCGCCGGCGACGGTCTCGTAGTACACCCACGGCGATGGTGCGCTGCCACCGAGGAGCACGTTGTTCATGGTGCCCTGGGATGCTGCGGGGACGCGCTCGGGGACCGCGGCGGCCAGCGCACGGCACACCACGTCGACGATGCGTTGGGACACCTCGACGTTGCCCGCCCCCACCGCCGCTGGTGACGTCGCCGAGACGAGGGTGCCCGGTGGCGCCACGATCCGCACCGGGGCCATCGTGCCCGCGTTGGCGGGCAGCGAAGGGTCCAGCACGCTGCGCAGCGAGAACGCGACCGCCGAGGCCGTGACCGCCTCGACCGCGTTGGTGTTGCCCGGTGACTGGGGATCGGTCCCGGTGAAGTCGATCTCGATCGACTCGCCGGCGACACGCACGGTGCAGCGGATTCGACCGGCACGACGCAGCTCGGCGCCGGACCCGAGCGAGTCCAAATCGTCGTGTGCCAGCCACTGCCCGTCGGGCACCGCGGCGACCGCCGCCCGCATCCTCCGGACGCCGTACTCGACGACGTCGTCGAGCGGCGCGGGCAGCAGCTCGGCGAACCGTCGGACACCAACGACGTTGGCACCGACCTGTGCGTCGAGGTCACCTGCACGTTCATCCGGTGTGCGCGAGTTGGCCAACACGATGGACCGTACGTCGTCGGTGAGCCGGATCGGTGGCAGCCGGAGGCCCTCCTGGTGGATCTCGGTCGCATCGGGTGGCAGCGAACCGGGCGCCGCACCACCCACGTCCGCGTGGTGCGCACGGTTGGCGACCCAGCCGACGAGCTCGCCGCCGAGGTGGCACGGCGCCACCACCGTGAGGTCGTTGAGGTGGGTGCCGCCGGCGAAGGGGTCGTTGACGACCGCCTGGTCCCCGGGGTGGAGACGGTCGCCGAGCGCATCGATCACCGCAGCCACCGAGGCGGGCATCGACCCGAGGTGCACCGGGATGTGTTCGGCCTGTGCGAGCAGCCTTCCCCCCGCGTCGAACACCGCGGCGCTCGCATCGGCGCGTTCCTTGATGTTCGGGCTGAACGACGAGCGTTGCAGGACCGCTCCCATCTCCTCTGCCACGCCCGACAACCGGGCGAGCAGCACGCTCAGCGCTGCGGCGTCGGTGCTCACGTCCGCTCCAGCACCAGGGACCCGAGCGGTCCCGGACGACCCGCCCAACCGTCGGGCACCCACACGGTGCAGTCCTGGCGTGCCACCACGGCCGGACCCGTGACCGCATCGAACGGTGCCACCGCTCCGAGCACGTCCTCGATCGACACCCCGGAGGCGGCGACCGCTGCGCAGCGCAACGCGGTGACCTCGAGCTCGTGGTCGTCCAAGCGGTACCCGTTGACCCGCTGGTGCAGTCGCGGGAAATCCCCGGGCTCGGCCACGCGCAGCTCATGACTCTGACCGGTGTAGCGGACGTCGACGGTCGACTCCACGTCGATCGACTCGGGGTCGAGCGAGGCGCCCTCGGCGAGCTGTCGTCGCGCCGCTGCGGCGAGGTCGTCACGAGCAGCACCGAGCGCCCCTTCGGATCTCCCGAGCGACGGGTTCCAGCTGCGGACCAGCTCGCGCCGCATGGGCGAGATCAGCAGCCCGACCGCCGAGAGCACACCTGCAGCACCGGGAACGATCACCGCCGGCGACCCGATCGCGTCCGCCAGCTCGCACGCGTGCAGCGGTCCTGCGCCACCGAACGCGACCAGTGCGAGCTGAGCGGGGTCGATCCCCCGTTCGACCGACACGGTCCGCAACGCAGCCTCCATGTTGGCGTTGACCACGTCGACCACCCCTGCGGGGTCGATGCCCTCGCGTTCGAAGCTCGCCGCAGCAGCTTGCTCGTCGAGCCGCCCCACCCCGGGAAAGGTCGTTCCCACCGGGATCCGACCCAGACACAGGTTGGCATCGGTCACCGTCGGTCGGGTACCGCCACGCCCGTACCCGACCGGCCCGGGGTCGGCACCGGCCGAGGCCGGCCCCACCTGCAGTGCCCCGCCGGCGTCGATCGTCGCGATGCTCCCACCGCCGGCGCCGATCGTGTGCACGTCGAGACTCGGTAGCCGGATCGGGAACCCGGCCACCTCGCGCACCGCGGCCGGTGCGGGCTCGCCGCCGAGGACCAACCCGACGTCGGTGCTCGTCCCACCCATGTCCACACCGATCGCGTCGGGCCACCCACACGCCGACGCCACGTCGGCCGCGGCCCGGACCCCACCCGCCGGACCCGACAGCAACAGCGCAGCTGGCAGGTCGGCCGCCGTGCCGACGTCCAGCAGCCCTCCGGCGGAACTCATCACCCGAACTGCCGGCGCGGCAGCGCCGAGGCCGAGCAGGTAGGGGGTGCACACGGGCCGTAGGTAGGCGTTCACCACGGTGGTGACGGTCCGCTCGAACTCCCGAAACTCCGGCGCGATCTCGTGGGAGACCGACACGTCGTGACCCCGGGCCCGCAGCCGGTCGGCCACCATCCGTTCGTGTCGGGGCTCGAGGTCGGCGTGCAGCAGGCACACCGCGACGGACTCCGTGCCGTCGGGGAGCTGCGGGAGCTCGTCGTCGACCGGCTCGAGCTCCCGGCCGAGCGCGTCCAGGCGACCCGACACTCCGATACGCCGCCCACGTGGCACCAGAGGCCGCGGCCGGTCCACCCACGGGTCATAGAGCGACGGTCGAGACTGGCGCGCCACCTCGAGCAGGTCGGTCAGCCCCTGGTTGGTCACCAGTGTCACTGCTGCACCGCGACGTTCCAGTAGCGCGTTCGTCGCCACCGTGGTGCCGTGTGCCAGCACCTCGACCACGGCCCCGAACTGATCGATGCCGTCACGCACCGCTGCGCCGGGATCCGCCGGGGTGGACGGGATCTTCAGGAACCAGCCATCCGCGCCGACAAGATCAGTGAAGGTCCCACCACTGTCAGCGCCGAGTTGCACGACGACGAACGTAGTCCGGCGGTTGTGTGAACGGGTCCGACCGGTAACACTTGACGAGGGAGCGGAATGGACACAGCAGATGCAAGTCGTGACGACGACCGATGTCACGATCGCACCGGCCGCAGTCCCGGGACGTTTCCGGGCGGAGCGGCTCGGCTGCCTCGTCTCTCCACCCCCCGAACCACGACGAGCGAACCAGAGGTGATGTACGTGGAGAGTGCGTTCCTCCACAATGGCGGCACGGACGAGCAGTCCGGGCGCGACAGCGCATTCGACCGCTACTACTCCGAGGAGTCCCTCTTCGAAGCAGCACCCGAGAGCCTTTTCACCGAGATGGACCCGGACGAAGGGCCCTTCGCCGTGCTGGGCGTCACCACCTCCGCATCGTGGAAGGAGATCTCCCGGGCCCACAGGGAGCTCGTCTCGGAACTGCACCCCGACCGCTACGTCGACGCGGACCCGGTCGTGCGCGCCGCTGCCGAGCGGCGGGTCCGTGACGTCAACGAGGCCTACTCCGAGATCCGCCGCCGACGTTCGGTCGGTGGGGGTCGCTGAACAGCGGCCCGCTGGGCGGTCTCAGACCGGATCGGTCTCGAGGGGCCAGACGTCGTCGCCGAGTGCCTCGGTGAAGCGGCGCAGCACCAGCTCGGCTTCCGGGTCGACGCCGTCGGTGATCACGACCGCACCCGAGCAGACCGAGCGGAGCCATCCGTCGCGCCGGGCGAGCGCAGCACGCCGACCTGCTCCGTCGGTCGGACGAGTCCGCTCGAGCACGACCACCGAACGAGCTGCCTCACACGCACGGTCGAAGCGGACCCGCTCGGACTCCGGCCAGTTGGCCGCGGGGTCGGGGTACGGCAGCACGACCACGTAGGGGACCTCCGCGTCGGCCGCGGACAGCGCACCGAGTTCCTCGGCACCCGGTCGCAGCCCGGTCAGGACCACGAGATCGTCGTGCAGCGTCGCCTGGGCAGCCAGCACGGCGGCGAGCTGTCGCCGAAGCACCTCACCCGCGGGTGACCCCACCAGACCGTCGCGCCGCAGGCCCAGTACCCCGTACCGAGTGCCCGGTGGCCGGCGCGAGTCCCTCGACCCACCGGACCCTTC
>SKRR01000026.1 GCA_007118345.1 Microthrixaceae bacterium | reverse complement strand
CTTGTTGGCCTCGGTGACCCCGATGTGCTCCTTCTTGGTGTCCAGGATGAACACCGCGTCGGGCAGCTTGGTCATCTGGGCGATGCCACCGAGGTTGCGCTCGAGCTTCTCGAGCTCCCGGGACAGCAGCAGCGCTTCCTTCTTGGGCATGGCGTCGAACTCGCCCGAGGACCGCATGCGGCGGTACTCCTGCATCTTGGCCACCCGCTTGGAGATGGTCTCGAAGTTGGTGAGCATGCCGCCCAGCCAGCGCTGGTTGATGTAGGGCATGCCGACCTTCTCGGCGTAGGACTGGATGGGGTCCTGGGCCTGCTTCTTGGTGCCGATGAGCAGCACGGTGCCGCCGTCGGCGACGAGATCGCGCACGAACGTGTAGGACTTCTCGATCCCCGACAGGGTCTGGTGGAGGTCGATCAGATAGATGCCGCCCCGGTCGCCGTGGATGAACCGCTTCATCTTCGGGTTCCAACGACGGGTCTGGTGGCCGAAGTGGACGCCGGCCTCCAGCAGCTGCTTCATGGTGACGACTGCAGTCACGGTGTGCTCCTCACCCTCGGTTCGTCGAGACCCGGCGACGACGCCCGTGCAGCAGCACGGGCGACCGAGGGTGTCACCGGGCGGAAGTTGGTGGTCTCGCCGTCGTGGACGACGGCATCGGCCCGATCTCGGACCGACGTACGACTCTAGCGGGCCGAGCCGGACGAGCCGAAACGCGCTGGAGCGGCCGGTGCGGAACCAGGACCGCGCGACGTCGGTCGAGGAACTCGGCCGGGTCCACGTAGCGGTCGCCCTCGCGCAGGCCGAGATGGAGCGTCCGACCCGCGTGGCCGACGACGGCACCCCTGGGCAACAGGTCACCGAACCGGACCTCGACCGACGCCAGGTCGCTGTAGCTCGACCGGCGGCCGTCGGCGTGCAGCACGGTGACCGCCAGTCGGCCGGCGACCGGACCGGCGAAGACGACCTCTCCGGCACCGATGGCGCGCACCGGTGACCCGAGGAGCGTGGCGTACTCGAGTCCGCGGTTCCCCGGGCCCCAGGGGGTCGCCGGGGCCCTGAAGGGGTCGATCACCACTGCGTCCACCGGCGGCCGGTACGTACCCGCCGGCACCACCGGCCACGCGTCCGCTGGAGATCGAGGAAGGCCGCCGACGTCGACGCTCGCTCCCGTCGACGTCGGGGTGCACAGCACCAGCAGCACGATGATCAACAGGGCGGCCGGCACGGCACGCCTTCCGGGAACACCGGAGTGACTCGCATCCACCAGCACCGTGACCTCCGTCGAGTCCCGCCGCGCGACGCCGCGCGTGTCGATCCAGGAGGGGAAGATGCGACGTTGCGGATCGAGCCGTCAGCCCGGTTCGCGGTCCATGCTCGAAAAGCGCGACCGCAGGTGCAGCACGGATTTCGTGTGGATCTGGCAGACACGGGACTCGGTCACACCCAGGACGCGTCCGATCTCCTGGAGCGTGAGGTTCTCGTAGTAGTAGAGCGTGAGCACGATCTTCTCCCGCTCGGGCAGGCCGTTGATGGCCTGGGCCAACAGCTGGCGGGTCTCGGTGATCTCGAACGCTCCCATCGGACCGTGGGTCGACGTGTCGGCGATGGTGTCACCCAGCGTGACCGATTCTCCCCGGTCGCCGCCGACAGCGAGGATCTCGTCGAGTGCGGCGAGCCCCACGTGGGAGATCTGGGTCAGCGCCTGCTGCAGCTGGTCGGCGGACCACTTCAGCTCGGTGGCGAGCTCCTCGTCGCTCGGGGGCCGGTGGTGCCGTGCCTCAAGCTTCGCGTAGGCCTTCTCGATCTGACGCACCTTGGACCGCACCGAGCGAGGCACCCAGTCGATCGAGCGGAGCTCGTCGAGGATCGCACCCTTGATCCGCGAGATCGCGTAGGTCTCGAACTTGTAACCACGTTCGGGTTCGAACTTGTCGATCGCGTCGATGAGGCCGAACATCCCGTAGCTGATCAGGTCGGCCTGCTCGACGTTCTGCGGCAGACCCACGGCCAGGCGACCGGCGACGTACTTCACCAGCGGGGAGTAGTGCACGATGAGCGCGTCGCGCGTTCGGGGGCTGGCGCCACCCTTGTACTCCTCCCAGAGGGACTCGAGTTCGGTCTCGGTCGGCTCAGTCGTTCTCACTTGGTTCCCCAGCTTCGGCGACGGCACGTGACCTCGGGTGTGAGGACTCGATGACCCGCCGCAATCGTTCTCTGCTCACGTGCGTGTAGACCTGGGTGGTGGCCAGGTCCGAGTGGCCCAGGAGTTCTTGGACCACTCTCAGGTCGGCACCTCCGTCGAGAAGATGAGTGGCGAAGGTGTGACGGAGCGCGTGGGGGTGCGTCGGGACCGGCGACCGACGATCGACGATGCGCCTCACGTCGCGTGGCGTCAGGCGAGCCCCGACCTGGTTGTGGAACATCGCGCCGGGCTCGGCCGGCCGTCGGGTACGTGCCACGAAATCGGCTCTCGCACCCTCGCACCAGGTGCGCAGTGCGGCTCGGCACGGCTCGGTCAGGGGCAGGATCCGCTCGCGGGCGCCCTTCCCCCAGACGCGGACACGCCCGCGGTCGAGGTCCACGTCGGTGACGTCGAGACCGCAGAGCTCCGACACCCGCAGACCCGAGCCGTACAGCAGTTCGAGCACCGCATCGTCACGGCGTGCCGGTGCGGTCAGGGTGGCGGCATCGACATCGGCGGCCGGAGCCGGCGAATCGTCGAGCAGTTGGTGCAGCTCGTCGGCCCGCAGCACCGTCGGCAGGCGGTGCGTGCCCGCCGGTGCTGCGAGTCCGACCGTGGGGTCGTGCTCCATCAGGCCGTGGCGTACGGCCCAACCGGCGTACCGACGGACCGCAGCGAGCTTCCGGGCGATGGTGGAGCTGGCCAGACCGCGACTTCGCTCCGCAGCGAGCCAGCGGCGCACTGCGGTGCGGTCGAGCGCCGTCGGACCGCCCCCCAGCTCCGCCGCACTCCACCGGATGAGATCGAGGAGGTCGCGCCGGTAGACCGCCCGCGAGGAGGCCGCGAGCGAGGTCGAGGTGAGGAACTCGTCGACCAGCCAACGCGGTGCGTCGGGCAGCTCCTGCTGGGCGGCTGTCTCCCCCACTCGACCTGACATGCCCACACCTCCAGGCACCCGCTCGGCCGCACCCGAACCGGTGCGACGCTGGGTAGCCTACCGGTCACGCTGAGTGGGTGCGAGCCAGACGCTCCACCCAGCCCGCTCGTTGGAGGATCCAACCGCCGGTCTCCAAACTGACCAGAGCGGCGCTGAGCCTGCCGAACCCCAGCCCTGAGCGTCGCGCGAGCTCCTCGACGGACACCGCTCGCCACGACACGAGGTCCAACAGGGCCGCTGCGTCGCCCGACGGCCGCTCTCGCTGCGGCGGCGCGCCGTCCCGGGTGCCGGACGTACCGCCCGAGTGCGGGTGACCGAGCGCGGCGAGGACATCGGCCGCGTCCCGTACCGGCGCCGCCCCGTCGACGAGCAACTCGTTGGTGCCCTCCGACTCGGGGCTGTCGACCGGGCCGGGGACCGCCATCACCGCCCGGTTCCGATCCAGCGCCGCGCGCACCGTGTGCATCGAGCCACCTCCCCCGCTCGACTCGACGATGACCACCGCATCGGCCAACGCGGCGAGGATCCGATTGCGGACGGGGTACCGCCACCGGGCGCCGGGCACGCCGGGCGGCACCTCCGACAGCACCGCCCCACGGTCCGCGACCTCGCGCGCGAGTGCCCGGTTGCGCACCGGGCAGGGT
>SKRR01000251.1 GCA_007118345.1 Microthrixaceae bacterium | reverse complement strand
GAGCAGCGTCCGGCCGACCACGAGTTCGTGTTCTACGACGGGCCTCCCTTCGCGAACGGGCTGCCGCACTACGGCCACCTGCTCACCGGCTACGTGAAGGACGTCGTCCCCCGCTACCAGACCATGCGCGGGCACCGGGTCGAGCGGCGGTTCGGCTGGGACTGCCATGGCCTGCCGGCCGAGATGCAGACCGAGAAGGAGCTCGGGGTCTCCGGGCGCGCGGCGATCACCGACTTCGGCATCGACCGCTTCAACGACGCGTGCCGCACCTCGGTGCTGCGCTTCACCGGCGAGTGGGAGCGTTACGTCACCCGACAGGCCCGGTGGGTCGACTTCGACGACGACTACAAGACGATGGACACCACCTACATGGAGTCCGTGATCTGGGCCTTCTCACAACTCTGGGACAAGGGTCTGGTGTACGAGGCATACCGGGTCATGCCGTACTCCTGGGGAGCGGAGACCCCACTGTCGAACTTCGAGATCCGGCTCGACGACGCCACCCGGCCCCGCCAGGATCCGGCCATCACCGTGGCGTTCCGCCTCGATCGAGCGGCATCACTCGGCCTCCCGGACGCGCTCGATGGCGACTCACCCGTCGAGATCTGGGCGTGGACCACCACGCCGTGGACCCTCCCGTCCAACCTGGCGCTCGCCGTCGGTCCCGACGTCGAGTACGCCGTGGTCGAGACCACCGACGGACCCCGTCCCGGACGACGGGTGCTGCTCGGCGCCAACCGGCTCGACGCCTACGCGAGTCAGCTCGGCGATGGCCACCGGGTGCTGACCACCCTTGCAGGACGCGAGCTGGCCGAGCTGCGCTACCGCCCACTGCTGGGGTACTTCACCGACCACCCTGACAGCTTCCGGGTGCTCGTCGACGACTACGTGACCGACGACGACGGCACGGGCGTGGTGCATATGGCGCCGGGTTTCGGCGAGGACGACCAACGGGTCTGCGAGGCGGCCGGCATCACCTTGGTCGTGCCCGTCGACGACTCCGGCCGCTTCACCGCGTCGGTCACCGACTACGAGGGCCGGAACGTCTTCGACGCCAACCCGTTGATCATCGCCGACCTGAAGTCGGCCGGTGACCTCGTGCGTCACGACACCTACGACCACAACTATCCGCACTGCTGGCGCACCGACACGCCGATCATCTACAAGGCCGTGTCGTCCTGGTACGTCGAGGTCACCGCGATCCGCGACCGACTCGTCGAGCTGAACCAGCACATCAACTGGATCCCGGAACACGTGCGCGACGGCCAGTTCGGCAAGTGGCTCGAAGGGGCTCGCGACTGGTCGATCTCGCGCAACCGCTTCTGGGGCTCGCCGATCCCGGTGTGGCGCAGCGACGACCCGGCGTACCCCCGGATCGACGTCTACGGCTCGCTCGACGAGATCGAACGCGACTTCGGCGTGCGCCCGGACACCCTGCACCGGCCGGTGGTCGACGAGCTGACCCGGCCGAACCCCGACGATCCCACCGGCAACTCGACGATGCGGCGGGTGACCGAGGTGTTCGACTGCTGGTTCGAGTCGGGAGCGATGCCCTTCGCCCAGGTGCACTACCCGTTCGACAACAAGGAGTGGTTCGACGAGCACGCGCCGGCGGACTTCATCGTCGAGTACATCGCCCAGACCCGCGGGTGGTTCTACACGCTCCACGTGCTCTCCGGTGCGCTGTTCGACCGGCCGGCGTTCTCCAACGTGATCTGCCACGGAGTGGTGCTCGACCACGAGGGCCGCAAGCTGTCCAAGAAGCTGCGCAACTACCCCGATCCCGAGGAGGTCTTCGAGTCGCACGGCTCCGACGCCCTCCGCTGGCACCTGATGTCGTCGCCGATCCTGCGCGGCGGCGACCTGCGCATCTCGACCGACGCGTCGGACTTCACCGAGGTCATCCGGCTGGTCCTCAACCCGATCTGGAACGCGTACTCGTTCTTCACGATGTACGCGAACGCCGACGGGCACCGTGCACGTCGGCGCACCGACGCCACCGGTCTGCTCGACCGCTACGTCCTGGCCAAGACCGGCGAGCTGGTCCGTTCGGTCACCGACCGCATGGATTCCTTCGACATCGCCGGCGCGTGCGCCGACGTGCAGGCCTTCGTCGACGCGCTCAACAACTGGTACATCCGGCGGTCCCGTGAGCGGTTCTGGGCACCCGGTGGTGGCGACGCCGCCGCCACGGCCGACAAGGCCGACGCGTACGACACGTTGTTCACCGTCCTCACCACACTCACCCGTGTCGTCGCTCCGCTGCTGCCGTTCGTGGCCGAAGAGGTCCACCTCGGGCTGTGCGGCGCAGGAGCCGACGGCAACGGATCGGTCCACCTCGAGGACTGGCCCGACGCCGGGGAGTTCCCCGTGGACGCCGGTCTCGTCGCCTCGATGGATCGAGTGCGGGAGGTGTGCTCGGTGGCGCTCGGACTTCGCGAGGAGCACCGCCTCCGGACCCGCCTGCCGCTTCGGCGTCTGACCGTGGCCGGCACCGACACCGACTCGCTCGACGGACTCCTCCACCTGGTGCGCGACGAGGTGAACGTCAAGGAGGTGGTGCTCACCGACGACGTCACCAGCGTCGGTGACCTCGTGCTCCGGCCGAATGCCAAGGTGCTCGGTCCGCGTCTCGGCGGGGCGGTCCAGGACGTGATCCGCGCCGCCAAGTCCGGCGATTGGACCAGCGACGCCGACGGGACGGTTGCGGTGGCGGGCCAGACGCTCGGCGAGGATGACTTCGAACTCCTGATCGAACCACGCGCCGGGATGGCCGCCGCTCCGCTGCGGGCGAACGATGCCGTGGTCGAGCTCGACACCGAGGTCGACGACGAGTTGCGCGACGAGGGTCGGGCCAGGGACGTGGTGCGTCACGTGCAGCAGGCACGACGCGACGCAGGTCTGCACATCAGCGATCGGATCATCCTGACGATCAGCGGGTCCGAAGCGCTGGTGGCGTCACTCGAACCGCACCGCCGCTGGATCGCCGAACAGGTGCTCGCCACCGAGCTCGGCTTGGACTCCCGCGCCGGTGCCGACGTGGCAGCCGATTCGGAGCCAGCGGCGGTCGATCCCCTGCGCACCGATGGCGAGGTCGTCCACCTGAGCTTGGCCACCGCCGGCTGACCGGACCCGGCTCAGAAGTAGCCGGCGGAGCGCTGCTGGGCGCCCGGGCCCTCGACCAGCGCCGTCGCGACGGAGACGTCGCGCACGCTGGTGACCTCGAGCAGCTTGCGTCGGTGCACGATCGTGAGTGAGACCGTTGACGCGCCGGGAGCGCCGTACAGCGCCACCTCGACCCGGTCGGCCGGGAGCGATTCGACGACCGGCTCGGGGAAACGAGCGGCGACGATGACCCAGCGATCGTCGGTGCGGGCCACTGCGCAGGGGACGCCTCGCACCCATCCGGTCACGACACCACGAAGGTGCTCGCCAGCGTCGAGGCAACGAGCGAGACCTGTGAGTGCAACCGCGCCGTCGTCGACCGACGCCGGGTTCAGGTCGTCGATCGACGGCTCCAGTCGCAGGCGGGCGGCGCGGTCCAGGCCGGCCACCTCACGTGACCTGCCCGATGGTGTTCGTGCGAACGGGGAACCGGCAGGGAGCGGCCCCCGCGTCGACGTACCTCGGCCGTCCGCTCCCGGCTGGCGGGTCCAGCGACCGTCGCGGGCCGGCGGTGCGGGGGCGGCCTGAGCAGGTTCCGGCGAACGAACAGGCGGACGTGTCGGCGCGGTGGGAGGAGGCGGCGCGGTGGGAGGAGGCGGCGCGGTGGGAGG
>SKRR01000076.1 GCA_007118345.1 Microthrixaceae bacterium | reverse complement strand
CCCATGTCACACCGATCGGGGATCATCCCCGAGGTGACGCCGGGACCATCAGGAGGAGCGTCGATGAGCACAGGTTCCTCAGGGCCCGGGCGGGTCGTCGAGCTGTTCGCTGGGGTGGGTGGGTTCCGGCTGGGTCTCGAACGCGACCTCGTGGGCTTCGACCCGGACTCGGGGTGGCGGTGGAAGGAACCCGACCGGTCCCACTGGGAGGTGGTGTGGGGCAATCAGTGGGAGCCCTCCACGAAGAGCCAGTCTGCCTTCGACCGGTATGCCGCGACGTTCGCCGCCCGGGGGACGCACGTCAACGATGACATCGCCAAGTTGCTCAACGACCTCGGAGTACCGCGCTACGACGGCCGCACGGTCGCCCGGTGGTCGCAGGTTGGCGGGCGCGACGACGCGCTGCCGAAGGGGTTCGACCTGCTCGTCGGCGGTTTCCCCTGCCAGGACTACTCCGTCGCGAAGCCGCTGAGCCAGGCGCAGGGCCTCGGAGGCGGCAAGGGGATCCTGTGGTGGGAGATCGCCCGGATCCTGCAGCAGTACCGGCCCCCGCACGTCCTGCTCGAGAACGTCGACCGGCTGTTGAAGTCCCCATCGACCCAGCGGGGACGCGACTTCGCCGTGATGCTGGCCTGTTTCGCACAGCTGGGCTACGCGGTCGAGTGGCGGGTGATCAACGCGGAGGACTACGGGTTCCCGCAGCGCCGACGCCGCGTGTTCGTCTACGCCACCCGGCAGACCGAGCAGCTCGGCGAACTCGGCGCAACGGCTGAGAGGTTGACGATCGACCCTCGCCGTTGGGTCAAGCTCGTCGGTGAGCTCGGGGCACGGCAGGTGCAGCGGTCCGGGGTGCTCGCCAACGCGCTCGAATGCCAGCTCGCTGACGTGCCCCGGGAAGACACCGTGAGCCTGGGAGCGACCGCCTCCGAGGTGGACCCCTACGACATCAGCGAGCGGTGGGCCCAGCATCCGGTCAGCCCGTGGCGCAATGCCGGGGTTATGGTGGGCGGGGTCGCCTGGACCGCGGATGTTGCATCGACCTACGACGGCAAGCGATGGTCCCTCGGGGAGATGCTGCTCCCCTTCGAGGAGGTCCGTGAGCGCTTCCCGCAGTTCCTGATCCCGGAGGAGGAACTTGGCGCGCCGAGCACCCTCGACCACGAGCGGGATGTCGAGGAGGGGCTCGTCGGTACCTGGCGCTACCTCAAGGGGGCGAAGAAGGTTCCGCGTGGCCGCTACCACTACGCCGAGGGGGCGGTCGCCTTCCCTGAGCCGCTTGACCGGGCGGCACGCACGGTGCTGACCGGCGAAGGCGGGCGGTCACCATCTCGCTTCAAGTTGGTGGTGCAGCAGGAGGGCGTCTACCGCCGGCTGACCCCGGTGGAGCTCGAGCGGCTCAACATGTTCCCGGACGGCTGGACCGAGGGGATGTCGGATGGCCGCCGCGCGTTCATGGTCGGCAACGCGCTGGTGGTCGGGATCGTCGAGCGGATCGGACGAGAGATCGCCGCCCGTGCTGCCACCCGAGGTCAGAGTGCTCGGTCGGCCTGATCGCCGAGGTGTTCGGCGACGAGCCGTCCGACGAACCCGCGGTTGAGCCAGAACGACGACTTCACGAACGCCCGTCCTGACGGCAGCGACAGTGTGTCCCGCTTGTCTCGGCCGTGCGGGCGCACATGCAGGATCTCGGTCTCGCTCGCCTGCGGGCGCTTCTCGGGGCGGCTCTCGGCGAAGGCTCGGCGCAGCGACTCCCACTCGCGCCCCATGGTGGCGAGCTCGTCTGTGGCGGGTCGCCAGAAGAACCCGCCCAGCAGGCGTGCGTCGAGCACGGACTCCGTCGGCGCCGCGACGAACACCATGAGGTACAGCGAGGAGATCAGCGGGAGCAGATCCGACGATTCCCATTCCTGCTCGACGAGCTCACGGGGGTCGAAGGCCGGGAACGACACGTCCTCGTGGGGCAGGAACGTCGCGGGGTCCACACGGATCGTCCGGATGGTTATACCCAACCGCTCGAAGGCCTCGACGTCACGGCGCCCCTCGGAGCCCAACAGCCGACGGGAGACGATGGACACGATGTTCTTCGCGGTGGGGTCCTTGTCCGGTGCGAGTTCCTGCACGAGTTCGGCGACCGAGACACTCCGCCTGGCCTGCACCTTGTCCGCCACCTCGGCAGCGAACCCGGCGAGACTGTCCGGAAGGCCCACCGGCACAGCGTCCTGAGCGGCGCGGTGTTTGGCGAGCTGCCACAACCGGGTCGTGTAGGCGGGCTTGTAGGCGAAGGCCCGCCGACGGGCGGGTTCCGAACTGAAGGGTTGGTCCACCCAGCGACCACCGGCATCCTTGGTCGCCGCGCCGACACCCCACGTATCACCCTCGCTGAGCTCATGTGCCCGGCCCGATCGGACCGCATCCTTCACGTGCTCATGCAGCTCGCGTAGCATCAGCTCGTCGAGTTCGTCGCGCTCATGGAGCAGCACGCCGAGGACCTTGAACTCGGCGATGGATACCTCGGGTCGCCACTCGTAGAAGACGTACAGGGTGGAGCGGGTCTTGAGGTCCAGGGGAGAGCCGTCGAATGCCTGGTCGGCGACGGTGGCGTAGCCGATCGCCGTGATGAAGGTCCGCTCCTTCGCCGTGTACGGACCGCCCTTCCGGTGGAGCGGCACCGACTTCAGCTCGACACCGGCCTCAACGAAGTCAGGTCCGGCCTCGGAACTCGCTTCGAGCCCGAAGTAGGTCTCGACGTAGCGGCCTACTGAACCCTTGGTGTAGGTGCCCTGCTGCTCACCCGCGACCACGTCGACCAGCTCGCCGACCCGACGGTCTACTAGTCCACGGGCCTGCCGTTCGATCGCGGACGGGTCCCCGACGTCGTACACCGCAACCCCTTCGATGAGCCGTGAGGTTAGGGCGATCGCGTCTCCAGGTGTTGCCTACCCTGCGGGACATGTTCGAGCAGCAAGCTGACCCCGACTTCTTTGCCAGTCGACTCCTCGACTGGTTCGCGGAGCACGGCCGCGAGTTCCCGTGGCGGGCGACCGACGACCCCTACCGCATACTGATCTGCGAGGTCCTCCTACGCCGCTCGCGCAGCACAACGGTCGCCAAGGTCACCGACCGGTTCTTCGAACGGTGGCCAATCCCCGCAGACCTCGCCGATGCGGATGTCGATGAAGTCATCGAGGTTATCCGGCCCCTCGGCCTCACAGGTCGGACAAGCCAGCTGATTGCCCTGGCGCAGACACTTTGCGATGAACCGAGCTTCCCCAGCTCGGTCGACGAACTGATGTCCCTCCCCGGTGTCGGCCTGTACGCGGCGGCCGCCACGCTCGGGATGCCAACCGTCGACGGAACCAGCGCGCGCGTCTACCGGCGCTACTTCGGTCGCTTGAGCACGCCGGATCACAAGACTGTCGACGATGAACTCTGGGAGCTCGCCGGCATGGTGCTCCCTGCGGACACGGATGCTGTACGGAACATCAACTGGGCCGTGCTCGACCTAGCCGCTTCAACCTGCGCGCCGATACGTCCGCGGTGTGACCGATGCCCGCTCGCTTCAAGGTGCGCGTGGGCCGTTGCTCCAGAGCGGTCAGAATATCGGTCACCACCCCAAGCGGTTGTCGAGCCCAGGCGATGATGGTCCGAGGCATGGTGTGTGACCCCCGAGAAGTGTCCATTCTCGGAGGTCAGCTATCCGAGGGATGGCGACGGCCCGAAGTCGCGGCCGGCATGGGTGCATCACGAGGCCTGCGAGTCCGGACCGGTTCTGCACCCTCTCGTCTG
>SKRR01000212.1 GCA_007118345.1 Microthrixaceae bacterium | reverse complement strand
AAAAAAAAAAACCTGGCCGATGTCGCCAAGGAGCACACCGGCGCAGAGCATGTCGGTGGCCAGAGCGTGACGGAGCCGGTGCGAGCACACCGGCGGATCGATGCCGGCACGGCGGCTGGCGTCGTAGACGATCTTGGACACCGACTGCGGCGCCAAGCCCCGCAACGGCGCGAACCGGGTGATGAACACCGCCCGACACGGCGTGCCCGGCCGGCCTTCGGTGAGATACGCAGCGATCGCTTCGCCGACATCGGCGGGCAACGGCAGCGGGTCGTCCCGGCGGGCCTTGCCCCGCACGACCATCTGCCCGGCCCGCCAGTCCAGATCCTCGAGCTGCAGGGCGCCGACCTCGGCGGCCCGTAGTCCGAGCCGGGCAAGGATCAACACGATCGCATGGTTCCGTCGGCCCGTCACCGTCGTCGTGTCGTGGGCGGCCACGATCGACTCGACCTGCGACCGCGACAAGGTGGCCGGCAAGGCCGTGTCCCGCCAGCCAGCGACCGGTGGGATCGACACCGCCAACGGCGTCTCGGTGAAGCCCTGCAGGAACAAGAACCGCAGCAGACAGCGCAGCTCGGCGACCCGGCCCTTGGCCGAGCCGACCGAGACCCGCCCCGTCTCGGCCAACAAGAACTCGAACACCTCCGACCCGGCCAGCTCCTCAGCGCCACAACCACCGCCCCGTCGGCTGGCGCGTGCGGTCAGGAAACGGTGAGCCGTCGCCTCGTAACGCTCCACGGTGCGAGCAGCCAGCGCCCGCTCGGTGACCATCCAAGACCGGTAGCGCTCGACCAGTTCATCGACCGGCGACGCACCGGCCATCTCCTCGGGGACAACACCGAGGCCACGCAGGTAGCCGACCAACGGGGCCAGGGTGCGGTAGCCGACCGGCCGTTCGACCCTCGCCTTGCACAAGGCGCTGAACTCGTCGAACCGAGCTGCGGTCAGATTCTCCGGGCCCAGCGCGTTACGGACCATCCAGTCGCTGAGCCGGCCCAGCTCCCACAACTTCCGGACCACCCCATCGGGCGTGTACCCGAGCCCGGCCAGCAGCTCCCGGTAGCCGTCCCCGTACGGGGCCAACGGCCCCACATCCGCTCGCGCGATTCGTGCCATGACATGCATCTCCTGTTCTCCCCGGCACCACGCCAGGATCAACAGGAGCGTTCACGACCGCACCGGCATTATCCCGACCACACCAACCCGCCCCAGACGCCACAGCCCAGCCACGACTCACCGATCTCTTCCACCGCCAGACCGGGTCGGCATAATCCCGGGGTCGACATAAGTCGACGATCACCGTCGCCCCAGCAGGAAGATCGAATCGTGGGGCAGATGGCCGGGTGCGGGTGCGGTGTTCGATGAGGAGCTTGTCGATCGTGTCGGCATCGACACCGGTCTCGACCGCCAGCACCTTCGCCGCAGCCGCCGAGGGGGCGACACCGAACACCGCTCGGCCGTTGACCTGGAGGTGGCGGACGGCGGGTTCGAGCGCGGTGGTCTTGCCGGTCCCGGCGGGGCCGACGATCAACACCAGCCGGCGACGGCCGGCGACGGCTGCGGCGGCTTCGGCCTGCGGGCGGGTCAACGCCCGGCTGGTGTGTTCGACGGCGGCCCGCTGATCGGCGCCGCCGGTGGTGGTGCGCTGTTCGGCCCAGTGGATCAGGGCGTGTTCTTGGTCGAGGATCGCCTCGGTGGTGAGCGCACGATCCATCGCTGATTCGGTGACCGGCCGCCCATCCCGACGACAACGGACCCCAGCTGGAACCGGTCGGGAAATGTCCACACAGCGGTCGGTTTCGAGGTGATGGGCGATCTGGTCGACCCAGCCGACGACGTCGTGCGCGGTCGCGGCGATCGTGGTCGGTGTGACCGCGGCGGCTTCGCGGGTGAGTTCGGCCGGCCGCCACGACGACTGCTTGTCCGCGATCGCCAACAAGGCGACCTCGGTCACCGGCACCACCTCATCGGCCAGCCGATGGACACGCTCGACCCGCCCGATCGCGTCGGTGACAACGGCGTCGGGGTCGACGCCGAGCGCTTCGACCTGGTTGCGCCAGTGGGCGTGCAACGCTGCCGCGTCGACGCCGGTGGTCTTGGCGGGGCGGGAGTCGATCACGGCTTCGCGTTCGAGCCGCCACCGCTCCCGAGGTGTCGGTTCGCGACCGATGGTGTCGACGAACCGGTCGAGCTTGACCGCGACACGGTCCTCGACATCGACGCTGCGGGTGCAGAACTCGGCCATCACCTCATCGGCCACGTCGACAATCTCGGCGATCCCGTTGGCCGGGATTCGCCAGCGGACCCCGAGCCGGCGGGTCAACTCGGCGCGCAGACCAGCGTGATACAACGCCGACAGTGTCCGCTGATCGCGTTTGATCGTGCGGGCATCCAACGCCAACCACCGCCCATCCGGCGATCGCACCCGGTTGGCGATCACCACATGGGTGTGGAGCTGGGGGTCCAACGCCCGGCTCGTGTGCTGCCGGAACGTCGCCGCCACGATCCCCTCGGCATCGACCACCGCCACCTCACCGCCGATCCGGAACCGCGTATGCGCATGGTCTTCGATCCAGCCCGCCATCGCGGCGACCGCCTGATCATGCGCAGCGAGCACCTCACGGCGGACACGGTGATCGCCGAGCGCGAACAGCACCGACACCGACTTCGGCGCCGACGCCGTCACATCAAAGCCGCGCACCGAACCCTCATCGAACGCCCGACCCAACAACCGATCCGGGTCATACGGATCAACACCAGCCATCACCGCACCGAAATGCTCGTCAACGACCTCGCCGTCCAGGAACAGCCACTCGGCGCCGGCCCCGAACCAGACACCGCGCGGCTCGTCGACATCGACGAAGTAGCCCGGCAGACCACCACCCTCGAGGTAGTAGTCACCAGCGCCGACACCCTTCAGGGTCGTCACCCGCACCGTCACGTCCCGCCACCACCCCTCGACCTCGTGACTGTGCACTCGTCTGGCCTGTTGAGGACGAAGGCTCCTGTGGTTGCGGTGCGGTGGGTCACGGCGGGACCTCGTCAGTCGTCGAGCAGCTCGAGCTGCTCGACGACGATGGAGGAGCGCGCTCGGCGATCGGGTCGCACCGGCCGCCGGAGATGGTCCTGTGGGCCGGGCGCGAGGGAGTCGGGCGACTGGGCGCGATTCGGCGGCCAGGTCAGCGGGCCACCGTGCCATGACTCGAGCGCAGCCCTCGGAACGCGGACCTGACGACCGATCCGAAGTGCTGGGATTCCCTTTGCTCCCTGCGTGCGGAGGAAGGTCCTCACCATCGCGTACGCGTTCGTGCGCCCGATTCGGAGTACGGCGGCCGCCTCCTCGACGGTCAGGAAGTCCGGCGCTGGCGCTTCAACGGGATCGAGAGTGCGACGCTTCACGCATACACATCGACCCTCTTGGAGCTCGGGCGTGTCAGAAAAGCCGCGAGGGCGCGCACGGCATCATGAGACCGTCGTCTGAATCTGCCGCTGGGGTTTGGACCCTACGCCCCGAACGGCACGAGTGGGGCAGCCGTGCGACACCGCTTGCTGGCTCGAAACGGAACGTGGCGTTCCGATCCTGACCATCAAACGACGGTGAGGACGTGTCACCGAACGCCGGCAGGAGGTCACGATGACCACGTGCACCGGCGGTCGCAGGCACGATGCACGGGCGGCATCTGACCCGATGTGCGTTCGATAGGTCGTCGCTTTCCGAGAGCTGCAGTGAGTCGATCGGTGAGCTCGACCGGCCGTGG
>SKRR01000194.1 GCA_007118345.1 Microthrixaceae bacterium | reverse complement strand
GGGTCTCGGCCGGGTCGATCACGTCGTCGATGTAGCCGCGGTCGGTGGCCTCCCACGGGTTGAGGAAGTTCTCCTCGTAGACACCGATGAGCTCGGCGCGACGGGCGGCGGGGTCGTCGGCCTCGAGGAGCTCCCGACGGTTGACGATCTCGACCGCACCCTGGGCACCCATCACCGCCAGCTCCGCGGACGGCCACGCAAAGGCCAGATCCGAACCGATCGACTTGGAGTCCATCACCACGTAGGCGCCGCCGTAGGCCTTGCGGGTGATGACCGAGATGCGGGGCACCGTGGCCTCGCAGTAGGCGTAGAGCAGCTTGGCGCCGTGGCGGATGATGCCGCCGTGCTCCTGGTCGACCCCCGGCAGGAACCCGGGCACGTCGACGAAGGTGATCAGCGGCACGTTGAAGGCGTCGCAGGTGCGGACGAACCTGGCGGCCTTGGACGAGGACTCGATGTCGAGCACGCCGGCGAACATGGCCGGCTGGTTGCCCACGACGCCGACGGACTGGCCACCGAGACGAGCGAAGCCGCAGGTGATCGATCCGGCCCAGTCGCGGCCGTACTCGAAGAACTCGCCGTCGTCGGCGACGATGCGGATGACCTCGCGCATGTCGTAGGGCTGGTTCGGTGAGGCAGGGATGAGGTCGTACAGCTCCTCACACCGGCGGTCGGACGGATCGTCGGTCGGTTCGAACGGAGCCTCGTCGAGGTTGTTCGACGGCAGGAACGACAGCAGGTAGCGCACGTCGTCGAGTGCGGCCTTGTCGTCGGCGGAGATGAATTGCGCCACGCCCGAGGTGCCGGTGTGGACGCGAGCGCCGCCGAGGTCCTGCTGGCTGACGTTCTCGCCGGTCACCTGCTTCACCACGTCGGGACCGGTGATGAACATGTACGACGTCTCGTCGACCATCATCACGAAATCGGTCATGACAGGGCTGTACACCGCACCGCCGGCGCACGGGCCCATGATCACCGAGACCTGCGGCGTGACGCCGGAAGCCTTGACGTTGCGGTAGAAGATGCCGCCGTAGCTGGCGAGCGAGACCACACCTTCCTGGATGCGGGCACCGGCGCCGTCGTTGAGCCCGATCAGCGGGGCGCCGACCTTGAGCGCCAGGTCCATCACCTTGTGGATCTTCTCGGCGAAGACCTCGCCCAGGGCGCCGCCGTACACGGTGAAGTCCTGGCTGAACACGAAGACCTTGCGACCGTCGACGGTGCCCCATCCGGTGATGACACCGTCGCCGTAGGGCCGGTCGACCAGGGCGTCGCCGGCACGGTGGCGGGCGAGCATGTCGAGCTCGTGGAACGAGTCGTCATCGAGGAAGTAGTGGATGCGCTCGCGGGCGAGCATCTTGCCGCGTTCGTGCTGGCGGGCGACCGATCGATCGGAGCCGGGCTGAAGGGCCTCTTCGCGTCGAGCTCGCAGGTCGTCGACCCGCTCCCCGATGGGATGTTCCATGGTCCCGAACGGTAGCCGGGGCTGCCGCACCCGCCCAAAGTGCAGCACCCACCCGCCCGGAGTGCAGCGACGGCGCGCGGTACGGTCGCGGCCGTGACTGCGACGGGGCGACCACGGCTGTGCATCTACTGCGGTTCCCGCAACGGTGACGACCCGGCGTTCGTCGAGGCTGCGGACCGCGTCGGTCGACTCATCGGTGGACGCGGCGCCGACCTGGTCTACGGCGGCGGACACGTCGGCCTGATGGGCGTGGTGGCCGATGCAGCCCTCGAGTCGGGCAGCCACGTCATCGGCGTCATCACCCATCAGCTCGCCGACCGCGAGGTCGGCCACAACGGGCTGTCCGAGCTGCGCCACGTGGCGGACATGACCGTGCGCAAACGTGAGATGTTCGACGCAGCCGACGCCTTCATGACCCTGCCCGGCGGGATCGGCACGATGGAGGAGCTGTTCGAGGTCCTCTGCTGGAGCTACCTGGGCATCCACCCCAAGCCCGTCGGCATCCTCAACGTCGGGGGCTACTACGACCACCTGATCGCGTTCATCGACCACTCGGTGGAGCGGGGGCTGTGCCAGCCGAGGGTGAGCGAGCTGCTGCTCGCCGACGACGACCCGGAGCGCCTGCTCGACCGGCTCCTCCCCGACGGCGTCGACGACCCCGCCGGTGAGGCCGACCTGGTGGCTCCGTGACGCTGCCCGTGACACCGCCGGTGAAGCCCATGCTCGCCAAGGCCGCCAAGGAGCTCCCCCGTGGGGACGTGCTCTACGAACCGAAGTGGGACGGCTTCCGCTGCATCGCGTTCCGCGACGGCGACGAGGTCGAGCTGACGAGCCGCAACACCAAGCTTCTCACCCGCTACTTCCCCGAGCTGCTCGAGCCGCTCCGCGCCAACCTGCCCGAACGTTGCGTGGTCGACGGGGAGCTCGTGGTGCCCACCCCCGAGGGCCTGGACTTCGATCTGCTCGGTCAACGGATCCACCCCGCCGAGTCACGGGTGACGCGGTTGGCCTCGGCGACCCCGGCGAGCTTCGTCGTCTTCGACCTGCTCGCCCTCGGCGACCGCGACCTCCGCCCGGAGCCGCTGCAGCAGCGACGGGACCTGCTCGTCGAGGTGCTCGGCGACGCTCGACCCCCGATCCACCTGACGCCGGCGACGACCGATCCGGACCAGGCACTCGACTGGTACGAGCGGTTCGAGGGGTCGGGGTTCGACGGGGTCATGGCCAAGGCGGTCGACGCCCCCTACGTCGAGGACAAGCGCACCCAGATCAAGGTGAAGCACCACCGCACCGCCGACTGCGTGGTGGCCGGCTACCGGCTGCACAAGGACGGCGGCGTCGGGTCGTTGCTGCTGGGGCTGTTCGACGACGCCGACCCCCCACGACTGCACCACGTCGGCGTCGCCTCGGCGTTCGCCGCGTCGCTGCGCCGGACCCTCCAGGGCGAGCTCCTCGTGTTCGAGGAGGGTGCGGCCGAGGGCCACCCCTGGATCGACGGCAACGGCCTCGACGGCTCGGGCGACGGCCGGGCATCGGTCGACGACGAGGGCGGCGCCAGCGTGCGAATGCCCGGCGCACCGAGCCGCTGGTCGGGTGGGCGAGACCTGGAGTGGGTGCCGCTGCGCTGCGAGCTCGTGGCCGAGGTGACGTATGAGAACGTGACCTCGGGCCGGTTCCGCCACCCCGCGAGGTTCCTCCGCTGGCGACCCGACAAGCAGCCAGCGGACTGCACCTACGAGCAGGTCGAGGTCCCGCCGCCCGTCGAGTTCCACGAGGTGTTCGTCGAGGCGCCGCGCTGAGCGTGGGCATCGCTCCGGCGGCCCGAGGCCGTCGTGGGCCCGGTCAGCCTCGCCGGGTCGCAACCACCTGGGCGAACCTCGCGAGCACCAGGTCACGGTACGGGCGCAGCTTCCCCAACGCCGAGGGCGTGGCGGCCCTGATGCCGTTCCCGCCACCCGGGGCACGGTCGGCGTCGCGGGGGAACGTGTCCACGAAGGCCGTCACGTGCTGCTGCTCGACCTCGACGTGGAACTGCAACCCCCACGCGCGGTCCCCCACACGGAACGCCTGCTCGTCGTAGCTGGACGACCCGGCCAACCTGACCGCGTCGGGGGGCAGGTCGTAGGTCTCGCCGTGCCAGTGCAACACCGTCAGCTCGTCGGGCAACCCGGCGAAGAGCGGGTCGCGCTCGGCGGCTGGATCGAGACGGACGGGTCCCCACCCGATCTCCGGACCGTGGCCCGCCCGCACCACACCGCCGGTGGCCGCTGCCAGGAGCTGGGCGCCCAGGCACACCCCGAGCGTCGGGACCCCCTCCGCCACCGCGCGGTCCAGC
>SKRR01000231.1 GCA_007118345.1 Microthrixaceae bacterium | reverse complement strand
GTGATCTCCCCGGCGCCACGGCCTTGCGCGAGGGCCAGACCGTGCTGGTGCCCTCGCGTGCGCTGACCGAACTCGCTCGTGCGCTCGACGACCAGACCGAGGTCACGCTGGTGCTCGGTGAGCGCGACGCGTCCTTCCAGGTCGGAGACCTGCACGTGACCACCCGCCTGATCGAAGGCGAGTTCCCGAACTACCGCGGGCTCATCCCGGAGTCGCAGCCGAACCGGCTCGAGGTCGACCGCCAGGCACTGCTCGACGCGGTGCGACGGGTGAAGCTGATGGCACGCGAGAACACTCCGATCCGTCTGACGATGCGTGACGGCCTCGTCGAGCTCCTCGCGGTCACACCGGATCTCGGCGAGGCGGCCGAGGAGCTCGACGCCAAGTACCAGGGCGAGGAACTGATGGTGGCGTTCAACCCCGAGTACCTCGTGGACGGGCTCGAGGTGACCCCGGGCGACGAGGTGTGCCTCGAGACCGTCGACAAGTTGAAGCCAGCGCTGCTGCGGCCGATCGAGGGTGACGAGTTCCTCTACCTGCTGATGCCGGTGCGGGTGTCCTGACCCAGGGTGCAGCTCCGTCACCTCTGGCTGACCGACATCCGGTCCTACGAGTTCGTCGACCTCGAATTGACCAGCGGACTCTGCGCCGTGCTCGGCCCGAACGGGGTCGGCAAGACGAACCTGCTCGAGGCGGTCGCGTACCTGGCGTTGCTCGAGTCCTTCCGGGGTGCTCCGACCGACGCGCTGGTCCGCGCCGGCGCTGATCGGGGCATCGTTCGTGGCGAGGTGACCGAGGCGGGTCGGGAGCAGCTGATCGAGTGTGAGCTCAGACCCAACGGCCGGAACCGGGTCCTGTTGAACCGTCAGCGGTTGGCGCGCACGAGCGAGCTCCTGGGCGCGCTGCGCGTGACGATCTTCTCACCCGACGACCTGCAGCTGCTGAAGGCCGGTCCCTCTGCCCGCAGGTCGTTCCTCGATCGTCTGGTGGTGTCGCTCGATCCCCGGCAAGACGCCGTGCGTGCGGAGTACGAACGCGCGTTGCGGCAGCGCAACGCGCTGCTCAAGCAGACGCGGGGGAAGCTGGACGACGCAGCTGCGATGACCTTGGAGGTGTGGGACACGAAGCTCGTGACCGCGGGCGAGCAGTTGGTCGCACGGCGGACCGAAGCGGTGTCGCAACTGCTCCCGCTGGTCAGCGATGCGTATCGCGACGTCGCGGGGATCGAGCACCATGTGCACCTGGAATACCAAGCTCCTTGGCGGGAGGATGGGCTCGCGGCTTCGCTGCAACGGGTGCGCGAGGACGAACTGCGTCGCGGCGTCACGCTGGTTGGTCCTCACCGTGACGACCTCTTCGTGTCGTTGGAGGGCCTCCCTGCGAGAACCCATGCGTCACAGGGCGAACAACGATGCATCGCGCTGGGGCTCCGACTCGCGTCACATCGTCTGGTCGACCAGACGACCGGTGCCCCACCGGTGCTCCTGCTCGACGACGTTGTGTCGGAGTTGGACCCGGAGCGGTCCGCTGCGTTGTTGGCGTCGCTGCCGCCGGGCCAGACGTTGCTGTCGAGCGCCACCGGTCTCCCGACGGGGGTGGAGGCCGATCAGATCCTCGAGGTCCGGCCCGGCACTATCGTCGAGGTGTGACCTGGGAGCCGCTCCGCAACGCCGACGAGAGCGTCCGCTCCGTCGATGACTCGTTGCGGAACCTGCACCAGCGGCTCGGTCTGGCACGACCGGATGTGCTGGCCGAGGTCGAACGGCACTGGCCCGCACTCGTGGGCGCACCACTCGCAACACGGTCGCTGCCCACGGCGATCCGCAACGGAGAACTCACCGTCTCGACCTCCGATCCCGCCACGGCGGAGCAGCTGCGATGGAGCGCGGCGGACCTGGCGACGGCGGTGGCGTCGGTCGTGGGGGAGGGCATGGTGCACACCGTCGTGGTGAAGGTCGGAGCTGCGTCACACCTCCGGTGAGACCCGGGCTCCATCACCCGGTTGACGGCACGGGAGGGGGTCGCCGGAGTGGTACCATCGAGGGTCGACACCTCGGTGGGGAGGCGTGACGGGTCCACAGGTTTTCCACAACCTCCGGGCCTGCCTGCCCGAGCAGATGGCGGCTGTTGGAACCGTTGGCCGGAGGCCCCGCTTGTCCACTGAATCCACAACCTATGACGCCGACGCGATCCAGGTCCTCGAGGGACTCGAAGCGGTTCGCAAACGTCCCGGTATGTACATCGGTTCGACCGGTCCGTCGGGCCTGCACCACATGGTGTACGAGGTCGTGGACAACTCCGTGGACGAGGCCATGGCGGGCCACGCGAGCAGGATCGAGGTACGCCTGCTCGCTGACGGGGGCTGTGAGGTACGTGACAACGGTCGTGGCATCCCCGTCGACGCGTCGACGCAGTTCCCCGACATGTCCGCAGCTGAAGTGGTGCTCACCGTGCTGCACGCCGGTGGAAAGTTCGGTGGCAGCGGCTACAAGGTCTCGGGCGGGCTCCACGGCGTGGGCATCTCGGTGGTCAACGCGTTGTCGTCCCTGGTCGAGGTCGAGATCGACCGCAACGGTGAGCGCCACGCGATGGCGTTCCGCGACGGCGGAGAGCTCGTCGAACGTCTGACGGTGATCGGATCTGCCCCCGATGGTCCGGACGGGAGTCCTCGGACCGGCACCACGGTGCGGTTCTGGCCTGATCCGCTCATCTTCGAGGAGACCACCTTCCGAGCGGCGACCCTGATCGAGCGGTTCCAGATGATGGCGTTCCTCAATGCCGGTCTCGAGATCAGCTTCGTCGATGAACGCAACGACGATCCACAGCCGCTGGTGTACCGCTACGAGGGGGGGATCCGTGATTTCGTCCGACACGTCAACGCCGCGAAGGAAGCGCTCTTCGACGACGTCGGCTACCTCTCACAGTCCGAGAACACCGAGAACTCCTCGATGGAGGTCGAGGTCGCGTTCCAGTGGAACACCGGCTACAACTCCGACGGACTCCACTCGTTCGCCAACGGCATCTCCACGATCGAGGGCGGGATGCACGAGGAGGGGTTCAAGAAGTCCCTGACGAACACGGTCAACCGCTACGCGCGCGATCACCAGTTCCTCAAGGACAAGGACACCAACCTGCTGGGCGAGGACATCCGCGAGGGTCTCACCGCGATCATCTCGGTGAAGCTGACCGATCCTCAGTTCGAGGGCCAGACCAAGGCGAAACTCGGCAACGTGCCGATGCGGTCGCTCGTGGAACGAGCGACGAACGACAAACTGGCGGAGTGGCTCGAGGAGCACCCGGCGGAGGCGAAGCGGATCCTGCAGAAGGCCGTCCAGGCGGCCCGGGCTCGCGAAGCGGCCCGGAGCGCACGCGACGCGACACGCCGCAAATCGGCCCTCGACGGCGCCGGCCTTCCCGGGAAGCTCGCAGACTGTTCCTCGAAGGACCCTCGCGAATCCGAGATCTACATCGTGGAGGGCAACTCGGCGGGCGGGTCGGCCAAGGACGCCCGCAATCCGGCGACGATGGCGATCCTGCCGATCCGCGGCAAGATCCTCAACGTCGAGCGGGCCCGGCTCGATCGGATGCTGAGGAACACCGAGGTCCAGGCATTGATCTCGGCGGTCGGCGCCGGTGTCGGCGAGGAGTTCGACATCGAGCGGATCCGCTACCACAAGGTCATCCTGATGTGCGACGCCGACGTCGACGGGTCCCACATCCGGACCTTGCTCCTGACGTTCTTCTACCGACAGATGCGCCCACTGATCGAAGGTGGCCACGTGTACATCGCGCAGCCGCCGTTGTATTCCACCGAGGTCGGACGCAACAAGATCTACCTCAAGGACGACCCGGCCAAGGCAGCGTTCCTCGCAGAACACCCGAACCACCGCAGTGATTTCCAGCGGTTGAAGGGTCTCGGTGAGATGGATGCCACCGAGTTGTGGGAGACCACGATGGACCCGGGCCGTCGGACGTTGCTGCAGGTCTCGGTCGAACAGGCCGTGATCGCCGACGAGGTCTTCTCGATCCTCATGGGCGACGACGTGGAGAGCCGCAAGCACTTCATCCAGACGAACGCAACGGACGTCCGTTTCCTCGACATCTGACGACGCGGATCTCCCGACACCCGGTGGCGCTCCTCCGAGCCGCAGAGGCCACCCTGACCACAGCGAGCCGACATGAGTGATGAGCAACCACCCACCGATCCCGACGAGCCGACCGGCGCCGGCGACGACTCCGGGTCCCCGGCGGGCGCCCTGCCCGACGTGGACGGCGCGCTGGTCGCTGCCGGGGCCACCGAGGGAGTCGTGCCCATCTCGGGTTCCATCGAACCCATCGAGATCCAGGCCGAGATGGAGCAGTCGTTCCTGGACTATGCGATGTCGGTCATCGTCGCTCGTGCGCTGCCCGACGTCCGGGACGGGCTCAAGCCGGTGCACCGTCGGATCCTCTGGGCCATGCACGAGGCCGGCCTCCGTCCCGACCGCAACCACAAGAAGTGTGCGACGGTCGTGGGGGACGTGCTCGGGAAGTACCACCCGCACGGCGACCAGTCCGTCTACGACGCGCTGGTCCGGATGGGACAGGACTTCTCGCTCCGACACCCCCTGGTCGATCCCCACGGGAACTTCGGTTCGCCGTCGGACCCGCCAGCTGCGTACCGGTACACCGAGTGCCGCCTCACGTCGCTGGCCATGCGGATGCTCGCGGACATCGACGAGGAGACCGTCGACTTCCAGTCGAACTTCGACGGGTCGAACGACGAACCCACCGTGCTTCCGGGCCGGTTCCCGAACCTCCTCGTCAACGGCAGTCAGGGCATCGCGGTGGGGATGGCGACCAACATCCCGCCCCACAACCTCGGCGAGGTCATCGACGCGACGGTGCACCTGCTGGAGCATCCCGACGCGACACCTGACGAGCTCATGGAGTTCGTGAAGGGCCCCGACTTCCCGACGGGCGCGCAGATCATGGGGCAGGCCGGGCTGCGCTCCGCCTTCCGGACGGGTCGTGGCTCGATCAAGATGCGCGCGACCGCAGAGATCGAAGAAGGTCCGCGGGGCGACCGGATCGTGGTGACCGAGATCCCCTACCAGACGTCGGTGGAATCGATCGAGGAGAAGATCGCCGAGCTCGCCAACGCCAAGGTGCTCGAGGGTGTCCGGGAGCTGCGCAACGAGCGTTCACGCGGCCAGACCCGGTTGGTGATCGAGTTGAAGAGGGACGCACCGGCCAACGTGTTGTTGAACAACTTGTTCAAGCACACACCGCTGCAGACGACCTTCTCGGTGAACTTCGTGGCGCTGGTCGACGGGATCCCGCGCACCCTGAACCTCCGTGAGGCCCTGGTCCACTACGTGGCCCACCAGATCGAAGTCATCACACGTCGCTCGCAGTACCGCCTGGACAAGGCACGTCGGCGCGCCCACATCGTCGAGGGTTTCCTCCGCGCGCTCGATCTCATCGACGAGATCATCGCTGCGATCCGGGCGTCCGCCGTCGGCGCCTCGGCGATCCCCACGTTGCAACAGGAGCAATTCGTTTTCTCGGAGCTGCAGGCCACCGAGATCGTCGACATGCGCCTGTCGACGCTCACCAGGCTGGGCCGCGAACGTCTCGAGGACGAGATGTCGGGCCTGAGGGCGACCATCGCGGAGCTCGAGGCCATCCTCTCCGACGACGCCAAGTTGCGCGCCGTCATCAGGGAGGAGTTGAGCGAGATCCGTGACGAGTTCGCGACCGATCGTCGCACCTCCATCGAGCACGACGACGGCGACCTCGACATCGAGGATCTGATCGACGACGAGGAGCTGGTCGTCGTCATGACCTCCCGTGGTTACGTCAAGACGGTGTCGGCTGACGCCTTCCGCACACAGGGTCGTGGCGGTCGTGGCATCGCTGGTGCCCGTCTGAAGGACGAGGACTTCGTCACCGACCTGATCCACACCTCGGCGCACGCGTACCTCCTGTTCTTCTCGAACCAGGGCCGCGTGTACCGCCTCAAGGCCCACCGGATCCCGATGCGCGACCGGACCGCCCAGGGCCTCGCCCTGGTGAACCTCCTCCCACTGCAACCCGAGGAGCGGATCCAGACGATCATCGACACCCGTGACTACGAGACGCACCGGTACCTGTTCTTCGTGACCCGAAAGGGCGTCGTCAAGAAGACGACCTTCAACGCCTACGACAACTCGCGCCAGATGGGGCTCATCGCGGTCAACCTCCGGGACGGCGACGAGCTCGTGCGCGTCATCCCCACCTCCGGTGACGACGACATCCTCCTGGTGTCCGAGGCTGGCCAGGGGATCCGCTTCTCGGAGACCGACGTGCGACCCATGGGGCGCAATGCAGGCGGCGTTCGTGGCATGAAGCTGCGCGCAGGGGACCGGGTCGTCGGCGCCGACGCCGTCACCGACGACGTCCGGCTGCTCACCGTCACCGATGCCGGCTATGGGAAACGCACCGATGTCGACGAGTTCGGTCGTCAGGGGCGCGGTGGCCAGGGCGTCCGGGCCCACCGGATCCACGAGGCGCGCGGCCGGATCGTCACCGGGCTGCTGGTCGGAACGACCGACGACCTGCTCCTCGTCAACGATGCCGGGGTGGTCATCCGCACGGGGGCCGGCAGTGTGTCGGTGCAGAGCCGGTCGGCCACCGGTGTACGGGTGATGAACCTCGACGAGGGTGCGAAGGTGGCCGCGGTCGCGCGCGTTCCCGCCGAGGCTGAGACTGGCGACGACGCGGCCGACGTCGCCGCGCTGGTCGTTGGCGACGGCGATGGCGACGGAGCGCCTCCAGCGGAATGACCGCTGCCGTCCAGCAGCACCGGGGTCAGTCGGGGTCGGTGACGCTGCTGACGTTCGGGCTCATCGTGCTCGTGGCCGGGGTCCTCACCGGCCTGGCACGCCTGGGTGACGCCGCCCACGCTGCTGCACGGACCGAGGCGATCGCGGACGTCACCGCACTCGCCGCGGTCGGCGGCGGGCGACCCGCAGCGGAACAGGTGGCCGGGTCCTCAGGTGGTGTGCTCGTCGATCTGGTGGTGTTCGACGCCGAGGGCGTACAGGTGACCGTCCGACGGGACGAACTCTCACGGGTCGCTGCGGCACGCGCCGTGAGGGTGGAAGACGGCGGCCACCGCGACCTCGTCGGTGGGTGACGGTAGGATCGCTCGGGTGACGACCACGCCACCAGCGGGCGAGCGGATCGCCGGCGACGGCGGCTCCGAGGATGCCGACACCGCACGCGCCGAACCGGTCCGTGGTGGTGCTCGGGCGAGCGATGGTGATGAACGTGTCGGGAGCGACCCGCCAGCGCGAAGCCGCGGACCCGGCGCCGCGCGTCCGCAACAGCAGCGGCCGGCCGGTCAGCGGCCTCGGACGGACACGTCGAAGGGCGCTGGTGAGCCGCGACCGGGACCATCCGGGCAACGGGGTGCCGCCCCCACACGAGCAGCTCCTCCGCAGAGCACCGACGACGACGGATCATCGACCGCCCGGCGAACCCTCGGGTACCGCCGGCAGCGCTTCGAGGCCCGCAAGGTGCGCCGCCTGATCCGACACGTCGACCCCTGGTCGATGTTGAAGCTGTCGTTGCTGGTGTCGTTGTGCATGTGGCTGATCCTCGTCATCGCCTCGGTGGTGCTCTGGACGGTCGCCAGGAACGCAGGAACGGTCGAGAGCGTCGAGAGCTTCGTGAACTCGTCGCTGTCGCTGCAGGAATGGAGCCTCGAAGGCGACGTCCTCTTCCGTCAGTTCGCGCTGATCACGTTGCTGCTCTCGCTGGCGTTCACCGCCGCGACCGTCGTCGCCTCGTTGGTCTTCAACCTGGTGAGCGACATCATCGGCGGCGTCTGGGTGTCGGTGATCGAGGAGGAGACCGCCAGACCGGTGTCCGAATCGAATCCCCGTCGCGACGTCGGGTAGTCTGTCGCACCGTTGTCCGGGGCCACGGTGCCGGACCGCCGAGCGGGGCTATAGCTCAGTTGGTTAGAGCGCACCCCTGATAAGGGTGAGGTCGCTGGTTCGACTCCAGCTAGCCCCACGCACCGACGTCTGTGGAGGAACCCCGATGCGTGGACTGCGACGAGCTCTGGTCGCCGTCGGGCTGGGCGCTCTGGTCGGAGCGATCCTGCGGCTCCTCGGCGCCGACCGGACCCCGACCGAACACGGCGGCTGGCGCGAGCTCCGGGGCCCCGAGCTTCGATGAGCGCGCCGACGCCGCCGACTCGTCGGGTGGCCGTGATCGGTGCGGGCATCGTCGGAGTCCGCGCGATCCGGGAGCTGCTGTCGCCACTCGGGGGCCTCGGCGCTGGGCCCGCCCCGACGCGGCCGATCCTCGTCACCCGTCGACCCGACCGTGCCGACCAGCTCAGATCGTCGTTCGGCGACGCGGTCGAGGTGCGCACGGGTGATCGAGCGCTGCCCCACGACGTGGGCACCGTGGTGGTCACGCGCGCATCCGACGATCAGCTCGACGTGGTCACCGAGCAGCTTCGTCATGGCCGCGACGTGGTCAGCACCGCGGACGCGCCCGACGTGGTGAGTTCCCTGCTGGGGCTGCACGACACCGCCGTCCGTTCCGACGCTGCGCTGGTGGTGGGTGCCGCCATGTCACCGGGCTGGAGCTGCTTGTTGGCGGCCCATGCGGCGACGTTGTTCGATCGGGTCGACGAGCTCCATGTGGCGCGCGACGGCGCGGCCGGTCCTGCCTGTGCTCGTCAGCGGCTCCGGGCCCTTCGGGGCACGGCGCTCGACCGGCGGGACGGCGCATGGGTGCGCAGGGCAGGGTTCTCCGGACGCGAGCTGGTCTGGTTCCCGGATCCGATCGGCGGCCGGGACTGCTACCGGGCGGACCTGGCCGAGCCACTGGTGCTCGTCCCGGCGTTCCCCACCGCAGCGCGGGTCACCGCGCGCTTGGCCGCGACCCGCCGGGATCGAGCGCTCGCGCCGTTCCCCGTGCTCCTGCCGCCACCCACCGAGGGTGGACCGGGGGCGATCCGGGTCGAGGTCCGCGGTGTGCGGGACGGCGAACGACACACCGCGATCTACGGTGCTCTCGATCGCCCTGCGGTCGCGGCGGCGGCGGTGGCGGCCGTGGCAGCGCTGCGGGTGCTCGGTGGAGATCGCCGTCCCGGCGCCCACGGGCTCGCATCGGTGGGCGGGGCGTTGGACATGCTCCGCGAGCTCGCCCGCAGAGGGGTTCGGGCCGCTGCGTTCGAGGGCGCGCATTCGCTGGATGTCGACGACATGGGGCCGTCGCGCGGCTGAGCCGGATCGCTGTTGGCGATCCGGTAAATCTCACGTTCCGTGCTCAAGTTCGCCGGGCCGGCACCCGATTGATCTCACGTAGAGTGAGATCCGATGTCGTCCTGCCGCGGTGAGCGGTCCGGACGTGTCCTGCTGGGGATTTTTTCGAGAAATCGCTCAAGTCGCGCGCGCTCATGTGCCGATGACCTCCGGGCCGACGTTCGGCCAGGAGGAGAGAGCACGATGACGATGACCAACCAGGTGATGGCACCGGCCGGGGCGAACGCCGATGCTGACCGCCCTGAACGGCGGGAACCACTCGGGCCGGCCGAGATCCGGGCGTTGATCGAGGAACACCTTCCGCTGGTGAACCACGTGGTGTTCCAGGTGGCGGTGCACTTCCCCCGTCACGTGGACCGCGACGAGCTGGCGACCGCCGGCGCGCTCGGCCTGGTCGAGGCCGCGAAGCGCTACGACGAGGCGCGTGGCGTGCCGTTCAACCGTTTCGCCGCGCAGCGCATCCGTGGGGCGATCATCGATGGGGTCCGCTCGGCCGACTGGGCGCCCCGCTCGGTCCGTGCGCTGGCCCGCCGACTCGACCAGGTGGAGCAGCAGCTGGCGAATCAGCTGGGACGCGTGCCGTCGCTGTCCGAGACGGCGACGGCGTTGGGGGTCACCCGCGAGGAGCTCGATCGTCTGCGCGACCGTCTGTTCCGCAGCGTCGTGCTGGCCTTCGACTCGCTCGCCGGTGACAGCGACGACGAGGAACTGACCCTCGTGGACGTGCTCACCGATCCGGCGTTGCTCGAGCCCTCGGAGGAGCTCGAAGCACGTGAGCTGCACGCCTATCTGCGTGACGCCGTTGCACTGCTGCCGGAACGGCACCGCATGGTCGTGGTGGGCTACTTCCTCGAGGAGACCACGTCCCAGGAGCTCGCACGGTTCCTGGGTGTGACCGAGTCCCGGGTGTCGCAGATGCGCACCGAGGCGCTGGCGATGCTGCGTCAGGGCATCGAGGCCCAGTACGACGGTGGGACCCCGTCCGGCGAGGCCGGTGGCCTCGTGGAACGTCGGCGCGCGCGGTACGCGAGCGCGATCGCCGACGCATCCGGCTGCCATGACCGCATCTCCACGACCACGGATCCCTCGGCGAGCGATCTCACCCGGGAGCTCGTCGGCGCCTGAGCGTCATCGCCGCGCCGCGGCGCCGACTCAGTGGACGTGCCCGTCGTGACGGTCCTCGGGCGCGCCGTGGTGGTGCGGGTCGTCGAGGACCCGGATGCCGCCGACCTCCATCACCCGTCCCCGGTAGGCCTCGACCAGCGGACCCTCGGTGAGCACCTGTGCCGGTGGACCGACCCCGACCACCCGGCCGGCCAACAGGACCACCACGTCGGCGCGTGCGGCCTCGGCCAGGTCGTGCGTGCTGAACATCACCGTCCTGCCCGCCGCGCGCTCCTCCTCGAGGACCGTGAGGATCCGGTTGCGTGAGACCACGTCGAGCCCGGTCATGGGCTCGTCCAGTACGAGCAGGTCGGCGTGCGAGGCGAGTCCCTGCGCGACGAGGACACGTTGTCGTTGACCCCCGGAGAGCTCGAGCAGCTGGCGGCCCGACAGGTCGGACACCTCGACCCGGTCCATCGCCCGCTCGACGTGCCGGCGACCGTCGGCGCCCAACCGACCCAGCAGGCCGCTGTCGCGGTAGCGCCCCATGGTGACCACCTCCCGCACCGTGAGGGGCAGGTGCGCCGGGGTGTCGGTCGATTGGAGCACGTACGCGACACCGCCACTTCCCGGAGCGCGACCGAACACGGACAGCACGCCTGAGCGCACCGGCATCAGTCCCGTGATGGCGTCGAGCAGACTCGACTTGCCGCTGCCGTTGGGTCCGATCACCGAAACGATGCAACCGGCGTCGAGTCGGAGGTCCGACGCTGCGACTGCCACGTGATCACCGTGGGCCAGCACCAACCCGCGTGCATCGACAGCGGGTTCGCACCCGTGCGGGCTGGTGGTCACGGGGTCGGGCACGAGAACCAGTCTCGCACGACCGGCCGTGGGACCCCCACCGGCGGTCAGGTGCTGAGGACGTCCAGGAGGTCGGCGTGCACCCGTCCGTTGCTGGCCACCGCCGAGAAGTGGCCGTCCGCGTCCCGCGCGAAGTCGGTGTCGCCGGCCCAGGTGCTCAACGTGCCCCCGGCCTCGGTCACCACGACGGTGAGCGCGGCGAGGTCCCACCAGGCGAGGACCGGGTCGACCATCGCATCGACACGGCCCGACGCGACGAGGGCGTAGCCGTAGGCATCGCCCCAGGTGCGCAGGTGCAGTCCTGCGTCGGCGACGGCACCGAACAACGGCGGATCCCAGCGGTCGAACTCGGTGGCGCAGAGGTAGGCACCGTCGAGTGAATCGGTCGTGGACACCGAGCACGGCGCCCCGTCGAAGAAGCACCCGAGCCCGCGTCCTGCGAACACGGTCTCACCGAGCGCAGGAAGGTTGATCACACCGATCGCACCGCCGTGCTCGTCGGCGAGGTACAGCAGGTTCGAATACGTCGCGACCCCCCGGGAGAACGCCTTGGTGCCGTCGATCGGGTCGATCACCCATGAGCGACCCGAGGTTCCCTCGCGGGCGATCTCCTCCTCGCCGATGATCGCGTCGTCGGGACAGGCCGCCTCGATCATCTCGCGCAGCATGCGCTCGGCTGCCCGGTCGGCCTGGGTGACCGGACTGCCGTCGCCCTTGGTGTCGACGGTCAGCTCGGTGTGGTTGAACCATCCGAGGGTCAGTTCCCCGGCGGCGCGCGCCCACTCGACGGCGGCGTCGAGCAAGGAACGGTCGACCGGTGGCGCGTCGGCCGGTGGCAGCAGGGGGGTGGGGACGTGGCGTGACATTCGTTTCGGCCCGGTTCGATCAGACGTCGACACGGGGCAGGCGGGTGAGCGCGTCCTGCACCTGTTCGAGGGGGTACTCGTGGTCGACGAGCCGGCCCTCGAGGTAGGCGGTGTAGGCGGCCATGTCGAGCATGCCGTGACCGCACAGCGCAGTGAGGATGACCTTCTCCTCGCCCGTGTCCCGACAGGCGAGCGCCTCCTCGATGGCGACAGCGAGCGCATGGGTCGGCTCCGGGGCCGGCACGATGCCCTCCGTGCGGGCGAAGCGGACCCCGGCCTCGAAACACTCCAGCTGCGGCTTCGACACCGCAGTGATCAGGCCCTGGTCGTACAGGTGCGAGATCAGCGGGCTCATCCCGTGGTACCGCAGGCCTCCCGCATGGATCGGATCGGGGATGAAATCGTGTCCGAGCGTGTACATCTTCATCAGCGGTGTCATGCCGGCGGTGTCACCGAAGTCGTAGGCGAACGTCCCCCGGGTCAGGGTGGGGCACGACGCCGGCTCGACCGCACGGATCTCCGGGGCCATCCGCCCGGCGAGCTTCTCGCGCAGGAACGGGAAGGCGAGTCCGCCGAAGTTCGACCCACCGCCGGTGCACCCGACGATCAGGTCGGGGGAGTCACCGGCCTTGGCCATCTGCAGCAGGGCCTCCTCACCGATGACCGTCTGGTGCAGCAGCACGTGGTTGAGCACCGATCCGAGTGCGTACCGCACCTCGGGGTCCGCCGCTGCCACCTCGACCGCCTCGGAGATCGCGATGCCCAGGGACCCGGGGTTGTCCGGGTCGTCGGCGAGGACCTTGCGGCCGTACTCGGTGGCCGCCGAGGGCGACGGGTGGACCGTCGCCCCGAAGGTCTCCATCATCGCCCGCCGGTAGGGCTTCTGGTCGTAGGAGGCCCGTACCTGCCAGACCTCGCACTCGATGCCGAACTGGGCGCACGCGAAGGCGAGCGCGGTGCCCCACTGGCCGGCGCCGGTCTCGGTCGTGAGCTTCGAGATCCCGGCCTTCGCGTTGTAGAACGCCTGGGGCACCGCCGTGTTGGGTTTGTGTGATCCCGCCGGCGACGTGCCCTCGTACTTGTAGTAGATCCGCGCCGGGGTGCCGAGCGCTGCTTCGAGTCGGCGGGCGCGGTGCAGCGGTGTGGCTCGCCAGAGCCGGTACACGTCGAGCACCTCGCCCGGGATCTCGATGAAGGAGTCGGTCGACACCTCCTGGGCGATGAGGTCCATCGGGAAGAGGGGAGTGAGGTCGTCCGGTCCGACGGGTTCGTGCGTGGCGGGGTGCAGCGGCGGCGGGGGCGGCACCGGCAGGTCGGGCACGAGGTTGTACCAGGTGGTCGGCACCTCGGCGTCGGACAGTTCGTAGCGCACGGGTTCGGACACGTCGCACCCCCTGGTTCCGCCCGGTCGATCCGGACCACGTGAGGATAACGGTCCGTCCCGCCGTCGGGTTCCTGACAAGATGCGGCACGCACGAACGCCTGCTGGAGACCGACGTTGGACCTACGAACGATCCTCGACCTGGCCGATCACGGGCCCGACGTCTTCGTCGGGATCGGTCCGCAGTACCCCTGGGGTGGCCTCTACGGGGGTCAGATCGTCGCCCAGGCGTTGCGCGCCGCTGCGAGGACCGTCGACGACGACGAGTTGGCGGTCCACTCGTTGCGGGCGTACTTCATCCGTCGCGGCGACCACAACGAACCGGTTCGCTACGAGGTCGACCGGATTCGCAACGGACGGTCGTTCTGCACGCGCCGGGTCGTCGCCCGCCAGGCCGTGGGAGCGATCCTCAACCTCGAGGCCAGCTTCCAGCGGCTCGAGGAGTCCGAGGACATCCAGACCGTGCCGGCACCGCCGGACCTGCCGCCGCCGGACGAGCTGCGCCAGGACTCCTGGAGCCCCGTGTTCGAGCGGGCCTTCGTGCCACCCGAACGGCTCTCCCGCCCCGCCCGGGACGGAGCGGGCCGCGCCGCCGCGTGGCTCCGGGTGTGTCAGGACCTGTCCGACGAGCCGATCGTGCACGCCGGTGGGCTCGCCTACCTCTCCGACGACCTTCCGACCGACGCGGTGGTTCGTGCCCATCCGGTGCGCAGCGAGCCCGACGAGGTCCTGCACTCGGTGCTGTTCACCGCGAGCCTCGACCACACGATCTGGTTCCACCGTCCCTTCCGCGCCGACGAGTGGCAGTTGCACGACTTCACCTGCCACAGCTTCGTCGGCGGTCGCGGGCTCTCGCTCGGGCACGTGTTCGACACCTCGGGAGTCCACGTCGCGACGATCGCCCAGGAGGTCCTGTTGCGCGACACCCGCGCGCGGGGCTGACCGTCAGGTGATCCCGCGGTCGACCGCCCAGCGAACGAGCTGTCAGGCTGGGTCCCTACGATCGGTGCAACGTCCGGCGTGTGGCCCGGACCCATCCCTTCTGGAGGTCGAACGTGCCAGCAGTCATCGCCGACGGGCTCGTCAAGAGCTTCGGCGACACCGAAGCGCTGCGTGGCGTGTCGTTCGAGATCGAACGCGCCTCGGTGCTGTGCGTGCTCGGGCCCAACGGGGCGGGCAAGACCACGGCGGTGAGGATCCTCACCACGTTGCTCCGACCGGATGCGGGGCGCGCGGTGGTCGACGGGATCGACGTCGTCGCCGACCCGCGGGGCGCCCGCGCCCGGATCGGGCTCACGGGGCAGTACGCAGCGGTCGACGAACGTCTCACCGGGTTCGAGAACCTCCAACTGGTCGGGCGCCTCTTCCACATGCGCACCGCCCAGGCCCGCTCGCGCGCCAGGGAGCTGCTCGAGCGCTTCAGCCTCACCGACGCGGGCGACCGGGCGGTCAAGGGCTACTCGGGCGGCATGCGTCGCCGGCTCGACATCGCCATGAGCCTCATCGCCGACCCGTCCGTGCTGTTCCTCGACGAGCCGACCACCGGCCTCGATCCGCGCAGTCGGCTCCAGATGTGGGACGTGATCGACGGCCTCGTGGCCGACGGCACGACCCTGCTGCTCACCACCCAGTACCTCGACGAGGCCGAGCGCCTCGCCGATGACATCGTCGTCATCGACAACGGAAGTGTCATCGCTCGCGGCACCGCGACGCAGCTGAAGTCAGCCAGCGGCGGCGACCGCGTCGAGGTCACGGTCAGCGACCGTGACGACGTCGACCGGGTGCCCGTCGTGCTCGCCGGATCCCTCCAGGCCGGAGTGGAGCCGGTGCTCGACCACGCGGCCCGGCAGGCGACGTTGCCGATGTCGAGCACCGATCACGTGGTGCCTCGCGTGGTCCGTTCCCTCGACGAGGCCGGCATCGACGTCGTCGACGTCGTCGTCCGCCGGCCCACGCTCGACGACGTGTTCCTCCAACTGACGGGCCACCGTGCCGAGAACGACACCGATGCGGACGACGACGACAGCACCTCGGCCGCCGTACCCGAGGGAGCCGCCCGATGACCGCCACCGCCACCCCGACCCGGTCGGGCCCGGTCCCGTCGGACCGGCACGTGGTGCCCACCGGCGCCACTTGGTTGGCCCGCGACACGTGGACCGAGGCGACCCGTCACCTGACCGCCACGCGGCGCAACCCGGAGCTGCTGGTGTTCGCGACCATCCAGCCGATCATGTTCGTGGTGCTGTTCGTCTACGTCTTCGGCGGCGCGATCCAGATCCCCGGGTTCGCCAGCTACGAGCAGTTCGTGGTGCCCGGCATCTTCGCCCAGACGATCGTGTTCGGGTCGGCCTTCACCGGCATCGGCATCGCCGAGGACATGTCCAAGGGCTTCATCGACCGCCTGCGGTCACTGCCGATGTACCCGTCGGCGGTGTTGCTGGGGCGGACCTTCTCCGACCTGCTGCGCAACATCTTCACGTTCTTCATCATGCTGATCGTGGGCCTGTTCGTCGGGTTCCGTCTCGAGGGCGGACTCGTCGACGCAGCGCTCGCCACGCTGTTGCTGCTCGCGTTCGCGTACGCCTTCAGCTGGATCCAGGCGCTCATCGGGTTGTCGGTGAAGTCGGTCGAGACGGCCAACTCGGCGGGGTTCATGTGGATGTTCCCGCTGACGTTCATCTCCTCGGCGTTCGTCGACCCGTCGACCATGCCCGGATGGCTCCAGCCGGTGGCCGAGCACAACCCGTTCACCATCGTCACCAACGCCACCAGGGCGCTGTACAACGGCTACGACCCGGGGATGGACGTCGTGTGGTCGCTGGTGTGGGCGGCGGGCATCACCGTGGTCTTCGCGGCGCTCTCGTTCCGGAAGTTCACCTCGAACTCGAAGTGATCGTTCACGGACCGTCGAGGTGCTCGAGCACTGCAGCGGCGAACGCCGCTGGCGCCTCGATCATCGGGTAGTGGCCGACGCCCTCGAGTCGCGTGGTCGGCGTGTCGGGGCGTCGGGCGAGCAGACGATCGGTCATCGTCACGATCGCGACGGGGTCCTCGGTGCCCCACACCACGCCCAGTGGCGCCGGATGGCGTTCGATCGCGCCGGTGAAGCGCTCCTCGTCGGCGTAGCGGTCCTCCAGGTAGCGGATCGTCCGCGGCAGCAGCCCGAGTCCGCCGCCGTGCTCACCGAGCCGTGCGATCGATGCCAGCTCGTCGTCGGGGACGGTGGCCCCCGGCGCGAACGTCGCTGCGACCCCGGCGGCGAAGGTGTCGGCGTCGAGTGGGTCGATCGCGGCGTCGGGCAGGCCCATGAGGAGCTGCTGTCCGGTCGTGAGCTGCGCGAGGTCGATGTAGATCGAGCCGTTGGTCAGCACTCGGCGACGGATCCCGACGCCGAGGCGGCCCTCGAGGTCGCGAGCGAGGAGCTCGCCGCCGACGGTGTCGCCCATGTCGTGGGTCAGCAGGTCGATCTGCTCGATGCCGAGCGCAGCGAGGACCGCCTCGGCGGTGTCCGCGTGCAGGTGGATGCCGTAGCGGCGATCCGGTTTCGACGACAGGCCGAAGCCGAGCTGGTCGAACGTGACGATCCGTCGGTGCTGTCGGAGCGATCCGACCACGTGGCGCAGGTCGAACGAACACGTCGGGAAACCGTGGAGGAACACCAGTGGTGGGCCGACCTCGTGGTCGATCGCAGGCAGGTCGACGACGAACACGTCACCGTCGTCGGTGTCGAGGTGCTGCCCCGCGGCGGTCCAGTCCTCGAGGTCCATCGGGCGTCGGTCCATCACGTGCACGATGGTAGGTGCACCCCGGCTGCAGGAACCGGGAGGAGTGCTCAGCGGTAGCGGATGACGCCGCGGATGTTGCGTCCGGACAGCATGTCCTCGAAGCCCTGGTTGATCTCAGCGAGCTCGTACTCGCGGGTCACCATGCCCGCCAAGTCCAGCTGGCCGTTGCGGTACAGGTGCATCAGCCGGGGGATGTCGGACTGGGGATTGGCGGACCCGAAGATGGTGCCGACCAGCTGCTTCTCCATCAGGGTGAGGTCGCACAACGAGATGTCGATGCTGCCCTCACCGGCAGGGTGGATGTTCGTCACCACGACGCGCCCTCGCTTTGCGGTCAACGCCATGATGGGTGCGATCTGGGCGCCGTCGCCCACGCCGACACAGCAGATGACCTTGTCGCACATCCGGCCCCAGGTCAGCTCCTGGATCATGTCGAAGGACTCGCCGACGCTCGGAGCTGCGTGGGTGGCGCCGAACTTCATCGCCTGCTCCCGCTTGAACTCGACGGGATCGATGGCGACGATGTTGCGCGCGCCGGCGAGGCGCGCCCCCTGCACCGCTGCAGCGCCGATGCCCCCCACGCCGATCACGGCGACGTTGTCGCCGGGGCGCACCTCGGCCGCGTACACCGAGGAGCCCCAGCCCGTCGTCACGCCGCACCCCACGAGACACGCCAGCTCGAGGGGGATGTCCGGCTCGATCTTCACGCACGACATCTCGTTCACCACGGTGTGACGGCCGAAGGTGCCGAGGCAGACCATCGTCCAGAGGTCCTCGCCCCGGGCGTGATGGCGCGTCGTGCCGTCGAGCTGGGCGCCCACCAGGAGAGCGGCGCCGTTGTCGCAGAGGTTCGAGTGCCCGTCGGCGCAGGGCTGGCAGCGGCCGCACGCCGGCACGAAGCTGAACACCACGTGGTCACCGGGGGCCACGGAGCTGACCCCGTCACCCACCTCCATGACGATCCCGCTGCCCTCGTGGCCCCCGATCAGGGGGGTGATGGCCGGCAGATCACCTGTGCGGGCGTGGTCGTCGGAGTGGCAGAGGCCGGACGCCACCATCTCGACGAGCACCTCGCCGGCCTTGGGTGGGTCGAGTTCGATCTCCTCGACGCTCCAGGTCCCCCCGGTCTCCCACAGGATCGCCGCCTCGCTCCGCATCGTCCGCACCCCCTCGCGCGGCCGGGTGCCGCGGCAGGCGCAGCCTAGGGAATCGGCCCATCCACCACGTACTCCGGTTCAGTCGGGGGGTCTGCGGTCCGGGATCTCGGCCTCGTCGGGAAGCTTCTCGGCGGGGGCGCCGTCGTCGGACGTCGTCGCCTCGTCCCGTGCGTCGGGATTGCCCTGGGACGGCTCGAACTGGCCCGTACTCCGCAGTTCGGACAGGCAGTTGAGCACCACGGCGGTGGTGGGCACCGCGAGCAGCACCCCGATGAACCCGAAGACGGAGCCGCCGCCGGCGATCACGACCAGGATGATCGCAGGATGCAACTGAAGGGCCTTGCCGTAGATCACCGGTGCCAGCAGGTCCTGGTCGAACTGCTGGACCAGCACGGCGACCACGAGCACGATGATCGCCGGCACCGGCCCCGCGGTGACCAACGTGGCGAGCACTGCGACCGCGCCGGCGAGCACCGGCCCGACGATCGGGATGAAGGCCGCGAAGAACGTGATGATGACGATCGGGATGACGAGGGTCCCTCCGACGATCCACACCGCCAGGCCAATCACGATGCCCTCGAGCACCCCCAGGCCCGCCGCGCCACCGAGGTAGCCGCCGAGCGTCTTCCAGGCCCGACGGGCCAACCGGTCGGCGGTGTCCCGGCGCGATTCAGGCAGCACACCGCGGGCCCACCCGAGTGCCTTCGGACCGTCCTTGACCATGAAGAACGAGAGGATGATGGCGAGTACCAGTCCGGTGATGAACGCACCGACGAGGAACGCGCCGCTCGCGACCATCTCGTCGTTCGCAGCGAGCCATCCGGTGGCCGTGTCGACCGCCCACTCCCAGGCTTCGTCGATGTCCGCGCGCGAGATGTCGAACGGCCCGTCCTCCACGATCCAGGTCTGGATGTCCTCGATCCCGTCCTCGATCACGGGGATCAGTGTGCGGAACTCGTTCACGATCGCCGGCACGACGTAGATACCGGCACCGATCACGATCGCGAGGAGCCCGAGGACGACGATCAGCGCGGCGATCGCTGGGGGTGTGCCGCGTTCGAGCAGACGGCGTGAGATCGGGTCGAGGGCCCGCACCACCAGCAGGGCGATGGCGATCGGGAGGGCGATGAGCGCGAGCTCGGTGAGCACCTGGAACGCGAAGTAGACCGCTGCTCCGATCACCAGGGCACGCCACGAGTACGCCGCTGCACGTTGGACGACGGGATGCACAGGACTCGCGGTGTCGGGCACGGCAGAACTGGTACCGCGGTCCGGTGGGCGGCAAACGTTGCCGGCCTGGACGGTTCCGAACCGTCGGGCGGCTCAGCCCCCGCCGACCGGGGCGATGCCGAGGTCGGTGTAGGTGAACACCGGGAGGTAGGGAACGCCGTGACGGGTGAAGTACACCGCCGCGGCATCGCCCCGGTCGACGAGGGTGACGGCGGCCACGACCGTGGCGCCGGTGTCGAGGACGCGCTGGTGGGCGACCTGGATCGAGCCGCCCGTGGTGACGATGTCGTCGACGAGCACGACCCTGGTGCCCTCGCGCAGCGCTGCGCCCTCGACCAACTGATCGGTGCCGCGCCCCTTCGGCTGCTTGCGGACCACGAACCACTCGCGGTCGTCGTGGAGCAACGCGATCCCGTGGGCGAACTGGTCGGCTCCCATGGTCAGGCCGCCGACCGCTTCCCAGCCGATGCCCTCACCGGCGACGGTGGCGTCCATCACCTCGCAGGCGAGGCGCAGGTCCTCACCGCGGCTCAGGCCCGCCTTCGCGTCGATGAAGTCTCGGCTCATCTCTCCCGACGCGAGTCGCCGCGGTTCGTCGAACTGACGCAACGCCTTCGAGCGGACCACGTCGAGCAGGCGGGCGCGGTCCGGGATGGTGTCGGTGTCGGTCACGTGCCGGATCGTAGGGGCCGCATCGGGACCATGGTGGCGAGTTCGATCGCAGGATCGATCGCCAGGACGTCCTCGACGAACCGGGCGACCGAGATGTTGAAGGACAGGCCGAGCGGTTCGTCGAGCGGACGGAAGAAGTCGTCGAGATGGTGCGGCACCAGCGTCGCCGGTCGGAACGTGGACAGCATCCGCTGCTCGAAGTCACGGGTCATCGATCGACCGGCGATGCAGCACAGGAGCAGGTCGACCGGACCGAGGTCGTACTCGTCCTCGACCAGATCGGCGCTGCCGAGGTGGTAGATCGTGTGGCCCGCGACCTCGATGTGGATGCCGTACACCTGGCCGCACCGGTAGGACGACGACGAGAGCGAGTCGAGCGAGTCGCAGGTGAACTCACCGTCGGACGGCACGGCCAGTCCGAGCAGCAGTTTCGAGTGTCGACTCGGCACGAACCTGATGGTGAACGGGCCGACCTCGACCGGCCTCGACGGATCGGCGAGCTCGGCCCGGTCCGCGAGACCGTGCAGCGCCAGCAGGTCGCGCACCGCGGTCGAGCCGATGACACGGTCGCCGCGTCGCGCCAGTTCGGGAACGTCGATCGCGTGGTCGAAGTGGCAGTGGCCGACCAGGACGGCGTCCGCAGCGGGGAGGAGCCGGGCGACGAGCTCCGCGTCGGCGTGGACGGCGGGCGAGGTGAGCGTCGCGCCCAGGCTGCGCCGTGTGACGAACGGGTCGATCAGGAGGGTCGTGCCGTCCATCTCGAGGCGGAATCCCGCCGTGCCGAGCCATTCGAGCACCAGGCCGTCGGGGAGGTGGGGGCGGCCGCGGCGGTGGGCGTCGAGGTCGGCGAGCACCGAGTGGTCGAGCGATGCGGCTCGGCCCTGTTCGCGTCGCTGCATGAGCGACTCGAGCCGCCGGGCGAGCAGGTCGACGGCCGACACGTCAGCCCTGCGCCCGCCGCCGACGACGGTGGGATGAGCTGGTGGGCGCCGCGGTGGTCTGCGCGGCGCCTTCGAGATCGAACACGAAGCGGTCGCCTTCGCGGCTCAGTCGGGCGATCCGGCACCCGGGGATGGCCCGGTCGGTGACCACGACCACCGAGGTGCCGTTCCGGGTGGCGTGGCCCGCTGCTCGCTCGATGAACCGAACGTGTCCCCGCGCGGTGCCCGCCGGCGCGAGCACGATGCGCTGGTGGTTGATCTCGTCGTCGAGCAACAGCTGGTCGTCGGTCGACAACGCCCACTTCAGCGCCGGGTCACCGAGGATCGCGACGGTCGCGTCGGGTGCTTGTCGTCGCAGGTCGGCGATCGCGTCTCGCAGCTGGGCGAACGACGGTGTCGCCCGACGCCAGCCGGCTACCGTGTCGGCGTCGACGATCACCACCTGGGGGTCGGCCACGTCAGCCCCTGCTCAGGCGGGGAGCTCGGGCTGATGCGGTGCCGGTTGCACCGAGGTCGACGGGAAGTCCTCGAGCGCTCCCGGCTCGGCGTCCCAGGCCGAGAACGTCAGCGGCGACCGCGCGTAGGCGAGCAGCAGACGGCACAGGGCGACGATCCCGTCCATGTGGGTTCGTTCGTGGCCGTGGGTGCCGTCGACCCCGACACCGACGAGCGCGGCCCGTGTCGCGGCACCCGCGGCGATCGCGGCGGCGGCGTCTGAGCGGTAGTGGTCGAACACGTCGCGCACGTACGGGATCTCTTGTCGACGGCAGAGTGCCAGCAGCCGGCGGGTCAGGTGGTAGTCGAACGGGCCGCTCGAGTCCTGCATGCCGATCGTCACGGCGTCCTCGCGCGATGTCTGACCGGGTGCGACGACCCCCGTGTCGATCGAGATGAGCTCGGCGACGTCACCGTGCAGGCCGTGCGACGCCCCGTGGCCGACCTCCTCGGAGACGGTGATGAGCACGTGCAGCGGCACCTCGACGGTGATCCGCTGCTCGCCCAGCACGGCGAGCATCTCGAGCAGCGCGGCGATCGCCGCCTTGTCGTCGAGGTGCCGGGAGACCACGAAGCCGCTGTTCGTGATGGTGGGCTGCGCGTTGAAGGCCACGTGATCGCCCACGTTGATCCCGAGCTCCTCGACGTCGGCGGCGCTGGCGACCGGCTCGTCGAGCCGCAGCTCGACCACCTCCCATCCGACGCCCTGCTCGTCGACCTCGTTGCCGAAGCGGTGACCGCTGGCCTTGAGCGGCATCACGGTGCCCGAGTAGGTGACGTCGGGATCGTCGACGAAGACCGTGACCCGTGCGCCCTCGGCGAACCGCGCGCTGTGGGTGCCGATCTGGGCGAGCTTCAGGCGGCCGGTGTCCTTGACCTCGCGGACGATCGCCCCGATCGTGTCGGCGTGGGCGACCATCGCACGCGCGGGTCCACCGGGATCGCCCGGCGGGGTGACCGCGATCGCGCCGCGGCGGGTGAGCTCGGGTTCGAGGCCGAGCTCGACGAGATGGTCCCCGAGGACCTGCACGATCTCGTCGGTGCGTCCGCTGGGGGAGGGGATGCCGAGGAGTCGCACCAGGATCGACTGCAGTCGGTCGACGTCGATGCCGTCGGGGCCGCGGTCGGAGGACGGGGTGGAACTCAACGATGTCTCCTCAGGGTGGGGAACAGCAGGTCGACGAAGGCTTCGGCGGTGGGACGGGGTTCGTGGTTCGCCAACCCCGGTCGTTCGTTCGCCTCGATCATCACGTAGTCCGAACCTGCCACGTCGGGCACCAGCAGGTCGAGTCCGGTGACGGGGATGTCCAGTGCGCGGCTCGCCACCATCGCGGCGTCGGCCAGCGCCGGATGGAGCTGATCGGTGACGTCGTGGATCGTGCCACCGGTGTGGAGGTTGGCCGTGCGGCACACCTCGATCCGTTCCCCGGCGGGCGGGACCGACTCGAGGGTGAGGCCGCGGTCGGTCAGCAGCGCCTCGGTGGCGTCGTCGACGGGGATGCGCGACTCCCCGCCCGTCGCCGCTGCACGACGACGGCTCTGCGCCTCGATGAGGTAGCGGACGTCGTGACGGCCGTCGCCCACGACGGCCGCCGGTCGTCGCACCGCCGCTGCGATCACCCGGTGGTCGATCACGACGATCCGCAGGTCCTCGCCAGCGCACCGCTCCTCGATCAGGACGTCGGGGCAGTGCTCGCGGGCTCGGGCGACGGCGCGGTGCAGCGCGGTCGGCTCGGTCACCCCGACGGTGATGCCCTCGCCCTGCTCACCCCGTGCGGGTTTCACCACGACCTCGCCCCACTCGTCGAGGGCCTCCTCGTCGTCGGGCCCGCCCTCGGCGCGCAACGCGCCGGGGACGCGCAGCCCGGCGTCGGCGAGGATCCGACGCGTCACCCGCTTGTCGTCGCAGCGGCTCATCGCCACCGCAGAGGTCAGCTCCGACAACGACTCCCGCGTGACGATGCTGCGGCCCCCGGAGGTCAGCCGCAGCTCACCCCATTCGGCGTCGAGCACCTCGACCTCGATCCCCCGCAGCAGCGCCTCGTCCGCGATGATCCTCGCGTACGGGTTCAGTTCGTCGAGACCCGGCACCCGTCCCGGCACGAACAACGGTTCGTTGATGGGGTTCTTGCGCTTGATGCAGTAGACCGGCACCCGCCGGAACCCGAGCTTCTCGTACAGACGGATCGCCGGCAGGTTGTCGTGCATGACCGACAGGTCCAGCCAGCGCCGCCCGAGTGCCTGGTACCGCTCGACCAGGGTCCGGGTGAGCGCCTCACCCACTCCCGGGCGCGAGGTCTGGGGGTCGACGGCGAGGCACCACAGACTGGTGCCACCCTCGGGGTCGGCGAAGGCCTCGACGTGGTCGACCCCCATCACGGTGCCGATCACCGCACCGGTCGCCGCGTCCTCGGCGACCAGGTACGTGAAGGTGGGTGTCCGCTGGTTCTGCCAGATCCGTTCGGGCGGGGCCGTCACCATGCCGTTGCGGCTGTAGAGCTGGTTGACCGCGTCGGCATCCGCGGCCTCGAGCAGCGACCGCACCACCACCGACCGGTCGGCCCGGTAGCGGGGACGGTACTGGTGCAGATTCACCCGATAGGTGTGCGACGGGTCGAGGAAGAGTTCGTTGGGGGCCTGACCGACGACCACGTGTGGGTCGCTCGCGTACAGGCAGATGTCGCGGCTCCCGGGTTCCTCCGCCCGCAGCGAGTTGGCGATCGAACCGGCGTCCGGGAACGTCTGACCGAAGACCAGTCGGCCCCATCCGCAGTCGAGGGTGACGTTCTCGTCGCGTTCCTCGGCGACGGTGGGGGGGACGTCGCCCCACGCGGTCCGTGCCAGGTCGTCCATGGCGGCCTCGACGTGGTCGTCGTTGCCGCGAGGCGCCCCCCGCAGGTTCACAAGCCGTGCTCCTGGAGCCACAGCTCCAGTAGGGCCACCTGCCACAGCGGGTTGCCCTTGAGCGGGGTCAGTGAGCCGTTCGGGTCGGCGAGGAGCGCGTCGACCGCATCGGCGCGGTACAGGCCCCGGGCCCGGGCGCGGGGGGAGCGGAGGGTCTCGGCGACGAGGTCGAGCACGGGGCCCTCGAGGTGGCTCAGCGCCGGGACGGGGAAGTAGCCCTTGGGGCGGTCGATCACCTCGGCGGGGATGACACGACGGGCCGCCTCCTTGAGCACGCCCTTGCCGTCCTGGGCCAGCTTCAGCTCCGCCGGACACGCCGCTGCGAGTTCGACGAGCTCGTGGTCGAGGAACGGCACGCGTGCCTCGAGACCGTGCGACATCGTCATGTTGTCGACCCGCTTCACGGGATCGTCCACGAGCATGACCCGCGTGTCGAGACGCAGCGCACGGTCGACGGCACGGGAGGCACCGGGTGCGTCGAAGTGGGCGCGAGCGTACTCGCGACTCACGTCGTGGTCGAGGTGGTGGCTGGGCTCGAGCAGCGCGTTGACCCCTGCGTGGTCCCGGTCGAAGAACACCTCGGCGTACTCGTCGAGGCCGAGGCCCTCGACCTGCGCGAGCGGCGGGTACCAGCGGTACCCGGCGAACACCTCGTCGGCGCCCTGGCCGGACTGGACCACCTTCACGTGCTTCGCCACCTCCTCGGACAGCAGGTAGAACGCGACCACGTCGTGGCTCACCATCGGTTCGCTCATCGCGCCGATCGCCCGGGCGAGGGCGCCGGGGAGGTCGTCGGTGGCGATGCGCAGCTGGTGGTGGTCGGTCTCGAACCGCTCGGCGATCACGTCGGAGTACTTGAACTCGTCGCCCTCGATCTGGCCGTGCGACTCGAACCCGATGCTGAAGGTCTGCAGACCCCGTTGACCGCCCTCGGCGAGCAGGCCGGTGATGAGGCTCGAGTCGAGCCCGCCCGACAGCAGCACGCCGACGGGCACATCGGCCACCTGGCGACGCTCGACGGCCAGGCGGAGTGATTCGAGTACAGCGTCCTCCCAGTCCCGGGGGCTCATGTCCGTCGCCGGCGGTGGCGCGTCGTAGTCGACATCCCAGAACCGGCGCTCGGTGCGCGAGCCGTCGGGTGCGACGCGCAGGATCGTCGCGGGCGGGAGGCGCCGGACGTCACTGAGGATGGTCCGGGGGGCGGGGACCACGGAGTGGAAGCTCAGGTAGTGGTGCAGTGCGATGTCGTCGATGTCGTTGGACACCCCGCCGGCAGCGAGCAGCGCCTGCAGCGTCGACGCGAAGCGGATCCTGCTGCCCTGCTCGTGCAGGTAGAGCGGCTTGATGCCGAGCCGGTCCCGCACGAGCACGACCTCGCCGCTGCGGTGCGACGTCAGCGCGAACGCGAACATGCCGATCAGTCGGTCGAGCAGTCGCTCTCCCCACGCGTGCCACCCCTTGACGATCACCTCGGTGTCGCCGTGGGAGAAGAACCGGTAGCCGAGGCCGGCGAGCTCCTCACGCAGGTCGTGGTAGTTGTAGATGCAGCCGTTGAACACGACCGTGAGGCCCAGGTCGTCGTCGACCATCGGCTGACGGGCGTCGTCGGACAGGTCGATGATCTTCAGCCGACGATGACCCAGCGCGACCCGGCCGTGGTGCCATGTGCCGGAGCCGTCAGGGCCCCTCGGTGTCTGTGCGTCGGTCATGCGCGCGACGGCGTCGACGTCGGGCTGGTGTCCGGCCGCGGCGATCTCGCCGGCGATTCCGCACATGTCGAACCACATCCTCTGGTCGGGGGCCGGCCCTCGGTACCCGCTCACGTGGCCGGCCAAACACCGACCTGGTGCCGACGGTAGTCGCCGTCGCTCACGGCCGTGTCCGATCTGAGCCGACCCACTCACGTCGGCGGCTCCGCTGCGTAGCCTCTGCCGATGGACGTCATGCCCCCCAGGACCGCCGACGTCGCCGGGCTCGAGGTGCGTCGGTCGCTGCCCCAGCGGTCACGACGTACGGTCGGGCCGTGGTGCTTCGTCGACCATTTCGGTCCGACCGCTCCTGACGACGGGTACCGGATGACGGTCGGCCCGCACCCCCACATCGGACTGTCGACGGTCACCTGGATCCTCGAGGGCGAGGCGGTGCACACCGACAGCGTGGGATCCGAGCAGACGATCCGCCCGGGCCAGCTCAACCTGATGACCGCGGGCCACGGCATCGCGCACGCCGAGGAGACGCCGGTCGGTCGCGAGGGGCGTCTCCACGGGGTGCAGTTCTGGGTCGCGCAACCCGAGGCGACCCGCCACGGAGCAGGGGCGTTCGAGCACCACGGCGAGCTGCCCGAGGTCGGGACCGGGGTGCTGCGCGCCACCGTGCTGGTCGGGTCCCTCTTCGACGCCACGTCACCGGCACGCGCCGACTCGCCGATGGTCGGCGCCGACCTGCGCATCGGGGCTGGTCTCGTGGAGTTGCCGCTCGACCCCGCGTTCGAACACGCGGTGGTTCCCCTCGACGGCGCGATCCGGGTCGGCGGCACGGCAGTGGCACGTGACGCGCTGGTGCACCTTCCCCCGGGGCCGTCGTCGGTGGAGCTCGAGAGCACCGACGCAGGACGCGCCCTGCTGGTCGGCGGGGAGCCCTTCGAGGCGCCGGTGCTCATGTGGTGGAACTTCGTGGCGCGCACCCGGGACGAGATCGATCGGGCCACCGCCGACTGGAACGCCGGTTCGGACCGCTTCGGTGCGGTCGCATCCGGACTGGCCCGCATTCCCGCACCGGCGACCCCGTGGGGCGGCTGACCGACCGGCGGTCCACCTGGGGGTGACGTGGTCCGCCCGGGCCCCGACCCGGACCGGTGGTCGTCGAGCTCGGCGTCCTCGTCGCGCAGTGAGCCGTGGTGGACGAGCTCCGATCAACCGTGCTGCCAGACGCGCTGGCGCAACGTCCGCTGACCTTCCAGCGCCAGCGCGTCGATCCTGGCGACGTCGGCCGCGGTGAGCTCCCACCCGAGCGCTCCCGCGTTCTGGTCCGCCTGATCGGCGTTCTTGGCACCGGGGATCGGCACGGCACCCTTCTGGATGATCCAGCGCAGCGCCACCTGCGCCGGACTCCGGTCGTCGTGGGCCTCGCCGATGACGCGGAGGGCAGCGACGATGCGGTCGACGAGCTCCATCGGATGGGCGGAGAAGGTCCGTCGCCCCGGAGGCGGTGAACCCACTCGGTACTTGCCGGTGAGGCGGCCCTGCCCCAGTGGTGAATACGCCAGCACCGTCACCCCGAGCTCGGCGCACGTCTGCAGCAGCCCGGTTCGCTCCGGCCGGACCCGCAGCGGCGAGTACTCGATCTGGTTCGTGCTCAGCGGCAGGCTCATGCGTCGCAGTGAGCGGTGCATGGTCCGCACCTCACGCGCCGAGTAGTTCGACACGCCGACGGCGCCGATCAGACCCTCACGATGGAGCTCGGCGAGGCTCTCGGCCAGCACGGCGGGTGACCGCAGGCTGACCGGACCGTGGAGCTGGTACAGGTCGATCCGCTCCACGCCGAGGCGGTCGATCGAGGCGAGGCAGGCGTCGCGCATCGCAACGGGCACGTTCAGTTTCCACGGAGCGGGCAGGAACTTGGTGGCGATCACGAACTCGTCGCGGGGCCGGTCGTCACGTGCGAGCAGGCGACCGATGATGCGTTCGCTCTCTCCGTCGCCGTAGACCTCGGCGGTGTCGATCAGCCGGACGCCCCGTTCGGCGGATGCCTCCCACGCCCCGGCGATCGTGGCTTCGTCGAAGCCCGTGTCGTATCCACCCATCCCCCACGTGGCGCGGTCGCCCCATGCCCATGTCCCGAGCCCCAGCGGCCGGAGGGCCGTGGCCAGACCCGCCAGCCGGATCTCGTCGTCAGCGGGAACCGGACTCATGTGCGTACCGGTGGACGGAAGTCCCGCACGGGTTCGTGCGGCGGCGAGTGGAACCCGCCGCTGGGACGCCACCCGCTCGCGGTGAGGTCCTCGATCACGTGGGCCATGTTCAGCAGGTCCTCCTGGTAGTCGAACCTTCCGTCCCCGGCGTACCGCAGCGTCGACACCCCCGACTGTTCCCAGCGCCCCCCGTCGGGGCGACGGCCCGGTAGTTGCTGTACCCACTTGATCATCACCAGCCGGCCCGCCACGGCGGTGGCCTCGATGGGGAACTCCCAGTCCTCCAGCCCCCGCATGCTCTGGTCGAGGAACTCACGGATCGCCACGATCCCCTCGATCCGCCCCCACGCGGCGTCGATGTACACGGCGTCGTCGGTGAACACGGTCGCCAGCTCCGTCCAGGGTGCACCGCCCGCCTCGATGCGTTCGCGCAGCGCCACGTAGGAGCGGACGGCCTCGTGGACCTCGGTCTCGTCTGCTGTCATGTCGCCATCCTCGCGCCGGTCGCGTCCTGCGTGGCCGCTCGTCGACGAATTACCGACACGACGCACGAAACGCCGCGCCACTCGGCCGCGGTCGGCATCGATCACGCTGCCCAGGACGGCCAGCCCGTGCGTGATGCGGGGCGACCGTCCGGGTCAGCCGGCGTCGTCGAAGAAGTCGAGGATCACGGTGTTCGCCGAGATGGACGTGGTCGTGGGCCCCGTCACCAGCTCGAGCAGCCCGCCCGGCGCTCCTGCCCAGGTGTGGCCGGCGCCCAGCAGCTGCCAGTGCTCGACCCGGTGGCCGCTCGCGCACCCCGAGGACCGTTCGACCAGCACGTCAGCCGCTGGCCGACTGACGAGCGGCGGTCCCTCGCACCCGGCCCTCGTGGCGTTGGTCGCGACGACGCGCTCCACCGAGAGTCCCAGCGGGGGAGCGAACGGAACCGTGCTCCCTGACGGCGGCGCGATGGGATCGATGGTTCCGTGCAGCACCATCACGTCGGTCGGGGGCGACACCGGGCACAGGTCGGTCAGGTTGGTGCCACCGGAACCTGCGACGGCGGCGAACCGCCAGGGTGAGGTGCACGACAGCGCCTGGGCCATCGCGGCGCCGGCGGAGAACCCGGCGGCGACCACACGGTTGCGATCGATGCAGTAGGCGTCCTCGACGTCGTCGAGGAGGGTGTCGAGGAACGTGAGGTCGTCCGCGCCGAGGTCGAGGCCACCGGGCACCGACCAGCGGGGGCCGGGCTCGCTCCCGGTCGGTGTCACCACGACGTAGCCGCGGGCGGTCGCCGCTGCGGCGAGGCCCGAGTACTGCTCCCAGTCGGCTGCTGTCGTGGCGAAGGGATGGAGGCTCAGCAGCAGCGGCAGTGGCCCATCGGTCGTGGCAGGGGCGGGAACGCTCACCCGCGCGATCCGATGTGTGCCGTCGACCTCCACCGTGCGCTGTTCGGTCAGCGGGGCGTCGGGTGGCGCGAGCGCGCAGCCAGCCGATGGGACCATTCCGGCACCGGGCACCTGCCCGCGGTCGGCTGGCTGTTCTCGCACGACCGGACCGGGCGTGGTCGGCGGCACGCAGCCGAGCAGCACGAGCAGCATCGGCACCACGGTCCCGAGACCTCGGATACGTCCGTGCCGACCTCGTGGATCCACCGCCGACCTCCTCGCCGACGGCGATCGTAGGTCGGTCAGATCGACGCGGTCGACACTGGTGTCGGAGCCCGCTCCGCCGGTGACGCGTCAGGTGCGCCCTGCGACGGTGGTGGTGGCACGACGGGCGCGTCGGTGGTCGGTGCCGGCGTGGGCAGGGGGTCGTCGAGCGAGCGTGTGGGGGTGACGTCGAGCCGTGTGAAGTACAGGTCGAGCACCCGGTCGATGAGCGCGGGTGGCACCTGTGGCCCGAGGTTCTCGTACGCGATGATGGCCCGGGCCAGGTCGCACACCACGCCCGGCAGGTACGCGCGGAGCTCGCCGTCGCCGCGGGCGCGTGCGGTCTCCCGCAACCGTTGGGCCGACTCGGCGGTGATCTCGAGCTCCTTCTTCTCGGCGACCCGCACGAGGATCCAGTCGAACTGCTCGTCGGAGCACGCGCCGATGTACACCTTGTTGTGGATCCGCCGGAAGAACGCCTCGTCGCCGAGGTCGGAGGGCTGGAGGTTGGTCGACAGCACCGTCTTGACCTCGAAGGGAACCTCGATCTTGCGGCCGTGCAGCGTCAGGTAGTCCACCCCGCGGTCCAACGGGACGATCCAACGGTTCAGCAGGGCAGCCGGTGTCATCGCCTGACGACCGAAGTCGTCGATGACCAGGACGCCGTTGTTGGCCTTGAGTTGCAGCGGCGCCAGGTACACGCCGGTGTCCCGGTCGAGCTGCAGGTCGAGCATCGCGCCGTGCAGCTCCCCGCCGGCGACCACCGCGGGGCGTTGGCACGCGACCCAACGCCGGTCGACGCCGGGGGGCTGTGGGTCGACGCGGTCGTGCAGCGTCGGGTCGTACACCGAGACGATCTGTCCGTCGACCTCGATGCAGTACGGGATGAGGACCGTGTCGCCGTAGCAACGAACGACGCGTTCGGCCACGCTCGACTTGCCGGTGCCGGGTGGGCCGTAGAGGAAGATCGCGCCGGTGCCGTGGATGGCGGGGCCCAACTGGTCGAGCAGGTCGGGGGCGATCACCAGGTCCGAGAAGGAGTTCGCCAGCAGTTCCCGGTTGAGGTGCAGCTGCGGCCGCTGCGCCCTGACCACCGCGTTGTAGAGGTCGAGTGGCACCGGCATCGGGCCGGCGTAACGACACTCGCGCGATCGTTGGAACGATTGCTCACGTCCGGCGTCGGTGACCGAGATGCGGTACGCCCGGCCTTCCATCCCGTCGTACTCGATGAGGTTCCGGTGCCGGAGGTCGTTCAACAGCGCCTCGATCACGTTGATCGAGACGTGGAGCTTGTCGGCCAGGTTGGTCATCGGCGTTCGGCCCTCGAGGACCGCCCGGCGGAGCACGAGGTCCTCCATGAGGCTCTTGCCGAGCCCGAGCGCCTCGGGTCGTTGCGGGGTGTCGATGTCGGGTTCGTCGCCCGGGAGGTTCTCGGCGTGCACGGAACCGATGATCGGCAGGCTCGGCGCCGACCTGTAGCAGTACGGTCCGGACGAACCACCCGGGGAGTTCCGATGTCCGACGGCGAACCTGATCTGGCCGAGCAACTGGCGTCGGCGTTGCGGCCTCTCCTCGGGCCGCTCGTCGTCGACGCGCCCACCCGGATGAGTGGCGGGGCGTCTCGTGAGACGTGGTCCTTCGACGCCGTGACACCCGACGGTGAACGGCACGAGCTCGTCCTGCGGCGGGACCCACCGGGCCGCCCGTCGGGCCCCGGGGCGATGGGGCGTGAGGCGGCGGCGATGCGAGCAGCGGCGGCAGAAGGGGTGCCGGTCCCCGAGGTCGTGGTGGTCGAGGAGCATCCGGCTCCCTGGGGCGGCGCAGGGGTCGTGATGCGTCGCGTCGGCGGCGAGGCACTCCCGCGTCGGATCCTCCGGGATGATCGCTACGAGTCGGCTCGAGCCGTGCTCGTGGGTCAGGCAACGAGTGCCCTGGCCGGCATCCATCGTGTACGACCCGAGGTCGTCGGCGACAGGATCGCCGACCCCGTCGTCACGATGCGCACACTGCTGGACGCGTTCGACGAACCGGTCCCGACCTTCGAGGTGGCGCTGCAGTGGCTGGACGAGCGGCGTCCGCCCGCGAGCGGCGCCTCGCTCGTCCACGGCGACTTCCGGTTGGGCAACCTCATGGTCGACGAGGCGGGTCTGAGCTCGGTGCTCGACTGGGAGCTGGTCCATCCCGGGGACCCGGCGGAGGACCTGGGGTGGCTGTGCGTCCGGGCGTGGCGGTTCGGTCGATCGCCGTCCGTCGCCGGGTTGGGCACACGCGAGGAGCTGCTCGAGGCCTACCGTGCCGCGGGCGGTGTCGACATCGACGCTGCGGTGCTGCGGTGGTGGGAGGTCTACGGGACCCTGCGATGGGGGGCGATCTGTCTCACCCAGACCGCCGCCCACCTCCAGGGCGCACTCCGGTCCGTCGAGCTCGCCGCCATCGGTCGCAGGGTCGCCGAGACCGAATGGGATCTCCTCCTGCTGCTCGCGCCGGGAGCTGCGGAGCGTGCGGCGAGCTCGGCGGCCGACATCTCCGAGGCCGACCCGGAACCGGTGCCGGGGTTGCACGGCCGTCCGACCGTGGGCGAACTGGTCGAGGCCGTCCGTGAGCAGCTCGCGGCGGATGCGGAGCACGGCGGTCGCGGGTCGTACCGGTCCCGCGTCGCCGCGAACGCGCTCCGGATCGTCGAACGGGAGCTGCGCTCCGGGGCGGCCCAGCAGCAACGGCGTGACGCCGCGCTGCGCGGCGTCGGACTGACCGACGAGGCGGAGCTGACCGCGGCGATCCGAGCGGGCCGGATGGCGGCGGACAGCGACGAGCTGCTCGACCTGGTGGCCTCCGGGGTCGTCGATCGCGTCAAGGTGTCGAACCCCGGTTACCTCGAGAACTGAGCCGCTCGCTGCACTCGGCCGGTCCGCCACCGGTACGGGAACGGCCCCACAGTGGCTGAGGAGGCCGTCCGACGCCGGGTCCCCGGACGGTTCCATCGGGATGATCTGCCCGGCGGGTTGCGGTTCTGCGCATCCTCCCGCACCATGGACCATCGTGATCCGAGCGAGACGTACCCGGGGGCGTGGGTGGGCGCCGCTGGCGGGAGCCATCGTCGTGGTCGCCGTCGCGCTCGCTGCGCCGCTCGGCGCCCCCGGAGCGGGCGCCGAACCGAACATGGTCCCCTCGGTCGCGCCGCTCGACGAGGAACCCGAAGTGGTGGCGGCGCTCGAACGGCTCGACATCGCGCGGACCGCGCTCGAGGAGGCCGACGCTGCATCCGATGCAGCAGCCGGAGCGATCGATGGCGCCGAGACGACCGCCGAGACGACGGCCGCAGAGGTCGACGAGCTCGACCGTCGGGTCGACGAGCTGGGTGGCCGCGTCGACGCCGCCTTCGAACGGCATGCCGAGAACCGTCGCTCGTACGTCGACGCGGCGGTCGCTGCCTACGTGGCCGGGATGCCCGACTCGATGCAGCTCCGCGCAGCCCTGCTCGAGGACCCGACCGAACGCAGCCACTCCCTGGCCCTGGCCCAGACCGTCGGCGACGTGTTCTCCGAGCGAGCGGCCCGGTACCGGGCCAGCGGTGAATCCCTCGACGGCGATCTGCGCGAGCTCGCCGAGGAACAGGCCGCGGCCCGACGCGCCGCGGACGAGGCTGCCGGCGCACTCGAGCAGGCCAGGGCGACGGTCGAAGCCACCACGGCGGCCCGACTCGACACCGAGCAGGAGCTGGAGGCGGCGGAGGATGGTGTCGAGGTGGCACGACTCGAGGCTCGGCGCCGTATCGAGGAGGCCGCCGAACGGTTCCGGCTGGGCGAGATCGACCGCGCCGAGCTGGCTCGTCTCGCCGATGATCGGGTCGCGGTGTTCGACATCCCGGTGCGCGCGTACGACGCCTACGTGACCGCGGCGCGCGCCGTCGACGCCGAACAGCCTGCCTGCCGGATCTCGTGGTGGGCGCTGGCGGCGGTCGGCCGCATCGAGAGCGGCCATGGACGGCACGGTGGCGCCGTCATCCTCCCGAACGGCGATGTCGTGCCACGCATCGTCGGCCCTGCCCTCGACGGCGGGCGGTTCCGGGCGATCCCCGACACCGACGGCGGCAGGTGGGACGGCGACCCGGTCTGGGACCGCGCGGTCGGTCCGATGCAGTTCATCCCGTCGACGTGGGCGTCGATGGGAGCCGACGGGAACGGCGACGGCGTGGCCGACCCGCACAACTACTACGACGCCGCCACCGCAGCAGCCCGCTACCTCTGCCGGGGCAGGGGAGGACAGGCGCTCGACACGGCGGTCGGCCTGCGTGCGGCAGCCCTGACCTACAACCGGTCCGGCGCCTACGCCGACCAGGTGGTCGCCACGGCGCGGGGGTACGGCGGACTCACGCTTCCCGAGTGACCGGGGGGACCGTCGACGGGTGCTGCCCGCCGATCGGCCGGTGGCCGACCGTTTCGGCGTCGAGCAGCTCGGTGGGATAGCCGCACAGGACCCACAGGTCGTGCGCCGCGCCCAGCTCCGTCCAGCAGCGCTCGAGGTCGATGGCCCCATCGGGGTACCCAGCGGCCCACAGCACCGCCACGACCTCACCGAAGACCCGCACCGGCCCGGTGCGCGACCGTCGCGTCGCGACCGACAGGAGCGACGCGACCAGTTCCCGTCCGATCGCGGGGTCGTAGCCGTCGGGGCCCACCACGCGCTCGACCACGTCGTCGGCGTCGATCTCGATCAAGTGGCCCGACCGCAGCAGCGAGTCGACGGGGATCCCGGAGTCGACCAGTCGTTCGAACACGACGCGGCGGTGCGCCTCGGTCGCGATGAGCGCGCCGATCCCGTCGCGGACCAGCGCGGTGCCGACGAAGGACGCGACGGTTTCGACCAGGTGCTCGTCGTTGTCGAAGAACTCGACGAGGTGCCGGAACTTCTCCGCCGCCCAGAGCGGCCGCAGGTGGGACCCCAGCCAACGTGTCGCAGCTGCGACGTCCATCGGTCGTGCCCACAGGTAGCCCTGGCCGAACTCGCAGCCGAGGTCGAGCAGTGCTCGTCGCTGTGCCTCGGTCTCCACGCCCTCGGCGAGGAGCTCCAACGACAGGGTGCGGCAGAGCGCGCTCACGGCCCGCACGATCGAGGTGTCGTGGGGGTCGCTGCCGAGCCCGTCGACGAACGAGCGGTCGACCTTGAGGGTGTGGATCGGCAGCCGCTTCAGGTAGGACAGCGACGAGTAGCCGGTGCCGAAGTCGTCGACACTGAGCTGGACCCCGGTGCGCCGCAACGCCTCGAGCGTCGTCAGTGAGTCGTCGATGCGGTCCATGAGCACCGACTCGGTGATCTCGAGGTG
>SKRR01000008.1 GCA_007118345.1 Microthrixaceae bacterium | reverse complement strand
CTCGTCCAGCTCTGCGGTCAGGCGCTCCATGTCGGTGGGAGGCAGGCCGGTTGGAGGCAGGCCGGTTGGAGGGGAACCGGTGGGAGGGAAGCTGTCGGGGCCGCTCACCACAACTGCTCCCCCAGGTTCAACAGCCGCTCGAGGGAGTGGATGTCATCGGTGAAGTACGGCACCGACAGCACCAGGTCGGGAACCTCGGAGAGCTCCTTGCGCTGTTCGGCCTCCCTGGCGGCCACGACCTGGTAGTCGAGGTACCGGTCGCCGATCTCTCCCAGCACGTGGGACACGTGCCGGACGTCCGCGTCGAGGCCCAGCCCCCCGGTCAGTGCATCGGCCAGCTCCGGCGAACGTTTGGCGAGCGCCTTCGCGGACCGGGTGCCGTCGCGGTCGAGCAGCACCTCGGGCAGCACCTTGTTCAGCACCAGTGCGCCCACGTGGTGGCGGCGGGCGCTCAGCAGCTCGAGGAAGTACTCGGCCTCCCGCGCCGGCGCCACCTCGAGGGTCGACACGACCAGGAAGCTCGTCTGGTTCGAACCCATCAGCTCGGTCACCGCCCGAGCCCGCTCGACGAATCCGTCGTACATCGTCTGGAAGAGCATGAAGAACTCGGCGATGTCCTCGAGGAACTGGGTGCCGAGGATCCGGTCCGCCACCGAGTAGAAGGGTTTCGAGGCGAACCCGACGACCCGGGACGAGTACGGGGCGATCAGCCAGCGCAGCAGCTTCGAGGAGAAGAAGTCCGCCATCCGCTCGGGCGCGTCGAGGAAGTCGACCGCGTTGCGCGTCGGTGGGGTGTCGACGACGATCAGGTCGTAGCGCCCCGAGGTGTGGATCTCGTACAGCCGCTCCATGGCCACGTAGTCGTGGCTCTGGACGAACTTCCCGGTGATGTTCTGGTAGAGCGGGTTGGCCAGGATCGCGTCCCGTGTCGCTGCATCGGGTGCGTGCAGCCGGATGAGGTCGTCCCAGGACTGCTTGGTGTCGAGCATCGCCGCCCACAACTCACCCTGGGGATCGGCACCGGCTGCGACGAAGGCCTCGTGGGGCACCCGTGTCTCGACGTTGCCGAACCGCTCCATCCCGAGTGCGTTGGCGAGGCGGCGAGCGGGGTCGACCGTCAGCACCAGCACCTTGATGCCCATCTGGGCCGCAGCGGTCGCGCCGACCGCTGCCGCGGTCGTGGTCTTGCCGACCCCGCCCGAACCAGTGGAGACGAGGACCTCCTTCGCCGCGCAGAGCTGCTCGAGGCCCTCCACCGGTGCGGGCTGGTGACGTCGGCGGGCCATCAGAACCCGAGCTCCTCTCCGAGCGACTCGGCGATCTGTGCGGTGGCGCGCACGCCGTGGGACCGGGAGAACAGGAACGGCAGGTACAGCACCGGCAGGCCATCGGGCAGCCCGTCGCGCAGCCGCTCCAGGTGGGGCACCCGACTGCGGCGCAGGCTCACCGCGAGTTGCGCACCCGCGAGGACCGCCTCGACGCCCGACCCGACCTCGGCGCCCAGCAGCTCTCTCGCGTCCGGTTCGCAGAGGCGGTCGAAGATCGTCTCCTCGCCGCGGCCGAAGAGCTCGGGCAACACCCGGTTCACGATGACCGACGCCACGTCGATGTCGGTCTCGTCCTCGAGTCGTTCGATCAGCTCGAGGGTCTCCGACACCGGCATCTCCTCGGGCATCGTCACCACGACGACGCCGGTCCGGGCGGGATCGGTGAGGATGTCGATCATCCAGTCCGTCTGGTTGCGGACCAGACCGACCTTGACCAGGTCGTTGATCGCCACCGGTGAGCCGAGCTGACCCACGACGTGACCCGTCGCGGAGGCGTCCACCACGACGAGGTCGTAGTGGTTCTCGCGCACCTCCCAGGTGAGCTTGCCGACCGTGAGGATCTCCTTGACCCCGGGTGCCGCGGTCGCGATGAAGTCGAAGGTCCGTGCCAGCGGGCCGATCCGTGACAGCAGGGGCACCTTGAGCTGGAGCCGCAGGTACTCCTTGAGCGACTCCTCGGTATCCATCGACATCGCCGACAGACCAGCGCGGACGTCGGTCGGAGTGAACGCCAGCGGTCCGACCCCGAAGAAGTCGCTGAGGTCGCCCTTGGCGTCGACCTGGCAGACGAGGGTGCGTTTGCCGTGCTGCGCGGCGAGCATGCCGAGCGCGGAGGCGACCGAGGTCTTGCCGACACCACCCTTGCCGGTGACGAACAGCAGTCGCCGGTCGAGCAGCCCGGGACTCGGACCGGGGCCCGTCACGTCAGCTCGAGAAGCCCATCGGGCGGCTCTCGGTGCTGCTACCGAGCTCCACGTAGGCGATCTTGTCGGCCGGCACCCCGACGTCGCGGCCCTTTCGGTCGGTGACCCAGAGCACGCCCTCGCCCGTGCCGAGCACGTCCTCGACGTGCCCCTTGAGCTCCTCGCGGTCGACGTCGTCGGCGAGGTGCAGCTCGATCTCGCGGGGGGAGTAGGTCACGCCGATGCGGATGTCCACGGGGTTCTCCTGTTGGTCGGGTCCCTCATGGTAGTGACCCGTGAGGTGACTCCGGCCACCGGCACCCGGTCCGTAGGGTGCCCGGCATGAGTCGCAACGCGAAGATCGTCACCGCCGTGGTCGTCGTCCTGATCGTCGCCGTGGGTGCCGGCCTGTTCTGGTTCCTCGGCGGGGACACGCCCGACGAGGTCAGCCTGGACGCCGCGGCGGAGTCGGTGACGACCACCACCCAGGATGTGGACGACGCACCAGCAACGACGCCACCGCCTGCAGCAGGCCTCGACGGCGCATGGGTGGTCGACACCGAGTCGGGCGAGTTCGACTACGAGTCGGCGACGGGCACCTTCGCCGGGTTCCGGGTCGCGGAGGAGCTCGCCGGCATCGGGGCGACCGAAGCGGTCGGACGGACCGGCGACGTGGACGGGACCATGACGATCGACGGCACGACGGTGACCTCGGCCGACTTCGAGATCGACCTCTCCACGATCACCACCGACGACTCACGCCGGGACAACCGTGTGCGGGACGCGCTCGAGGTCGAGCAGTTCCCGACGGCGACGTTCTCGCTCACCGAGCCGATCGACCTGGGCGCAGAGGCCGACGAGGGCGGCCCCGTGTCGGTCACCGCGCCCGGTGAGCTCACCGTCAGGGGGGTCACGAACTCCGTCGAGTTCCCGCTCGAGGCGCAGCTGATCGACGACACCATCGTGGTGGTGGGTTCGCTCGTCATCGAGTTCGGGGACTACGGCGTCGAGGTCCCGAGTGCCCCGATCGTGGTCTCCGCCGAGGAGCGCGGCCCCATCGAACTGCAGCTGCTCCTGGTTCGCTCCTGACCGCCGGTCAGATGCTGGCCGTCAGATGATCGTCCAGATGATGGCCGTCAGATGATCGTCAGCTCGGGGTTGTAGCGGCGGGTCGGCGCGAGCTCGACGTCGATGCGCTCGGCGATCGCGGCGAACGCCTTCGCCGCCTCGGAGTCGGGCGCCACCGAGGCGATCGGGTGACCGTCGTCGCCACCCTCGCGCAACTGGCGCACCAGGGGCACCTGCCCGAGCAGGGGAACCTCGGCCCGATCGGCGAGCACCTGTCCACCGCCGGCGCCGAAGATCTCGTAACGGGTGCCGTCGTCGCCGGTGAACCACGACATGTTCTCGATCACACCCTTCACCTCGAGACGGACCTTCTCGGCCATGAAGGCCGCTCGCTGGGCCACCTGCTGCGCCGCCGGCTGGGGCGTGGTGACCACGTACACCTCGGCACGGGGCAAGAACTGGGCGAGGGAGATCGCGATGTCCCCGGTGCCTGGCGGCAGGTCCACCACCAGGTAGTCCG
>SKRR01000068.1 GCA_007118345.1 Microthrixaceae bacterium | reverse complement strand
CGACCTCGTTGCCCACGTCGCGTCCTACGCAGATGCCGAACGGCTCGACGTGGTCGATGTCGTGCCCGCCGACCTGGGCGTGACGGCTGCCCTGGCGCTCCTGCGCGACGTCGACGGGACAGGCCGGCAGGCCCCCTTGGCCCTCGGTCGCGGCGCCGCCGAGGTGATCGTCGCTCGGGCCGACGTGGCCGACCGGGCGCGGATCACGGCCTCGACCGAGTTGGACCGCTACCAGATGATCGAGTCGCTCGCTGAGCTGAAGTGCCACGCCCCCGACTCGACCGGATCGGTGATCGCTCCGGCGTTGCGGTCCGACCCCGACTGCGGGGAGCAGGGCCGGTCGGCGCTCCGGGCGATCAACGGCGACAACGAGGCGTTCGCCCTGGCAGCACGCGGTGTGTCGCTGGCCGCCCTCGCCCTGGCCCCGTTCACCAACAGAGTGGCAGGAAGCGCCGCACTCGCGGCGTACTCACTGCAGGCGCCGGTGGTCTTCGCCGGGGACGACCGGCTGCAACCCCGCGACCTCGGCCGCTACGGACCCGGACGACTGGTCACAGCGGTCAGCAACTGGGTCGGCCTGGTTCGCTCCGATTGGCGTTCTCGGGCCGAACCTGACCCGGACGCCGGTCGGGACGAGTATGCAGCGGACTTCGCGAACGGAACCGAGCGGTTCCTCGAGCCGCCACGCGACACATGTCCCTGGTGCGGTGCAGCGACGCTCGAACGTCGGGTCACCACCACCGACCTGTTCCAGGGCAAGCCCGGCACCTTCTCCCTCGACGGCTGCACCAGCTGCGGTCACGTGTTCCAGAATCCCCGCCTGTCCCTCGACGGCCTCGACGTCTACTACCGCGACTTCTACGACGGTCGGGGCAGCTTCATGAGCGCCCTGGCCTTCGGCGCCGGCGGCGAGATGTACCAGCGACGGGCGCGAATGGTGGCCGAGCGCACCCGTCCCGCACGATGGCTGGACGTGGGCACCGGCCACGCCCACTTCTGCATGGCGGCACGCGAGGTTCTCCCCGACACCACCTTCGACGGGCTCGACATGACCACCGCCATCGAGGACGCCGAGCGACGGGGATGGGTGTCAACCGGCCATCGGGGCCTGTTTCCCGAGCTCGCACCGGCGCTGGCCGGTCACTACGACGTGGTGTCGATGCACCACTACCTCGAGCACACCCGCGAACCCCTCGACGAGCTGGATGCCGCCGTGGTGGCGCTGCGCCCGGGTGGGTACCTGATGATCGAGCAGCCGGACCCCGAGTCACGGTTGCGGAAGGTCTTGGGCCGCTACTGGGTGCCGTGGTTCCAGCCCCAGCATCAGCACATGCCGCCCCACGACAACCTGTGTGCCGGGCTCCGCGAGCGCGGACTCGACATCGTCGCCAGCGAGTTCGACGGCGCGAACGTGCCGCTCATCACATCGGCCGTTCTCCTGTGGGCCAACAACCTGATCCCGTCCCGTTCGGCGCCGTGGATGCCACGACCCACCCTGTTGTCGAACGCCGGGCGGGTGGGCGTCTTCGTGGCCGCCACGCCACTCTTCGTGCTGGCCGGCCTGGCCGACGCCGTGTTCGCACTCGTCACTGCCCCGTTCGAGCGTGCCGGCAGCGGCGCCTACCGCGTCCTCGCCGTCAGGACGGACTCCCCTCTCGCTTCGGTGGGGCACCTCCCCTCGACGGGTGGACACACGCCGCCTCGCACCTAGGTGTACCCGGCCTGACGTCTCGAGGGTGCGGGACCGATCAGCGGCCGCGGGGCGGGACGGCACCGGTCAGCGAAGCCGCAGTGTCACCAACTCGAACGCCCGTAGGTCCAGTTCGACGACCGCGTCGGTCACCGTGATCGGGGCGCTGTCCACGGGGTCCTCGAGCAGGTCCACCCGTTCGGCTGACGTCACCCCGGCCACGGCGAGCCCGATCCGGCGGGCGCCGCCGTACGCCTCATGGAGCCGGACGATCATCCCGTCGCCGTCGTCGGCGGCCTTGATCGCGCTGATCACCACGCCCGGTCGGTCCGGTTCGACGAGGGCGTGGCGCGGCGGGAGCGAGGCGTCGGTCGCGTCGACCGGCCGGGTCCGGAGCGGAGCGTTGAACGCGTGCGCCTCCTCGATCACCCTGCCGGCGGTCGCACCGCCGGCATGGGGCTGGAGCGCATAGGCGAAGCGGTGCCGACCCCGGTCCGCCGCCGGGTCGGGCCAGGTGGGGGCCCGCAGCAGCGAGATCCGCACCACACTGCCCAACACGTCGTGGCCGTACTTGCTGTCGTTGAGCACGGCGACACCGAAGTCGTCCTCGCTCAGGTCCACCCAGGTGTGCGCGCAGGTCTCGAACCGGGCCTGATCCCAGCTGGTGTTGCGGTGCGTGGGGCGTTCGACATGGCCGAACTGGATCTCATGACGGGCCACCGACGTGTGGACCCGGAGGGGGAACGCGACCTTGAGGAGCTTGTGGTCCTCGTGCCAGTCCACCGTGCAGTGGACCTCGACACGTCGACTCCCCCGGGTCAGCCGGATCAGCTGTTCGATGCGAGACGCGCCGAAGGACCGGACCACCCGCACCTCGGCCCGGTGTTCGGACTGCTCGACGAGCGCGAGCTCGTCGAGCTCGGTGAGGTCGACGGCGGTGTCCAGCGCCTCACGGTCGATGTCCCACGCATCCCACTCCTTGGGCCGGTCGTCGAGGAGTTGGAGCAGGTTCGCCGCGGCCCCGTCCCGGATCGCCTCACGTCCGGTCGGGTGGTGCAGGAGCGACCGCAGCAGCCCGTCGTCGTCCCACTCGACGCGGAGGATGCCGTTGTCCATCCACCCGTCGCCGCTCGTCACCGGTGGACCGAGCTCGTCGAGGGGTCGGTCGAGATCGACGACCTCCCAGCCGCAGGCCGGGGCGCTCAGCCGGACCAACTCGCCGTCGAGCTCGACCAGCTCGTCGCGGTCGAACGGCAATGCGTTGGCGACGAGGGCCGGCCGCGTCGCGCCGCCCGGATCGACCCGGACGGCGAGCGCGTCGAGGGCGTCGACGCGCATCGCCTCGGTCGCCTCACGCAGGTGCTCGTAATCGGCCAGGGTGTCGTCGTAGACCCAGTGGATCGACGAGCCAGGGATGATGTCGTGGAACTGGTGCACGAGCAGCGTCTTCCACGCCCGGTCGAGATCGTCGGCCCGGACCGGGACACCCGCGTGACGCTGCGCGGCGAGGGACCACAGCTCGGATTCGAACAGGACCCGTTCGAGCTCACGGTTGCCGCGCTTGACGGCTGCATGGGTCGTGTAGGTCCCTCGGTGGAGCTCGAAGTACAGCTCACCCACCCAGAGCGGCAGGTCGACCTGCTCCGCCTCGGCGCGCAGCGCGGCGATCGCGTCGGTGGCACCGGTCCGTTCCACCCGACCGATCCCGTCGAGGTCCTCGAGCAGGCGCGTCCGTTCCAGCATGTCGGCGTCGGGTCCGCCACCACCGTCGCCGTGGCCGTAGAGGTAGAGCGACCGGTCGAGCACGTCGCGCTGCGCGTAGTTGCGCTCCGCGTGGAGCAGGTTCGGAACCGAGAGGTCCCCGATGTAGGTGTCCGCCGGTGGGAAGTGGGTGAAGATCCGGGTGCCGTCGAGGCCTTCCCACCAGAACGTCTGGTGGGGGAACCGGTTGGTGTCGTTCCACGAGAGCTTCTGGGTCAGGAACCACTCGACACCTGCGTGCGCGAGGATCTGGGGCATCGCCGCCGAGTAACCGAACACGTCGGGCAACCACAGGCCGTCGCTGTCGACACCGAACTCGTCCCGCCAGAAGCGCTTCCCGTGGATCAACTGGCGGACCAGGGACTCCCCGGAGGGGATGTTGCAGTCCGGTTCGACCCACATCGCCCCGACCACGTCGAACCGGCCCGCCGCGACATGTCCCCGGATCCGCTCCCAGAGGTCCGGATGCTCATCGCGGATCCAGGCGAACTGCTGGGGTTGGGACGCAGCGAAGCGGTGATCGGGGTCTCGATCGAGGAACGTCGAGGCGGTGGAGAACGTGCGCACCACCTTTCGGCGCGTCTCTCGAAGCGGCCACAACCATGCGGTGTCGATGTGCGAGTTGCCCACGGCGAGGTGGACGGGACCGGGTCCGCTGTTGTTGCGGTGCAGCACCCGGTCGAGCACCCGGTGGGCCGCGGCGACCGAGTCGTCGGTGACCCCGCCGACCTCGATGAGCGAGCACGCCTCGTCCAGGGCCGCCTTCGCCGCGTCAGACCGTTCCCCGCCGAGCCAGGTGCCGCACTCGTGCACGAGCGTCCACCGTCGGACGAGGGACTCGACCTCCCGGTCGACCACTGCGAGATGACAGCGCCGCAGCACCAGCCGGGGTGCACCGTGGGGGTCGGGCAGGAGCAGCTCCTCGCGGCGATCGTCGCCGAGGACCACGGGGTTGGCGGCCGCCTCGACGTACAGGTCGACCGGCTCGCCGCCGACGACAGGGTCGCCGATCAGGATCTCCTGGTGGTTCGGGCTGATGCCCTGGGTCGGCTGCCCTTCGACCCACACCTGCCCCTCGGCACCGAACCCGGTGGCACCGCCGTAGCCGAGGTGCACGGTGAGGACGCAGGTTCGACCCGCCCACGTGTCCGGGACGTGTCCGGTGATGTGGAACCAGGTGGTGTCCCAGTCGGGTCCCCACCGGTCACCCACGGCGAAGGGCTCGAACACTCCGGTGACGGCCTCCCCGAAGGCGACGGGCTCCCCGTGGAGGTGGTTGGCGGCGATCGTCACCTCGCTGCGCTCCGGCGACCGCGCCGGCTCGACCAGCTCGGACAGGACCTCCTCGATCCTGGCCAGTCGTTTCGCGTCGGGTCGTGGCACGGCCCGCACCGTAGCAACGCCATGACGAGGGCGGTCCGGGCACGGGTCGGAGCCCCTCGCTGTCATGCCGGAAGGTCACTCCTCGATGCGATCGACCTGCCAGGCCCAGTGCTCGCCGTCGGCCGACACCGAGAGCGCCCAGGTCAGCTGGTCCCCCGCTGCGACGGCGATCGGGTCGACGAGCGGCAAGAAGCCATGGGACCAGCTCGAATCGGCCCTCGGTGGCATGTTGTCGATGGCGACCCCGACACTCAGGAGTGAGTCGAACCAGCAGGCCAGCCCGTGCAGCGTGCCGTCACGGTCCACCCGGAGGTGACCCGTCGAGCTGATCGTCTCGTTCGGAGCGGACCTCAGATCGATGTCCGCGGCGAGCTCCGGCTGGCCGAGGAGGTTGCCCGGCGTGAGGTCGGCGAACCACAGCGTCCGCGCCGCCCGGCGGTGGGCTGCGGTGAAGTCGTACCGCAGACCTGCAGCCATCCAGTCCGACACCACTGCGTGATCGTCGAACGACTCAGCAGCCGCGACCCACATGCGGAGCCGCTGTGGCAGGAGCGCCGCACCCGGACGGAGCAGACGTTGCCGCGCGTCGAAGGTCCAGGCGACGATCCCCTCGTCGAGCCCGGCGTTGCCGATCGTCTCTGAGATGAGCACGTCGGCCGGCTCCGGGAGGCCGAGCTCGATCGACCACCCACCGAGGAACTCGATCCGATCGGCGAACCCGTTGTCGACGGCCAACTCCCGGGCGACCTCGATCACCGGCCCACCTTCGATGGCGTAGACCTTCCCTGCGCCCGCCTCGCATGCCATGAACGACAGGACGCCGCTCCCGCAGCCGATGTCCACCACCACGTCGCCGGGCTGCACCGACGCATCGATGGCACGCCGGAACGAGTCCATCCGCGCAGTGTCGTGCAGCATGCTGAGGTGGTAGTCGAGCACGGTGGAATGGGAGCTGTCGCGCTGCCAGACGGGGCTTCCGGGCAGTTGCGGCATCACGCCGAAGCTAGTGGTCGAAGCAGTTCGAGCGCTGCGGTACGTGTGGCCGGGCCGCCCCGGTGCAGCGACGGCGCGTCGAAGTGGCGTCGGGACCTGCGCGTCGAGACATGCGCTGCTGGCTGAGGAACTCGCGGCAGCTGACCGAGTTCCACGGCACGCCACGCCTCCCCGCGCCGCACGATGTGCGAACCTTGCCCAGTGATCACAGCGGAGCTCGACTCGTCCGCCGACCCGTCCACGATCCACGAGCTGCTCGTCGACGTCGAGGCCTGGAGCGTCTGGTCGCCGCACGTCGCATCGGTGACCGCCGAGACGCGGCGCATCGCACCGGGATGGACCGGAGCGACCCGGGCCTTCTTCTCGCCCGGCGCGACGTCGATGATCGTCGACGACGTCCGGCCCGACGGCGGCTACACCTGGCATTCGACGCTCGGACCGTGGCGGCTCGACTACGACAACCACGTCGCAGCGAGCGGCGATGGGAGCACGCTGCACTTCGCCGCCCGGTTGACCGGGCCGGCGAGCACTGTCATCGAGCGGCTTGCCGCACCGCTGTCGGCTCTCGGCCAGCGACGCCGGATGACCCGACTCGCCCGACTGGCTGAGCTGCTCGAGCGGCATACCGACTAGTGGGGATCGACCGATCTCGGAGGACTGGTTCCTGCCTCCACTCAATCGCACGAGCCGGCCCGCTCCACCCTGCGTTCGGATTCTTCGGTATGTTCGGACGATGACGCCAACCGAACTGGTGGCCGGGGCCCGAGCGTGCCGATCCAACGCCCACGTTCCCTACTCCCGGTTCCGAGCCGGAGCGGCGGTGCACACCGATTCCGGCGGTGTCGTCCCCGGCGTGATCGTCGAGAACGTCTCACTCGGGTTGGCCATGTGCGCCGAGCGGGTCGCACTCTTCTCCACGGTTGCACTCGGTGCCCGACCGCTTGCCCTGGCCCTCGTCGCGCCACGCACCGGCGAGGACCTCACCTGGCCGTGCGGAGCCTGCCTCCAAGTCGCGCTCGAGCTCGGCGGTTCTTCGATGCCGATCTACGCCACTTCGGTCGCCGACGACGCCCCCATCAGCCGATCGACCGTCGGCGAACTCCTCCCGAACGGGCCATTCGTCCGTCGCTGAACTGTCGTTGCGCGATTCGACAATCGTGCGCTCCGCTGTCGCTCGGAGCACCCCCAACGGATTACCGAAAAGCGGATCGCCAGCCACCCCACCGCTGCGTACCGCGAGCGGGGCCGAGCCACTCGGTTCTGACCATCCTGTCCAGTACCATCGGCCCCATGTCCATCGCCTCGCGGTGACCGACCCGGCGCTACCCGCCGTGGTGGTCGACACGATGGCGATCAGCAGCCGAGTACTACGCCGCTGATCGCCGGCCAGCCGATCGTGATCTCCTTCGCGACGGTCAGAGAACTCCGCGACGGCGCGTCGAAGGCCGGCTGGCTGCGCTGATGTCCATCTGCGCTGATCTGAGGACCTCCTGCGAGACGGCGGGGCATCCACTCGGGCAGAAGCTGCACGAAGCGGATCGGTGGATCGCCGCCACAGCGATCCGACTCGACCTCGAGCTCGTCTCCGAACTCCGAACTCGTAGCGGAGCGGATGGCGTCAGCGCGAAGGACTCGCTCCACCGATCCCGTGTGGCGATGTATCAACCCCGGCGGTCGTCGGCTGTTGAGCAGGTGACGGGGCGAGGCTGGGCCCCGGCCTCCCGCGGTGGCCGGAGCCCTGCCGATCTCTCGCTCCCACCGCGCTCGCCGCCACCACACGAGCGAGTTCGCGTTCGGTTCCCGCCACGTGAAGCGGTGACTCGAGACGCCGATGGCGACCGAGCGCGTCGGTGAGGTGGTCGACCGCCTCACCGGGCCGACCGAGCAGGTCGGCGAGGCACCCCAGTCGGTGAGAGATCGCACCGTCGCACACGACACCGACCACGGTGCTGATCTGATCAGCGTACGGGGAGAGACGCTCGTAGATGTCCGCAGCAGCGTGATGGTCGCCGAGCAGGATGGCCGTGTCGGCGAGCAGTCCCATGTGGGTCGACCAGATCGGGTCGGCGTTCACCCGATCGAGGTCGGAGATCAGGTCGTCGAAGATCGGACGGGCCAGATCGAGGTCACCCGCGCTGGCGTGAGCACTCGCGAGTACCACCCTGAACGTCGCAACGGTCGGTTTGTCCGCGACCAGCCGCGTGATGTCCGGCACGAGCTCTCCCAGACGCCCCTGGAGATGGCGGATGGTCATCAGCTGGACGGAGTAGCTCGTGAAGGCGTCGGCCCGGCCGGTGACGGTACCGACCTCGAGCGCATCAGCCGCGCGGGCCTCAGCCAGCTCCAGGTCGCCGTCGAGCACGGCGTCGAGCACGCTGGCAGTACGGACGATCCAGTGGAGGTTCGGCAGTGCGAGTCGGTCGGCGATGGTCATCGCCTCCTGGAGGTACCGACGGGCCTCGGTGCGCTCGGCACGCACCACCAGCACGTGGTGTCGCTTCAGTGCGGCGCTGAACCGGCGGATCGGGTCCGCGACCTCGACGCTCAGATCCATCGCCTCACGCGTGCACCGGTCGCGTTCGTCGAGCAGCCACGGCACCCTGCGGGTGATCTCGGTCAGGTTGAGCACGTCGCACAACGTGTCGGGGTCGCCACATCGTCGGGCGGTGGCGACGGCCTCCGTCGCGAGTCGTTCGAGCTGCGCCGAGCCGCTGAACGTCAGCTCGGCGCTCAGCGTCGCGAGGAGTCGAGCGCGCGAGCAGTGGTCACCGTCGTCCGCGCACTTCAACGCCTGCTCCAGCACCGCCACCCGCTCCGTGTCCACGTCGCCGATCACGCTGTAGACCCCGCCGTTGTTCGCGAGTGCCGCCTGGACGAGCACTTCGACGTCGCCGACGCTGCGAGCGAGGTGCGCGGCGTCGAGCAGCCGACGTCGATGCACGGGATCACCCGCGTTGCGCTCCGCTCTGCCCAGCTCGACATGCAGCGTTCGGCGGAGCTCGTCGTCACGAGCGGAGTCGATCAGGTCGAGCGCACGTGAGTACCAGCGGACCGCCTCATCCGGAGCCAGCCGGGCCATCGCGTGGTCCCCTGAACGCCGAGCCCACAGGATCGCCCGCTCCGGGCCGGCGATGGTGACCGCTTCGGCCCAGTGGTGCGCCACCTCCGCGACATGGTCCCCTGGGTCTGCGCCCCAGCGCCGCTCCAACAACCTCGCGACACGGTGGTGCGTGCGCACACGACGAGCAGGAAGCAACTCGGCGTAGAGCGCGTGCTCTATCAACGCGTGCGCGAAGTGGAAGTGCTCGCCGTCGGGATTGACCACCACGGAGGCGGCGACCGCAGCGTCCATCAGCTCGAGTAGGTCGTCGACGGCGATCTCCGCGACGGCGGCCAGCGTGCTGAGGTCGAACTGGCGCCCGATGACGGCCGCCTCGCGCAGCACCCGGTGGGTGGTCCCGCCCAGCCGTGCGACGCGTTGACCGATCACCTGACGGACACTCACCGGCAGTTCGAGCGCAACGGGCCCGTCCGAACCGAACCCGTCGACCTCGCCGCGGTCGACGGCTCCGGTCTCGACCAGATGTCGGAGGATCTCCAGGGTGAAGAACGGGTTCCCACCGGCCTCCTCCGCGAGCGCGTCACGAAGGGCGACGCCGCTCTCGACGGGCACGTGGCCGCAGGCCGTCAGCATCTCCAGCAACTCCTGGTCGTCGAGACCTGCGAGCGAGACGAACGCCACGCCGTCGACCCTCCGCAGCTCGGCGATCACGTCAGTGAGCGGACCTCCGCCATCGACGTCGGTCGGCCGGTAGGCGCCGACCACCAGCACGTCCGGCAGCGACGGGCTGGCCATCACGTGACGCAGCAGCTGCAGGCTCGCCCGGTCGGACCAGTGCAGGTCGTCGATCACCACGAGCAGCGGAGCGGGGGTGCGTCCGAGCAGGTCCACGACCGCGTCGAGCAGCAGGTACCGCTCTGTGTCGGCGACGATGTCGTTCGTCGCCGGTAGCTCGACCCGCCGTCGGAGTGCCGGGGCAAGTCGCGACAGCACGCCGCCGCACCTCGCGACGTGTTCGACCAGGACCTCCACGGGGAGGTGCTGCACCAGCGGATCGAGAACTTCGACCCATGGTCGGTAGGCGAGCCCGATGTCCTCGCTGGGCTCGCCTGCGAGCACGACCGCACCGGCACGGTGCACCACCCGGGCGAAGCGACTCATCAAAGCGGTCTTGCCGATTCCCGCCTCGCCGGTCACGACTGCGCCTCGTCGTCCGTGGGACGCCCGCCGGGCCCATGCCGCCTGGAGCTGGGCGAGCTCGGTGGTACGACCTGCGAACGCGGTCGGCGGTGGGCCGAGGCGTTCCGGGAAGGGGAGGTCGACGGCGGGGATCATCGGTGGCGGGCGTGATGGGTCACCTGTCGTCGGACCGGGGGGCGCTTCGTGGGTGAGGATGCGACGTTCGAGTTCCTGCAACTCGGGGGACGGATCGATTCCCAGCTCCTCGGCGAGGGTGGCGCGGAGGCGCTGGTAGGCGCGCAGGGCCTCCGATTGCCGGCCGGAGCGGTGGAGCGCCCTCAGCAGCTGCGCCCACCGAAGCTCACGCAGCGGCTCCTCGCCAACCATCACCTCCAGCTCACCCACCAGCGCTGGGCCGTGTCCGGCATCGAGCAGCGCTGCGATTCGATTCTCGGCGGTCGCGCGGGCGAGTTCGTCGAGCCGGGCACGCTCGAGCTCCATCGCAGCGGTCGCGGCGACGCCGGACAACGAGGGCCCGGTCCAGCGCTGCAGCGCATCGCCGAACTGCTGCGCCGCGAGCGCGGCGTCGCCATCGGCGAGCCGCCGGTGTCCCTCAGCCACCAACTGTTCGACCGTCTCGAGGTCCACCTCGGCGTGCAAGGTGTAGCCCGTCCCGCTGGAGGTGATGGCGTCGCCGACCACCGAACGAAGCCGGGACACGTAGGCCTGCATCGATTTGACCGCGGTCCGCGGCGGTTCTTCATCCCACAGCGCAGCGATCATCCGGTCGCGGTCGACCGGGTGGGGCCGAGCGACCGCAATCGCGGCGAGCGCGGTGCGTTCCTTCTCGCCTCCGAGTTGGAGTGGACCGGCCTCGCCAACCAGCTCGACCGGACCCAAGAGCCGTACGAGCACACCACCACCGTAGGGCGGGGGGCGACCGGTTTCAGGCGCGACGCGACGGGTGCCCCACAGCCGTCGTGGGGGCACGCAGCCGCGCTGCAGCCGGCGCGCAACCCCACCGTGTCCATGGTGGTCCTCGGACGACGCGCGAGGCGCAGGTGCGCGAGATCGACGGCGCAGGGCACTTCGCTCCGATGTCCGAGCCGGCCACCGTGGCCGACGAACTCATCCGCTTCTTCACTGCGAAGCCTGCACCGCAGCACTGCGTTCAACCGAAGAGCGCATCCGATGATCCGAACCTCTCATCCACTCGAACACGACACATGGAGGAAATGACATGACCACGATCGACGAGACCCACCTCGAGGCGTACATGGGGCGGGTGATGAGCCACATGACCGGATCAGCGCTGTGCTTCGGGATCTGGCTGGGCGAGGAACTCGGCCTCTACCGGGCCATGTCGGGATCGACGCCGATGAGCGCTGACGAGGTGGCACATACGACTGCGTGCCACCCGAGACTGGTCCGGGAATGGCTGGACGGCCAGACAGCCGGCGGGCTCATCGAGTACGACCCGACTGCTGACACGTACGAACTCAGCCCCGAGGGGGCGATGGCCCTGGCCGACGACGAGTCCCCCGTGTTCGTCGCCCGGGGCATGAACGCGTTGCGTGCCTTCTACCTCGACCTCGACGAGGTCGCGACTGCCTTTCGCGGCGACGGCGCCCTGAGCTGGGGCGATCACCATCCGTGCCTGTTCTCAGGGATCGAGTGGTTCTTCCGGACCGGCTACCAGGCCATGCTCACCACCGAGTGGATCCCCGCTCTCGACGGCGTGCACGACCAGCTCGTCGAGGGCGCACGCGTGGCCGACGTCGGGTGCGGACACGGAGCATCGGCGGTGATCATCGCCGACGCTCATCCTCGTAGCCATGTCCACGGTTTCGACTTCCACCCACCCTCGATCGAGACCGCCCGCGCGCGAGCGGAGGAGGCCGGGGTTGCGGACCGCACCACCTTCGAGGTGGCCGATGCCACGAGCTACGAAGGACCGTTCGACCTGATCTGCTTCTTCGACTGCCTGCACGACCTCGGCGACCCGGTCGGTGCTGCCCGGCACGCCCGGACCCAGCTCACGCCCGGTGGCACGGTCCTGCTCGTCGAGCCGTACGCGATGGACGGACGCCCGACCAATCTCGCTCAGAATCCGGTCGCGGCGCTCCTGTACAACGGCTCGACCGTGGCGTGCACCCCCAACTCGTTGTCACAGGAGGTCGGGCTCGGCCTGGGCGCGCAGGCCGGCGAGGCCCGACTCCGGCAGGTCTTCGAGGAGGCCGGGTACCACCACTTCCGTCGTGCAGCCGAGACCCCGCTCAACCTGGTCCTCGAAGCGAGGGTCTGAGCGTCCGGACGCGGCGCATCACCTGTCGAGCGGTGGTCGGTGACCTGCCGTGGTCCACGGACGGCTCGACACCTGGATCGAGGAGGCGTGAGCCCATGAGAGCACAGCGGACGGCGCGATGGATCGGGGGGACCGGGGTGGTGGTCGGCGCCAGCATGGCCGGGCTGTGCGCGGCCAGGGTGCTGGCCGATCGGTTCGAGCACGTGGTGGTCCTCGACCGGGATCGCCTGCCCGACGGGCCAGAGCACCGGCGCCTGGTCCCCCAGAGCCAGCATCCCCACCTGTTGATGAAGGCCGGTCACGAGATCCTGGAGGGATGGTTCCCCGGCCTCACCGACGACCTGGTCGATGGCGGCGCCATCCTCTTCGACATCGCCGCCGACGTCCACTGGTGGGACCAAGGTGGCCTGGCCCGCCGCCCGACGTCGGAGCTCGTCAGCCCGGCCATGTCCCGCCCCTACCTCGAGCACCTCGTTCGCCAGCGGGTCGCAGCGCTCCCGAACGTCACGATCCGGGGCGCCACCGCGGTCGGCGGCCTGACCGAGGCGTCCGGCGGCGGCCGGGTGACCGGCGTGCGCCTGGACGACGACACGGTCCTCGCCGCCGACCTCGTCGTCGACGCGAGCGGTCGCCATGCCCGCAGCGTCCGGTGGGTCGAGGAGCTCGGCTACGAGTCGCCTGTCGTCGACCAGGTCCACATCGACACCCGATACGTCAGCCGGGTCTACCGACGCGACGACCGCCGGACCCGGGGCTGGACGGCGGCAGCGGTCATGGGCGGACCCGAGGCCAAACAGCAGATCATGTGCCTACCCATTGAGGGCGAGCGCTGGATCGTGGTGCTGATCGGTGTCAACGGGGTCGTCCCACCCACTGACGACGACGGGATGCTGGCGATGGCCCGCTCCTTCGAGTCCCACGCGATCGCCGAGGTCATGGAGACCTCCGAGGCCATGGGCCCGGCGGTCACCCACCGCTTCCCGGCTAGCCAGCGCCGCCGGGTCGAGAAGCTACGTCGCTTCCCGGCGGGCTGGATCCTGTTGGGGGACGCCATCTGCAGCTTCGACCCGATCTACGGCCAGGGCATGAGCTCGGCTGCCCAGCAGGCCCAGGCCCTCGGAGCGCAGCTCGACCGGGCCGGAGCGGTCGACCACCGCTTGGGGCGCCGGTACTTCGCCGCCGCCGGCCGTATCGTGGCGACGCCGTGGTCCATCGCAGTGGGAGGCGACTTCGCCTTCGACGGCACGACCGGGGACAAGCCCTTCGGCACCGATCTGTTCAATCGCTACGGTCGACGGGTGATCATCGCCGGACAGCACGACGATGCGGCCGTGCTGCGGTTCAACGCGGTTGCCGCCATGGTCCGGCGGCCGGCGTCACTGCTCGCACCTGGGTTCCTGCTGCGGGTGATGTGGGCCTCTCGGCGAGGCCCGGGAGTTGTCACCTCGTCGGGAGACGAAAGTGCGGTCACCCTGCAATCCACACAGGCGACCCGCTGAGCCCGGCAACGACGAAAGCCCCGGAAATCCGGGGCTTTCGTCTCGGAGCACCCCCAACGGGATTCGAACCCGTGCCGCCACCTTGAGAGGGTGGTGTCCTAGGCCGCTAGACGATGGGGGCTGGTCTCACCGGAAGCTTCCGGAGATCTTGTCGCTTGCGCTGGCTCGGGGGGGAGGACTCGAACCCCCAATGTCTGGACCAGAACCAGATGTGTTGCCGATTACACCACCCCCGAAGGCGATGCCGTCCCAATGGGACGCCGGTCGACTGTAGCCGACGCGACCCACCCGGTCGCAACCGGCCACCGCCCGACCGGTCCGCTCAGCTGGTCGCGTTGAAGAGCCGGCGGTACCCGATCAGCTCCCCCACCGCGACCCGGCCGGTCTCTCCGATCAGCTGTGCCGGCGAGGCCGCGCGATCCGTGGGGGTGACGTGCGGGCTCAGTCCGACCTCGCGCGCGATCCCCTGCACGCGACGGTTGTGGTACGGATCGGTCACCAACAACACGTCGGACGCACCGTGGTCGCGCAGCACACGGGCTGCCGCCGCGAGGGAGTCGTAGGTCGTCTCCCCGTCGTCCACGATCACCAGTGCGTCGTCGTCCACACCACGGGCCGCCAAATAGCGGTAGCCGGCGAACGCCTCGGTGAACCGGTCCGCCGGCTGCTTCGACCCCGTCAGCACCACCGTGGACACCAGCCCCGACTCGTAGAGCTCGAGCGCTCGGTCCAGTCGGGCCTGCAGCGCCGGCGACGGGGTCCCGTCGTACTGCGCGGCGCCGAGCACGACGACCGCGTCGGCGGGTACCGCATCGTCCGTGCGGGATGCGTTGACCACCTGAACAGCGATCACCCCCACGTAGCCGACAAGGAGCAGCGCCACTGCGCCGAGCGCCCACCACGCCCGGCGACGCCAGGACCGTCGCTCAGCCACCGCCCGCCAACTGGGACCGGGCGACGGTCAGCCGCCGCAGGACCTCGTCGCGGCCCAGCAGCTCCATCGACTCGAACAACGGCGGGCCGACGCTCCGGCCGGTCAGCGCGACCCGGACCGGCGCCTGGAACTTCCGGCGGTTGGCGCCGAGTTCCTCGGCGAGGCCCATGAAGGACTCGTGCAGCACCGTCGCGTCCCAGTCCCACCCAGGAACTTCCGCGATCACTGCATCGAGCCAGCCGGCGGCGTCAGGCACCATCGCCTTGTTCCAAGATGTCTCGTCGATCTCGGGACTGTCGACGAAGAAGAAGTCGACATAGCCGGGCACCTCGTCGAGAGTGGTCACCCGGGTCTGCACCTCGGGCAGGATCCGTTCGAAGGTGGTCCGGTCCGCTGGGTCGCTCCCGAAGCGATCTGCGAACGGTGCGGTCACCATGAACGGCATGGCCAATTCGGCGAACGCCTCGACGCTCAGCGCACGCAGGTGTTCGCCGTTGATGTGGGCCAACTTCTTCGTGTCGAAGGCGGCCGGCGACGAGCTGACGTCAGTGATGTCGAACATCGTGGGGAACCCGTCGTTCAGGTTCAGCGGGTCGATGCGGACCTCCTCACCGTCGGGCGGTCCCCAACCGAGCAGGCACAGGTAGTTCACCATCGCCGAGGCCAGGTAGCCCCGGTCGCGGTAGTCCATGAGCGACACGTCATCTCGGCGTTTCGACAGCTTCTTGCGCTGCTCGTTGACGATCAGCGGCATGTGGGCCAGCTGCAGCGTGGCGTCCTCGAGGCCCATCGCCGCACGCAGCAGCAGGTACTTCGGGGTGATGTTGATCAGGTCCTCGCCCCGGATCACGTGGGTGATGCCCATGTGGGCATCGTCGCTCGCGTTCGCCAGGAAGAAGGTCGGCGAGCCGTCGGCCCTGCGGATGACGAAGTCCTCGATGTGTTCGTGCTCCACGGTGATCTCACCGCGGATCAGATCGTTCCACGAGGTGACGCCACCGTCGTGTGGGACCTTGAACCGCACGGCCCGGCCACGTGCCGGCGGGAGGCCGCGATCACGATCTGCAGGGTCGTAGGCACGGCCACCGACGCGGTCACGTTCACCCTCGGGGACCGCGTCGGACCAGTAGGCGTGACCACCGGCGAGCAGCACATCGACCGCCGCCTGGTGCGCGTCGTCGCGCTGGGACTGGTGCACCGGAGGTTCGTCCCAGTCCAACCCCAGCCACTCCAGCCCCTCGAAGATCACGTCGATCAGCTCCGGGCGGCTGCGATCGCGGTCGGTGTCCTCGATGCGCAGCAGGAACTGGCCACCGTGGCGCCGGGCGAACAGCCAGTTGAACAGCGCCGCCCGTGCACTCCCGAGGTGCAGGAAGCCGGTCGGGGACGGGGCGAATCGCACGCGCACGGAGTCGGTCACGCGGCCGAGGCTACCCTCCCCGCACCCCCCCACTGCTGACGCCGGAACAGCCGGCTCCGGGCCTACGATGGCCGACGCGCCACAACGTCCAGGGAGGTCGGCGAGGGTGACTGAGATGGATCTCGGAGGGCTCGAACCCCCGAACGACCAGCCGCGCCCGCCCAGCCGAGCGAAGCCCGTGCTCTTCTCGGTCGCGGCGGTCCTCGTCGCGCTGACGGTCGGCTTCGCGCTGTGGCCACGCAGCGAGGAGGTTCCCCCCGCGACGACCACGACGAACACCACACAGGCCACCACGACCACGGTCGAGCAACTTCCCGGCGGGACGTTCGAGATCGCCACCGTCCGCCCCGATCTGGAGCAGATCTCGGTCGCCGCGTTCCCGCCCGAGAACTGGGACGAGCTCCCACCGAAGGTGGCGACCGACCCCGAGTTCCCGATGCCACCGGCCAGCCAGCCGGAGATGCCCGAACGCGAGGCCCTGCCCACCATCGAGGCACCGATCGCCGGACGCTACGCGACGCCCCTCGGCTGGGAGTTCAACAACCCCGGCCCCTTCGAGCCACCACAACCCATGACGATGCTCGTCCACGAGCGCCGTGGCGACTGGGTGCGCGTCGACGTACCGGTCCGGCCCAACGGCACCCAGGGCTACGTCCGCCTGTCCGACGTGGACATCGAACGCACGCAGTACCGCATCGAGATCCACGTCGAAGAGCGCATGCTGCGGGCCTTCGCCGACTCGGAGATCATCGCCGAGACCCAGGTGGTCGTCGGCGCGGATCCCACTCCGACCCCGACGGGCACGTTCTACGTGACCGACATCGTCCCCCAGACAAGTCCCTTCTTCGGACCGGTGGCACTCGCCACCGACGGCTACAGCGAGACCCTCGACGAGTTCGACGGCGGCGTCCCCGTCGTCGCCCTCCACGGCACGAACCGCCCCGAGCTCCTCGGCCAGAACGTCTCCAACGGCTGCATCCGCGTCCCCAACGAGATCATCACGATGCTCGCCGAGACCCTCCCCCGCGGCGCACCGGTGCTCATCTGGCCCTGAGCACCGACGTCACTTCGCAGTGAGGTCCAGACACGACCGCCAGTCGGCTTCGTGGCGCTCGGCGATCGCCGTGTGAGGCAGGTGCAGCACCTCGGCCGGCGCTGCGTCGACGATCCGCTGGAGCTGCGGGTAGTGGATGGACAGGTGTACCTCGTCGAACCACTCGCGACGCACCTCGACCAGGTCGTCAGGTGCGGCGGTGTCCAGTAGGCCCCAGATGGTGAGCCCGACGGTGAGGTCGTGGATCACCGGTGCGCGCCCGAACAACGCCGCCCGCTTCATCGCGATCGCCGAACCCGCCGCCAGGGCGTCAGCCTCGTGCTCACCGGAGCTGAGGAACAGACGCCCCGAGAACCGCTCGGCCAGGGTCAGTGCGTAGCCCTGGTCGGGGCCCGGCGTCCCCAACTGCTCGCCGACCGGTTGTGCCCCGCGCAGCTCACCCGGTCGATCCGCTCGCCAGCCACCACTGCGCTGCGGCGGCGACTCGTACGAACGAACCCGCTGCACGGGACGGGTCGGGACGAACTCGGGGGCGGCCATGCGCCGAACCTAGTCGGCAGTTCCGGCACGCAGCAGACCGAACACCACGGCGTCGATGAGCGCCATCCAGGACGCCTCGATGATGTTCGGCGACACCCCGATGGTGGTCCACACCACGTCGCCGTCGGTCGAATCGATCAGCACCCGCGTGACCGCGCCGGTGTCGGCGGTCGAGTCGAGCACCCGCACCTTGAAGTCGACCAGGTGGATGCGATCCAACGCCGGGTACCGCCCGTTGAGCGCGGCACGGAGCGCGGCGTCGAGTGCGTTGACCGGTCCGTTGCCCTCGCCCAGTGCGGCGATGCGCTCGTCGCCGATCCACAGCCGCACGGTCGCCTCGGTCTGCAGGTCGAGGCCGCTGTCGACGCTGCGCGCCTTGCCGGCGCGGTGGTACACCGTGGCCCGGAACGCCTCGACCGAGAAGTACTGCTGCTCCCACCCGGCGGCCCGACGCATCAGCAACTCCAACGACGCGTCGGCCGCCTCGAAGACGAAGCCGTCCGATTCGAGCTGCTTGAGCCGCTCGGACAGCTCGGCCGCAGCGCGGTCGTCGAGCTCGACGCCGAACTCCTTGGCCTTCATCGACATCCCGGCCCGACCACCGAGGTCGGACACCAGCACACGTGTCCGGTTGCCGACCGCGTCGGGGTCCACGTGTTCGTAGCTCGCTCCGCCGACCCGACCGAGCGCCGAGGTGTGCAGGCCTCCCTTGTGGGCGAACGCCGAGGAGCCCACGTAGGGGTCCGCGGGGTGCGGTGGCAGGTTGACCAGCTCGGCCACGTGGCGCGACACCATCGTCAGCCGGTCCATCCGGCCCTCGGGCAGCGTGCGGGCCCCCATCTTCAGCGTGAGGTCCGGGATGACGGTCATGAGGTTGGCGTTGCCGGTGCGTTCGCCATAGCCGTTGACGGTGCCCTGCACGTGCCGGGCTCCGCCGACCACGGCGGTGATCGAGTTCGCCACCGCGCACCCGGAATCGTTCTGTGTGTGGATGCCGACGGTCGTCTCACCGAAGTGGTCGACGACCTCGGCCACGATGCGCTGCACCTCGTGGGGCAGCGAGCCACCGTTGGTGTCGCACAGCACCAGGCAGTCGGCTCCCTCGATGGCAGCGGCCTCGAGCACCCGGAGCGCGAACTCGGGATTTGCCTTGTAGCCGTCGAAGAAGTGCTCGGCGTCGAAGAACACCCGCAGTCCCTCGCTGCGCAGGAACCGCACCGAGTCCCCCACCATGGCTGCGCCCTCGTCGAGGGTCGTGCGCAGCGCCTCGATCACGTGGAAGTCCCACGACTTGCCGACGATGCAGACCGTCGAGGTCTGCGCACCCACGAGGGCCCGCAGCGTCGGGTCGTCGTCGGTGCGACCGAGGGGACGTCGCGTCGACCCGAACGCGACGAGTGTCGCGGTGTCCAACTGCAGGTCCCCGGCTGCGGCGCGTCGGAAGAACTCCTCGTCCTTCGGGTTGGCCTGGGGGTAGCCGCCCTCGATCCAGTGCACGCCCAGCCAGTCGAGCTGCTCGGCGATGCGCAGCTTGTCCTCGACCGACAACGAGATGCCCTCGAACTGCGCGCCGTCGCGCAGCGTCGTGTCGAAGATCTCGACCGATTCGGGCACCCGCTCGGCCGACGTCATGCGACCAGTTCCACCCAGTCCTTGTAACGGTCGACCTGGCCGCGCACGACCCTGGCGTACTCGGCGGCGATGGCAGTGGTGGCCGGGCCGGGGCAGAGCAGCTCGCGGTCGTCGACGGAGTTGACCGCGGAGACCTCGGCCGCGGTGCCACACACGAACATCTCGTCCGCGAGGTACAGGTCCGATCGGGCCATGTCGGCCACGGCGCACTCGTAGCCGAGGTCCTCGGCGATGGTCATGACGGTGTCCTGGGTGAGCCCCTCGAGCGCGCCGGCCGAGCTGGGCGGCGTCAACAGCACACCCCCGCGCGACACGAAGATGTTCTCTCCGGTGCACTCCGACACCAGGCCCTGCGGGTTCAGCATGATCGCCTCGTCGTAGCCCGCCTTGAGCGCCTCGACCTTCGCGAGCGACGAGTTGACGTAGTTGCCGGTGGTCTTCGACGCAGGGGGCATCGAGTTGTGGTCGTGGCGCAACCAGGTGCTGATCTTCATCCGCACGCCCTTGGTGACGGCGTCGTCGCCGAGGTAGGCACCCCACGGCCAACAGGCGATGGACACGTCGACCGAGCACGGCAGGGTGTTGAGTCCCATCTCGCCGTAGCCGTAGTAGGCGATCGGGCGGATGTAGGCCGACGGGAGCCCCGACTCGCGCACCACGAGCATGGTCGCCTCGACGAGTTCGTCGACCGTGTAGGGGATGTCCATCCCCATGATCTTCGCCGAGGCGAACAACCGCTCGATGTGCTCGGTCAGTCGGAAGATGCCCGGCCCGTTCGGCGTCTCGTAGGCGCGGATGCCCTCGAACACGCCCATGCCGTAGTGCAGGGTGTGGGTCAGCACGTGGATGCGCGCCTCGTCCCATGCGACGAGATCGCCGTTCATCCAGATCTTCTCGGTGGGCGTGATGGGCACGGTGCTGCTCCTGCTCAGGCGTTCTTGACGGCATCGGCGATCGCGTCGCCGATCTCTGCGGTGGTCCCGGTGTACTGCTCGGGCGACGCACACGCGGCGGCCACCTTGGCCGCAGCGTCGTGCTCGCCGAGGAACTCCAACATCAGCCGTGCCGAGATGATGGCAGCGACCGGGTTGGCGACCCCTTGGCCGGCGATGTCGGGAGCGGTGCCGTGCACCGGTTCGAACATCGACGGCCCCGTCCGGGCGGGGTTCAGGTTGGCCGACGCGGCGTACCCGACCCCGCCGGCGACGGCGCCGCCGAGGTCGGTGAGGATGTCACCGAAGAGGTTGTCGGTGACGATCACGTCGTAGCGCTCGGGCCGCTCGACGAAGTGGATGCAGGCGGCGTCGATGTGGTCGTACGAAGTGGTGACCTGCGGGTACTCCTCGGCCACCATGTCGAACACCCGCTGCCACAGGTCCCCCGCGAAGGTCAGCACGTTCTTCTTGTGCACCAGCGTCAACTGCTGGCGTTCGGTGCCGGCAGCCTTCTCGAAGGCGTACCGGACGCAGCGTTCGACGCCCATCCGCGTGTTGACCGAGCCCTGCGTGGCGATCTCGTGCTCGGTGCCCTTGCGCAGGAACCCGCCCTCGCCGGCGTAGGTGCCCTCGGTGTTCTCCCGGATCACGTCGAAGTCGCAGCGGGGCGGCAGACGGAACGGGCGCAGGTTGATGTACTGGTCGAGGTCGAAGCGCATGCGCAGCAGGATCCCGCGCTCCACCAGGCCCGCCGGGGCGGACAGGCCGGGCGCGGGGTCACCCACCGCACCCAACAGCAGCGCGTCCAGTCCCCGCCACTCCTCGAGCACCTCGTCGGGCAGCACCGTGCCGTCCTCGAGGTAGCGATGCGCACCCAGGTCGTAGTCGGTGCGCTCGTAGGCCACGCCGGCGGCGTCGACCACCTTGACGGCCTCCGCGATGACCTCGGGGCCGATGCCGTCGCCGCCGATCACGCCGATCCTGTGGGTCATCGATTCGTGCTCCTGTGGGGTGCGGTGAGTGGTGGTCCGGGTGCAAAAGAAAACCGCCCCGGTGGGACGGCAAGGAAGCGCACGTCGTGTCGACGTGCGCTACGGAATGATGGCTACGACGGCACGCAGGCCGGGTCCGCAGGACATGCCCGAGAGTCTACCGTCAGCACTGCGGTGCCCCGCACCTCGGAATCCGGGGAGCAGGTGCTGCCCATGTGTTGCCTACGCTGTGGTGATGGCTGAGCACGAGCTGTCCCAAGCCGCCCACGACCGACTCGCCGCCGAGCTCGATGAGCTCCGCACACGCGGGCGCATCGAGATGGCCGACCGCATCGAGCGGGCACGTGAGCACGGCGACCTGAAGGAGAACGCCGAGTACCACGCCGCCAAGGAGGAGAAGGCGAAGATGGAGCAGCGGATCGGCCAGATCACCAACATCCTCGCCGAGTCGACGATCGTCGACTCCTCCGGTGCCGACACGGCCATGAGCGGCTCGATCGTGACCCTGCGCTACGAGGACGACGACGAGGACGAGGCCGAGACGTACTTGATCGGCTCCATCGAGGAGCGCCACGACGAGGTCGACCACGTGGTCTCACCCAAGTCGCCACTCGGCTCCCAGCTGCTCGGGGCGAAGGTCGGCGACACGGTCGCCTACGAGGCCCCCAACGGCGAACTGCGCGTCGTCGTCATGACGATCGAGTGATCACCCTCGCGGGTCCTCGACCGTGCCTAGGAACAGGACCGTGTCGGTCCGGGTGTCGCTCACGGTGAAGAGGAACGGCCGGTCGACGGTGAAGGACGGCGGCACCGACGTCGCCATCATTCCTCCAGTGACCGCAGCGGCCTCGGTGCCCTCCTCGTCGACCCGGATGTAGCTCTTGTGCACGATGGCGCTGAGGAACGGGTCCGACGGCGACATCGCTGAGAAGTCGGCTGCACCGGAGAACGGCAGCTCCATGCCGAGTGCGGCGAGAGCGGCGTTCAGGTTCGCGTCCCACTCCAGCTCGAAGCTCGGCAGCCGCACGTCCAGTGCTCCTCCCTCGAGCGCTCCGAGCGCCGCAAGCCGCTCGTCCACATCCATCCGGTCCAACATCGCGGCGGTGTCGTGCTCGGGTGCCGGGAGGAACACGTCCATGGCGAACCGCTCGTCGTCGCCGTACGGCAGCCGCAACACCTCGTAGCCGTCACGCTGGGCGACCTGGACCGGCCCCTCGGGGTCCGACGGACGGTACATGGTGGGCACGTCCACCCGGGTGCCGTCGGCGAGCGTGAAGGGCTGCTCGGCGGTCAGGTCGGGGTCGAACTGCACACTCCATTCACCGAGGAAGTAGACGGCGTTGAGCAACACGAGCACGGCGTTCGGGCTCGGCAGCCCGAGATCGGCCGCGATCTCCTCGATCAGCCCCTCGGTGCGATCGGTGACCCACTCGTCGATCTCATCCGCCGTCGCCTGCTCACCCAGCGGCGCCTGCTCGGCAGTTGCGCCGAACACGTCCCGCGCGAAGGACAGATAGTCCTGCTCGAACGGTGTCCCCTCGTTCGCCCACAACGCGTTGGCCACCGACACGACGACGTCATCGGTGTCCGACACCGTGCGCAACAACGCGGCGAACCGGTCGTCGCGCACGGTGTCGAGGTGGAGCACCTCGGCCATCTGCTCAGCCGTCTCGCCGCCGGCACCCACGGCGACCATGGCGAGCAGCGTCGCCACCGACAACGGTGACGTCACCACGTTGCCGCCCTCCTCGGCCATGAGCGCCGCCTGCAGGTCGAACCCGAACGAGTTCACCGATCGCGCGACCTCGGCCGCGTCCGAGTCGCTCAGCTCGCCGACGAGCTCGACGTCGATCCGACCCGCGTCACCGGGTGGGTCGGCCTGCTCGCCTTCACTGCCGCACGCCGTAGCGAGCATCGCCAGGATGAGACCGATCGCAATCAAGGTGTGTGGACGCATGGGAACCTCCGGCTGGGCGTCATCCTTTCCGACGACGGACTCGACGACCAGGTTCCCGACCGTGCTGCTGCCGCGTCAGTCGCATCGACTGCAACCGCCACGGCATTGCCCCACTCGTCGGCTGTGCCGATCGGCTGTTCCTCGTCGGCGTTGGAACCGGGGAGTTCGGCCCGGTGCGACACCGGCGCGATGTCGCACCCCTTCGGTAGGGTAAAACACATGTTCGACCTGTCCGGAGAGTCCGACAGCGCGGTGCGCGACCTCACCGCCGCGGCCCGCGCGCTCGCAGCGTCGTCGCCCGCGACGGTGGGAGACGACGACCTCATGGCGACCGTCGCCGGACTCGAACACGCCCGCCGTCTGCTGGACGCCGCCGAGTGCGCCGCCCTCGCCGAGTTGGACGCACGTGACGCCACCGACGCGGTCCTCGGGCTCTCCACCCACGCCTGGCTCGCCCACGAAACGGAACTACCGTCGGCGGTCGCCCGCTCCCGGGTGCGCGTCGGGGTGAAACTCCGCCGCGCACTGCCCGAGGTCGCGGCCATGTTCGCCGACGGCCGCATCGGCTTCGACCACGCCCGCGTCCTCGCCGACGCCACCAACCCCCGCAACCAAGTCGGCTTCGCTGCCGCAGCACCACTCTTGGCCGACGGCGCGTCCGGCACCCGCTTCGAGGTGTGGCAACGCGACGTGAGAGCACTCGCCGACGCCCTCGACGCCGACGGCGGCCACGAACCCGACGACGACCCCACACGCAACCGCCTCAGCAAGGCCGCCACACTCGACGACACCCACGTCATCCGAGCACAGCTCCACGGCCTCGACGGCGAGATCGTGTTCCAGACCATCGACACGATCGCCGACGAGCTCTTCCGCCAGCACCGCAACGACGAGCACGTCGCGCCCGGCGACCTCCGGACACCCCCACGCGCCACGCTCGAAGCACTCGCCCTGGTCGAAATGGCCCGCCGAGCCCGAGCCACCGACCTCGATGCCTCGAAAGCACCCGTGCCCGAGGTCACCGTCGTCATCAACGCCGAAGAACCCACGAACGGCCACACGCCCGGCGCCGTGCCACTGCAGGACGGCACCACCCGACACCTCCTGTGCGACTCACGCCTGTTCCCGATCGTCGTCGACTCCCTCGGGCGAACCGTCGATCTCGGACGAGCCTCACGCTTCGCCACCCCCCACCAACGTCGAGCCGCCGCCCTCCGCGACGGCACCTGCATCTGGCCCGGCTGCTCGACACCCATCGCCTGGTGTGACCTCCACCACGCCACCCCCTGGGACGACGACGGCACCACCGACACCGACCTCATGGCACACCTCTGCCGGCACCACCATCAGGTGATCCACCGGCCCGGATGGCAACTCCACGCGACCGGGACCGGACAGTTCTGGATACGAACCCCCATCACCCGCTTCTGGGCCCAACAACACGGCCGAACCCCCACCGACCCACTCCCGCTCGACACCGGATGAGGAACTCTCGCTGCCTGCCAGCCGCCGGCAGTAGCCGAACAGTCGACACGGGTGAGCGCCGGATGTCGGCTCCGCCAGGTCAGTTCAACCGCGTGTCTGTCCGTCGCCACGGACCTGGTACTTCGCCGTGGTCAGCTGCGCCAGACCCATCGGCCCCCGGGCGTGCAGCTTCTGGGTCGAGATGCCGATCTCGGCACCGAACCCGAACTCCTCACCGTCGACGAACCGGGTCGACGCGTTCACCAGCACCGCCGCCGCGTCGACCTCGTCGAGGAACCGGTCGGCCGAGCGCAGGTCGTCGGTGACGATCGCCTCGCTGTGACCCGAGCTGTTGGCGTTGACGTGCTCGATCGCCTCGTCGAGCGAATCGACCACCTTGACCGACAGCTTGAGGTCGAGGAACTCCGACGCAAAGTCCTCGGGCGACGCCGGCTCGATCCGGTCGAGCAGTGAACGGGAGCGTTCGTCGCCCACCAGCTCCACACCCGCCAACACGAGATCGATGCGGTCGAGGAAGTCGTCGGCGATGTCGGCGTGCAGCACCAGCGACTCGGCGGCGTTGCACACCGATGGCCGCTGCAGCTTCGCGTTGGCCACGATCGACTCGGCCATGTCCAGGTCGGCGTGCTCATCCACGTACACGTGGCAGTTGCCGTCGCCGTCGATCACGAACGGCACCGTGGCGTTCTCGAGGATCGACGCGATGAGCGACGGCCCGCCCCGTGGGATCAGGCAGTCGACCAGGCCCCGCTGCTGCATGAACTCGACCGCCGCCTCACGCGACGTGTCCTCCACGAGCACCACCGAGTCGGCAGGGAGCCCGATCTTCGACACCGCCTCGCGCAGCACCGCCGCCACTGCGGTGTTCGAGTGGATCGCCGTCGACGACCCTCGGAGGAACGCGGCGTTGCCCGACTTCAGGCACAGCGCTGCGGCGTCCGAGGTCACGTTCGGTCGGCTCTCGTAGATGATCGCCACGACGCCGAGCGGCACGCGCACCCGCGAGATGCGCAGACCGTTCGGGCGCACCCATCCGTCGAGCACCTCTCCCACGGGGTCGGCCAGTGTCGCCACCTGGCGGAGCCCACCGGCCATCGCCGCGACGCGGGACTCGTCGAGGCGCAGGCGGTCGACCAGACCTGCGGCGATGCCGGCGTCCTCAGCGGCGGCCACGTCGAGGGCGTTGCCGGCGAGCACGTCGGCGCTTCGCCCCTCGAGCAGGTCCGCGGCGGCGAGGAGCGCGTCGTTCTTCAATGTGGTCGACGCGGTGGCGAGTGCCCGGGAGGCGGCCTTCACGGCACGGGCCTGGTCGCTGACGGGAGTGGGTCGGTCGGTCACGCGGGGAAGGCTATCGCCCACCGGTAACCTTCCGCCCGTGCGTACCGGAGCCCTCGACGCCGTCGTGACCCGCTTCGTCGACGAGGTCACCGAGGCCGTGGTCGCTGCCACCACCGGGCTCGAGGGCGTCGACGTCGAGGACCTGCGCCGCGCCGTGGTCGATGAGGCGTTCTCGCTGTCGACCGCCATGATCGACGCCGACGAACGCCACACCACCGACGAGCTCGACGCACTGATCGACGCGTTCGGCCACCGGCTGCGCGACACCGAGCTGCTCCACGCCACACCGGCCGACCTGCGAGGCAGCCGCCTGGTGGCCGACCGTCGCCACTGGCTCGACGAGGACTCCCAGCTCTGGGGCCTGCTCACCGATGCCGACCGCCTGCACGGCACCCGACACGCCGCGGTGTACTACGACCGGACCCTCGATGTCGCTCACGTGGTGGCGTCGCTCGACGTGTTGTCCTCGACCGCCGAGCTCGAAGCGATCGCCCGGCTCCGCACACGACTGCTCGCCGGCTTGCGGCCACTCGACGAGACACCGGGAGCGACGGCAGCCGCCAGCGCTCCGGCACCGACGCCACCCGACGAGCCCGTCGACCCACCCCGACCACTCGAGGAGCTGCTCGCCGAGCTCGACGAGCTCATCGGCCTCGAAGAGGTGAAGGCGCGCGTGAACCTGGTCGCCGACTTCCTCCAGGTCCAACGGCTGCGCGCGGAACGCGACCTGCCGACGATGTCCACGAGCCACCACCTGGTCTTCACCGGGAATCCGGGTACCGGCAAGACCACCGTCGCGCGACTGCTGGCCCAGATCTACCGGACCCTCGGCGTGGTCGAACGTGGCCACCTCGTCGAGACCGACCGGTCGGGACTCGTGGCCGGCTTCGTGGGCCAGACCGCGCCGCTGGTGACCCAGATGTTCGACCGGGCCGACGGCGGCATGCTCTTCATCGACGAGGCGTACACGCTGTCGCGGGGCAAGGAGAGCGACTTCGGCCGTGAGGCGATCGACCAGATCGTCAAGCTGATGGAGGACCGCCGCGACCGGGTCGTGCTGGTCGTCGCGGGCTACCCCGTCGAGATGGACGAGTTCCTCTCGACCAACCCGGGCTTGAGGTCGCGCTTCCCCACGGTGATCGAGTTCCCCGACTACTCGACCGACGAGATCCTCGCGATCGTCGAGTCGATGGGCACCGCGCAGCGCTACCACCTCGACGAGGCGGGCCGAGCCCGGTTCCGCGCGGTGCTCGAGAAGACGCCGCGCGCCAAGGGGTTCGGCAACGCGCGTGTCGGCCGGAACCTGTTCGAAGCGGCGGTCAACCGGCATGCCTCCCGTGTGGTGCGGATGGAGGACCCCTCCGAGGAGGACCTCACCACCCTCACCGCCGAGGACGTCCCCCACGTGGCCGACACGTGACATCGGGCGGCACCGAACGCACCTCACCTCGTCGTGGCCGAGGACTGACCGTCGCCCGGCGTCCCGGTAGCTTCTGACGCCACGCACGGGCTCGCCGCCCGGGACGGAGGGAACCGACCGTGGCCTGGTCCACCGACATCCGTTACACGACCCACGGGGTCGCCCACATCCGCGCCGACAGCTGGGAAGAGCTCGGCTACGGCCAGGGCTGGGCGTGCGCGAGGGACCACCTGCCGACGATCGCCGACCAGATCGTCAAGGTGCGCTCCGAGCGGTCCCGCTACCACGGCGTCGGCGTCCACGAGAGCAACCTCGCGTCCGACCTGGGGTACCGGTCCCTCGGTGTGGCGGCCCGCGCACCGGCGCTCCGTGACCACCAACCCGAGTTCATCCGGGCGCTCGTGACCGGCTACGTCGCCGGCTACAACCGGGCTGTGGCGGAGGCCCACGACGGTGCGACGCTGCCGACGTGGTGCGCCGGGGCGGAGTGGATCCGCCCCATCGACGAGCTCGACCTGTACGCCTACATCAACGACATCGGACTGCTCGGCAGCGGCCGCAACCTGGCGGAGCTGATGGGCTGGGCGCAGCCGCCCGGCCCCGACGGACCCCACCCACCGCCACCGACCGGGCTGGGTGGCCCGACCCCGGCGAGCAACGGCTGGGCGCTCGGCGGCGATGTGACCGCCTCCGGGGGCGGCATGGTGCTCGCCAACCCTCACTTCCCGTGGAGCGGCGAGGGCCGCTTCTGGGAGTGCCACCTGACCATCCCCGGCGAGCTCGACGTCTACGGCGTGTGCCTGCTCGGCGCTCCCGGCATCCAGATGGGCTTCAACCGCCACGTCGGCTGGGCCCACACCTTCAGCCGCGGTCACCGGTTCGCGGTGTACCAGCTCCGCCTCGACGGGGACGGCACCTCCTACCACCACGGTGACGACATCCGCCCGATGAGCGCGAGCGACGAGACCGTGCAGGTCCGACGCGACGACGGGTCCGTCGAGGAGCTCACCCGCGAGATGTGGTCGACGCACCACGGGCCGATGCTCAACCTGCCGTTGCTCGGCTGGGGCACCGAGGTGGCGTTCTCCTACCGGGACGCCAACGCCGAGAACTGGGGCGTGCTCGAGCAGTTCCTCGGCATGTGCCGGGCTCGGGACCTGACCGAGTTCCGGCGGGTGTTCCACACCACCGGGGCGCTGCCGTGGGTCAACACGCTCGCCGCCGACGCGCACGGCGACGCCTGGTACGCCGACCACTCGGCCACCCCGGCCCTGTCCGACGCAGCGACCGAACGTTTCCTGCGGCGGCTCGACGAGGACCTCATCACCGCGCTCGCGTTCGAGAACCGCATCGCCATGCTCGACGGCAGCGAGCCCGACGACGACTGGCTGGATCTCGACGGGGCCCGTTCACCGGGTCTCGAACCGCCCGACCGGCTCCCCGAACTGGCGGTGCGTGACGTCGTGGCGAACGCCAACGACTCCCACTGGCTGAACCACCCGGAGCAGCGCCTCGAGGGCTACCCGGTGCTGTGTGGGCTGGAACGCACACCCAGGAGTCTGCGCACCCGCCAGAACCTGCGGCTCGCGGCCGGGCTTCGCGAACGCGGCCAGGTGACCCTCGACGATCTCGTCGACTCGGTGTTCGACAACGCGAGCCTCAGCGGCGAGCTGTTGCGCGACGCGGTGGTCGAACGGCTCCGGGACGGCGAACTGACCGACGCTGCGGACGTGCTCGCCGCGTGGGATCTGACCGCCGGGATGGATTCGGTCGGAGTGGTGCTGTGGCGCGAGCTGCTCTGCAGCCTGCCCGAGCTGGCGTGGAAGTCCGCAGGGCCACTCTTCTCGGTCGACTTCGACGCCGATGCACCCCTCTCGACACCCCACACGCTCGCGCCCGCCCCGGCCGACGGTCCGGACCCGATCACAGCAGCGGCGACCGAGGCGCTCGCCGCGCTCGATGCCGCAGGAATCGCCATCGACGCGCCGCTGCGCGACGTGCAGTGGGCCTGCAGGGGCGACGAGCGCGTCCCCGTCCACGGAGGCGGCGAGGCCGAGGGACTGTTGAACGTGTTGGCTCCGGTGGGTGCCCTGGCGTCGGCGTCGCTCGACCCCATGCCGCCGGCGCCGACCGCGGTCATCGGTCGGCAACGGACCGGCCTCGCCGAGGGCGGCTACCAGGTCACCTACGGCACCAGCTTCCTCATGGTCCTCGAGCTGACGCCGGACGGACCGAACGCTGCGGGGCTGCTCGCGTACGGCCAGAGCAGCGACCCTCGCTCGCCGCACCATCGTGACGGCACGGTCGCCTACGCGGAGCAGGAACTCCGACCGCTGCGGTTCACCGATGCCGACATCGACGCCGACCCGGAGCTGCGACGGCTCATCCTCACCTCCGATGATGGGAACATGGGTGCCGAATGGCCTCCTTCCGGGACAGGTTCCTGACCCCACGCGTCGCCCGGGCGGTGACCTCGCCGTCGGCGATCGTCGCCACCACGCAGGTGGCGCTCGGCACACCGACGTCCGGCAACCCGCTGAACGCCACATGAGGCAGGACCGCACGTGACGGACCTGAGTGCCGATGTCAGCGGTGACCCCACCACCGACGAGGTGAGCGTCGCGCCCGTCGACGGGCCCACCAGGAGCCTGATCGGTGCGAGCGCTGCACCGGCGGTCGGCACCGCGCTGTCGCGGGCCTCCGGGCTGCTGCGTGTGGCTGCGCTCACCGCAGCGCTCGGTCTGACCGAGATCGCGGACGTCTACAACCTCGCCAACACGGCGCCGAACATCCTCTACGAGCTCGTGATCGGTGGGGTGTTGTCCTCGACGCTCGTCCCGCTGTTCATCCACGCCCGCAAGGACCCCGCCGACGACGACAGCACCTCGGTGATGATCACGGTTGCGTTCGTCGCCATCACCGCGCTGACCGTGGTCGCGGTGCTGGCGTCACCGCTCATCAACCAGATCTTCTCGCTCTCGCTCGACGGCGAGGAGCGGGCGCGTCAGGCCGCCATCGGCGGCGACTTCCTCATGCTGCTCCTGCCCCAGGTGTTCTTCTACGGGATGATGACGCTCGGCACGGCGCTGTTGCACTCACGCCGGCGGTTCGCCGCTCCCGCGTTCACGCCGGTGCTCACCAACGTGGTGATCTCCCTCGCTGCGCTGTCGGTCTACCTGTTCATCGACCCCACGGTCGACGGCCCCGACACGATGCGCACCGTCTACGTGCTCGGTGTGGGCACCACCGCCGGCGTGGCCGCCATGGCCGTCGCGCTGCTGCCCGCCATCCGACGTGCCGACATCCGCCTGAAGTGGGACTTCCGTCCGAAGCATCCGGCGGTGAAGTCCGTGCTGCGGCTCTCGGGCTGGACGGTCGGCTTCGCGATCTCCAACCAGATCGCCCTGCTGGTCGTGCTCACGATCGCACGCGGTGCCGGAGTGGGGGCCGTGTCGGCGTACCAGTACGCGTTCATCTTCTTCCAGCTGCCCTACGGTCTGATCGCCGTGTCGCTGATGACCGCCGTGCTCCCGGAGCTGGCCACCGCGGCACGGGACGGCGACGATGCGGTCTTCATCGCGCGGTTCCGCGAAGGACTCAGCCTGCTGCTGACGTTCATGCTGCCCGCCGCAGGTGCCTACCTGTTCATCGGTCGGCCGCTCATCGAGCTGCTGTTGCAGCGTGGCGAGTTCGACGCTGCAGCGACCAGCGAGACCGCCGACATGCTGTTGGGCTTCAGCTTCGGCCTGCCGGCCTTCGCGATCTTCCTGTACTGCGTGCGCGCCTTCCACGCCCGCCGCAACACGCGCACACCCTTCTACATGAACCTGTTCGAGAACGCGCTCAACGTCGCCCTGGTGCTGCCCTTCATCGCCTGGTTCGGCACCAGCGGCCTCTCGGTCGCGTACTCGGTCGCCTACGTGGCCGCCGCGGTCGGCGCCCTCGTCCTGTTGCAGCGACGGGTGCCGGGACTCATGTCGTGGACGGCGCTCGCGCAGCTGGGCCGCGGGATCCTCGCCGCGGTCGCGGTACTGGTGTGGATCGGCGTCGCGCGGACCTACGTCGAGGTCGATGGCGCCGTTGCCGACGTGCTGCTCACCGTGGCCGTCGCACTGGTCGTGTTCGTGCCAGCGGTGGCGCTCACGCGCCCCTACGGCTTCGAACCCGTGATCGACCGGATCCGACGGCTGCTTCCCGGCCGGGACTGAGGCCGGGGCGGGACCGACCGACAGGCCGGTGGCGTAGGCTCCTCGCCATGTGGCGATCACTGAAGAAGTGGTGGAAGTACATGGGGGCCAAGGTCTCCAGCACGTTCAACGAGCGGGCCGACCCGAAGGTCCAGCTCGAACAGGCCATCACCGAGGCACAGGATCAGCACCGGAGGCTCAAGGAGCAGGCCGCCAACGTGATCGCCAACCAGAAACAGGCCGAACTGCGCCTGAGCTCGGCGATGGACGAGCTCGAGAAGCTGAACCGAAACGCGCAACAGGCAGTGATGATGGCCGACGAAGCAGTGCAGCGGGGCGACGACGCGAAGGCCACCGAGTACACCACCGCGGCCGAGGCGTTCGCGAACCAGTTGATCGCCAAGGAGAACGAGGTCGAGAACCTCAAGAACATGTCCTTGCAGGCCACCGAGGCGGCTGATCAGGCCAAGAGCGCGGTGTCGCAGAACTCGCGTGTGCTGCAACAGAAGCTGTCCGAGAAGCAGCAACTCCTGAGCCAGCTCGACCAGGCCAAGATGCAGGAACAGGTCAACACGGCGATGAGCTCACTGACCGAGACCGTCGGCGGCGACGTCCCGACCCTGGACGAGGTGCGCGACAAGATCGAGCAGCGGTACGCCAAGGCACAGGGCACCGCTGAGATCCAGGGCATGGGGGTCGAGACCAAGATGATCGAGGTCGAGCAGGCTGCGGTGAACGTCGAGGCACAGGCCCGGCTGTCGGAGATCCGCTCGAAGCTCGGCATCTCCGGCGCATCGAGCACCCCGACCGAGGCGACCGAGACGAAGGACGAGGCCTCGGGCGAGGAGCAACCGGGCTGACCGTCAGGGCAGCATGACGAGGTCGTCGGCGTGGACGACCTCACCCTCGCCCTCGGACAGTTCGTCCGATCGACGACCGGCCATCGTTCGGAGGGTCGCCGCCGCCACCCGTGACAGGCCCTTCGCGACGACGCGCCCGGTCGGATCGAGCAGCTCCACCGCCTGCTCCGCGTCGAAGGTGCCCCGCACCCCGGTGACCCCGGCGGCGAGCAGCGACCGGCCGCCGAGGGCGAGCGCGCGGACCGCACCGGCGTCGATCACGACACCACCCTCGCTCGGAAGTGCGAACGCGATCCACAGCTTGCGCGCCGACAGGCGCCGATCACGAGCCTGGACGACCGTGCCGACACCCGCCACTCCCCCCACGGCGTCCCGCAGCACGTCGGGTCGACCAGCCGCGGCGATCACGGCCCGGACCCCCGACCAGGACGCCATCTTGGCAGCGGCGAGCTTCGAGGCCATCCCTCCACTGCCCCGAGGCGTGCCCGCGCCGCCGGCGAGCGACTCGAGCTGCTGGTCGATCTGCACGATCTCCTCGATCAGGCTGGCCTCAGGGCTCGACCGTGGGTCCGCGTCCATCAATCCGGCCGTGTCCGTGAGCAGCACGAGCAGCTCGGCGCGGATCAGGTGGGCCACCAGGGCGGCGATCCGGTCGTTGTCGCCGAAACGCAGCTCGTCGTCGGCCACCGCGTCGTTCTCGTTGATCACGGGCACCACACCGAGCTCGAGCAACCGCTCGAGCGTGCCCCGCGCCTGGAGGTACTGGGAGCGCACCATGAAGTCGAGCGGCGACAGCAGCACCTGACCGGCGACCAGTGAGTGGCTCGACAGCGCGGCGTTCCACGTCTGCACCAGGCGGGCCTGGCCGACCGCCGAAATGGCCTGGAGCGTCCTGGCGTCGCGGGGCCGCTGCGCTGCATCCAGGCCGAGTGCCGGCAGACCCGACGCAACAGCTCCCGAGGACACGACGACGACGTCGTCTCCGGCGGTGCGCAACGACGCCAGCTCGGCAGCCACCTTCGCGACGGCAGCCGTGTCGATGCCGCCTGATTCGTCGGTGAGGCTGGAGCTGCCGATCTTGACCACGACGCGCATCGACCGTCGCCTCACTCCGCCTCGTCGAACGGTTGGACCTCGAGGTGGTCGTCACTCTCGTAGTCGAAGGTCATCGAACCGATGTGCACGACGTCACCGTTGCGGGCACCGGCCCGGGCGAGCGCGCGGTCGACGCCGAGGCGCGCCAGTCGCTCTCGGGCCACGTCGAGCGCCTCGACGTTCGTCAGGTCCGACAGTGCCACGGCACGCGCGGCCTCCCTGCCCTGCACCTCGAAGCTGCCGTCGTCGCGACGACCGATCGTGACGCCCTCGGGAGCAGGACGCAGGGTCACGAAGCTGTCGGGCTCGGGTTCCGCGTCACGAGACTGCTCGACGAGACGGCGGAGCTCACCGAGCAACTGGGGGACGCCGTCGCCCGTGACCGCACAGATGGTCGGGCCGTCGAAGGCGGCGAGGACCTCCGGTTCGGCCAGATCCGCCCGGGAGCCGACCACCACTCGTGGGCGGTCGAGGAGTTCCGGGCGGTAGCCGGCCAGTTCCGCCAGCAGCGTCGCGGACTGCTCCTCGGGGGCGGCGAGGGCGAGTGGCGACAGGTCGATCAGCACGGCGAGCACCCGCGCACGCTCCACGTGACGCAGGAACTGGTGGCCGAGCCCCCTGCCCTCTGCGGCACCCTCGATCAGACCGGGGATGTCGGCGACGACCATCTCGAAGCGAGGGGCGCGCCCCGCACCAGAACCGCCGTCGTCGAGGCGGACCACCCCGAGGTTCGGCTCGAGGGTGGTGAAGGGGTAGTCGGCGATCTTCGGCTTCGCTGCGGAGATCACCGAGATGAGCGTCGACTTGCCGACGTTGGGGAACCCGACGAGCGCGACGTCGGCCATGAGCCGCAACTCGAGGCGCACCCAGCGTTCCTCGCCGTACTCACCCTGCTCGGCGAACCCGGGCGCGCGTCGCTGGTTCGACAGGAACCTCGCGTTGCCCTTGCCGCCGCGACCTCCTGCAGCGCCGAGCCAACGGTCGCCGTGGTGCACGAGGTCGGCGAGCACCCCACCGTCCTGGTCGCGCACGGTCGTTCCCTCGGGCACCGCGACCACCAGGTCGTCCCCACTCGAACCGTGACGCTTCTGCCCCGAGCCGTGGGTGCCGCTGGTCGCACGACGGTGCGGATGGTCACGGAAGGCGATCAGCGAGGCCACGTTGCGGTCCGCGACGAGCCAGACGTCGCCGCCCGAGCCGCCGTCGCCGCCGTCCGGCCCACCTCGCGCGACATGCGCCTCACGGCGGAACGACACACAGCCGGCGCCGCCGTCGCCCCCGCGGACGTTGAGGCCGCACTCGTCGACGAAGTTGGACACGGGCCAAGGATACGGGTGTCACTGGCCGGTCCTAGCATCGTCGGTGTGAGGACCCCTGCTGACCAGACCGATCGAGCCGTCGAATGGGCCGCCACCATGCACGGTCACCCCGCCGACGGTCCCGTCGGCGACGATCCCGTGGTCCGGCTCGCCCACGGCGACTCGGACGCGTCGGTGGGAACCACACCGAGGCGCGATCGCGCAGCGCGGGAGGAACTCGAGGAGACCTTGTTGGCGCCCGGGGCCACCCGAGCACGGGGTGCCGGGGTCCGGGCCTGCGAGGAGGAGCCCGACCCGGAGCGCACCTGCTTCGAACGCGACCGGGACCGCATCCTGCACGCCACGGCGTTCCGTCGACTGGCCGGGAAGACACAGGTGTTCGTCTTCCCGGCCGACCACCAACGCACCCGACTCACACACGCGCTCGAGGTCGCCCAGGTGGCAGTGGCCATCGCTCGTGCCGCCGGGCTGAACGTCGCGCTCACCGAGGCCATCGCGCTCGGGCACGATTGTGGGCACGGCCCTGGCGGCCACGCCAGCGAAGACGCCTTCTCGCCGTTCGTCCGTGGTGGCTATGACCACGCCACCTGGGGGGCCGACACCGTGCTGGAACCGCTCAACCTGTGTGTCGAGACCCTCGACGGAATCCGCAACCACTCGTGGTCTCGCCCTGCGCCGGCCACACCCGAAGGTGAGGTCGTGTCG
>SKRR01000224.1 GCA_007118345.1 Microthrixaceae bacterium | reverse complement strand
GCGACCGGGCTCCGCCTCGCCCGGGGCAACTTCGTCGCACTGCTCGAGGCCGAGGACGAGGCGGACCCGGGCTGGCTGGCGCGGTTCGGTCGCCTCGCCGACGCCACCGCCGCCGGCGTCGTGAGCTGCGGCGGCGAGCACCACCACCACGACGGCAGCGTCACGCCGGTGCGGCCCACCCTCGATCCGGCGACGGGCTGCACCACGAGCCTCCGCCCAGGAGCGATCACCGTCCGACGGGACCTGTTCGCCGACGACGACGCGGCGACGTTTCCCCAGCGGTGCATCCGTGCCGTCGCCGCCGCCGAGCTCGCCGGGATCGCGGTGGTCGCCACCCCCGAGCCCCTGATCCGCTGGAACGAGCGCCACCACGGCGAGCACCTCGAGGGCGACGAACTGGTGCTGCAGTCCACCCAGCAGGCCATCGACGCGCTGGCCCGGTCGCCCATCCCCGACCCGGCCCGACTCGCCCACTACGCCACCCTCGCCGGCATCGCCGCGGTCCGTTCCGGGGACCATCGACGCGGCCGACGGCTCCTCCGGGTCGCCCGTTCCGCTCAGCCCGGTGTGGCCAGGCACTGGGCCCGTTGGCTCGTCGCCTGCTGTCCACCCCTCGCGACGCGCGTCTGGGCGTCCGACCCCGTCGAAGCCGACCCTGGGGCCACACACGAGGGGCCGGCGAGGACGGTTGCCGGCGCGGCAACCGCCGGCCGGTAGGCTCCGTTCGCTGCGACGACGAGCGGCGGGAGGGGTATCCCGGCATGTCCTCGACATCCACCACCAGCACGGCGGCCGCCGGCTCGATCGACGCCGTCAAGGTCTACGGGTCCGGCGACACCGAGATCCGAGCGCTCGACGGGGTGACGATCTCCTTCGAGCGCAGCCGTTTCACCGCGATCATGGGTCCGTCGGGATCGGGCAAGAGCACGCTGATGCACTGCCTCGCCGGCCTCGACCGTCTGAGCCACGGCCGTGTCTTCATCGGCGACACGTACCTGGACGAACTCAGCGAGGCCGACCTGACCGAACTGCGCCGTGACCGCCTCGGGTTCATCTTCCAGGCCTTCAACCTGATCCCCACGTTGTCGGCGTCGGAGAACATCACGCTTCCCATGGACCTCGCAGGGCGGCGTCCCGACCAGGCGTGGCTCGACCAGGTGATCGACACCGTCGGGCTCAGACCCCGGCTGAGCCACCGGCCGAGCGAGCTCTCCGGCGGCCAGCAACAGCGCGTCGCCGTCGCTCGAGCGCTCGCGAGCCAGCCCGAGATCGTCTTCGCCGACGAGCCCACGGGCAACCTCGACTCACGTTCGGGTGGCGACCTGCTCGCGTTCATGCGCCACGCCGTCGACGACCTGCACCAGACCATCGTGATGGTCACCCACGATCCCAACGCCGCGGCGCACGCCGACCGTGTGGTCTTCCTCGCCGACGGGCAGATCCGCGACGAGATGGTCGAGCCGACCGCAGCGCGGGTGCTCGACATGATGAAGCAACTCGGGGACTAGACGAACCCATGCTCCGGGTCGCGCTCAAGGACCTGATCGCGCGCAAGCGCCGACTCGTCACCACCGGCATCGCCATCGTGCTGGGCATCGCGTTCCTGTCCGGCACCCAGTTGCTGTCGCAGCGCCTGACCGATTCCATCGAGGAGCTCATCGGCGACGTGTGGGACGGCATCGACGTCGTCGTGCGATCACCCGATGCCCAGGAGGCCCCGTTCGGTCCACCGTTGCGCGCTTCGCTCCCGGTCGAGGTCGTCGACGAGGTGGCGGCCGTCGAAGGGGTGCGTGTCGCCGAGGGGTTCGTCAACTCGACGGGACCCGAGCTCGTCGACCGTGACGGCAACGTCGTCGGTGCCGCGATCGGGCCGCCCACCCTGGTGTTCAACTGGGCCGAGGACGAGGCGTTGCGCACCGGCGTGCTGACCGAGGGGCGCGGACCGCAGTCCGACGACGAGATCGCGCTCGACTTCGCCACGGTCGAATCCATGGACGTGGCGATCGGTGACGAGATCACCCTCGCCACGACCCTCGAGGGAGGGTCCGAGCAGTTCGACCTGGTGGGCATCGTCGGGCTCGGTGAGGAAGGCGACAAGTCGACCGGCGCCCGCCCGATGTTCTTCACCACAGCGACCGCGATGCGACTCATCGACCAGCCCGACCAGTTCTCGTTCATCGCGGTGGCCGCCGAGGACGGGGTGAGCCAACAGGAGCTCGCCGACCGGATCGCCGAGCGCGTCGACCAGCAGGTGGTGACCGGCGAGGCCTTCACCGAGGAGAACGCCGAGCAGATCTCGCAGTTCGTCGACCTGCTCGGACAGTTCGTCAGCGTCTTCGGCTACATCGCGCTCTTCGTCGCGATCTTCATCATCTACAACACGTTCTCGATCATCATCACCCAACGGACCCGTGAGACGGCGCTCCTGCGAGCCATCGGGGCGCGCCGTCGTCAGGTGCTCGCGGCCACGATGCTCGAGGCCGTGGTGGTCGGCCTGCTCGCCGGGCTGCTCGGCCTCGCGCTGGGACTCGCCCTCGCCGCAACGCTGATCGCACTCCTGGGCAACTTCTTCACCGTCGCGGGCGGGGTGCCCGGCCTGACCCCTGCGATCGCTGCGACCGCCATCGTGATCGGTGTCGGGGTCACGGTGCTCTCGGCCTTCATCCCTGCGTACCGGTCGACGAGGATCCCGCCCATCGCCGCGCTCTCGGAGGTGTCACAGGACCGCTCCGACCTGTCGGTGTCGCGGCGCGTGTGGGGCACGCTGCTCCTGCTCGGTGGCATCGCGCTCATCGGCGCCGGGCTCGCCGAGGTCGGCGACAATCCCCTGCTCCTCGTCGGGGCCGGCGCTGCTGGGGTCCTGCTGTCGGTGGGCGTGATCCTCGGTCCGCTCATCGCCACCCCCGTCAGCCGGGTGCTCGCCCGACTGTTCGGGGCACCCAGGTCGATCACCACTCGACTCGCCGGCGAGAACGCCGCGCGCAGCCCGAAACGCACCGCGGCCACAGCTGCCGCGCTCACGATCGGGGTGACGCTGGTGGTCGTGATCGCCATCGTGGCCTCGTCGATCCGCACCAGCGTCGACGCGACGATCACCGACTCGGTGCGGGCCGACTACGTGGTCGCCACCTCCTCGATCACCTCGTTCGGCGCCATCCCGCGCGACCTCGGCGACCGCATCGCGTCACTCCCCGATGTGGAGTACGCCAGTCCGGCGAGGTTCGGCTTCATCCGCCTGCTCGACGAGGTCGGACGAGCCGCTGCCTCGGAACCGGGCGAGGTCCCCGACGGGTTGGTGGGGCTTCCCGGGTCCGCCCCGCCGGGCCAGGACGACTTCGTGCTGGGCATCGACCCTGCCAGCTGGTTCGAGGTGATCGACAACGGCGAGCTGCTCGGTTCACCCGACTCGCTCGTCGAGGGCACCATGGCGGTCAACGCCGCCTACGCGGCCGAGCGGGGCTGGCGGCTCGGGGACCGGATCCCCGTCTACTTCGGCGCCACCGGGGAGCAGGAGCTCGAGGTCGCCGTGCTGTTCGACCGCAACCTCGGTCAGGCATCCATCTACCTGCCCCTTGCCACCTTCTCGGCGAACACGTTGCCGAACTTCGACGTGGACTTCCAGATCTACGTCAGCGCGACCGACGGTGCCGACCTCGACGAGGTCGCCGCCCAGCTCGGGCAGCTCACCGACGAGCTCCCCACGGTCGTGGTCCAGGACCTCGGCGAGTTCGTCGACGCCCAGACCGCGCCCTTGGACGTGATCATCGGGATCGTCTACGCGCTGCTCGCCCTCGCGATCCTGATCGCCCTCATCGGCATCGCGAACACCCTGTCGTTGTCGGTGCTGGAACGCACCCG
>SKRR01000368.1 GCA_007118345.1 Microthrixaceae bacterium | reverse complement strand
CGAGCGACGCACCGAGCAGTTGCGACCGTTTGGCCCCCACCAGTCGAAGGCCGGCGAACGTGCGGCTCCGGGCGGAGTACAGCAATGTGAGCGAGTTCGCGACGGTGACCATTCCGACCACCAGGGCGAGGCCGGCGAATCCGACGATGAGCAGCCTGATCAGACTGAAGCTGCGGTTCAGCGACTCCTGGCGGTGGCGTGCGCCGGTGACTCCGTCGACCACCTCGGCGCCAGCGGGCAGGATCGAGGCGACGGTGGCCGAGACCTGGTCGGCCGATGCGCCTTCTTCGAGACGGATGGCGAGGCGGTTGTCGTTGTCCTGCAGGTCGAACAACGAACGTGCGCGTTCGGTGGTGAACAACGACAGGGTGGCTCCGTCGGGCAGCTCTCCTTCTTTGGTGGTGACGACACCCACGACCGAGAACGACGAAGGGCCGCCGGAGGCAACGACCACCACGTCGTCACCAACGGTGACACCGGCCTCGCGGGCGGTTCGCTCGTCGAGCACGACGTCGTCGGGACCCGACGGCGGACGCCCGTCGCCGACGAAGTCGTAGGAGACCATCGCCGGGTCCTCGGGCCAGTTGGTCCCCAAGGGCTGCTCCGACAACGCCGGCGCCACAACTGCCGACCCTTCGCGGTCGAGCACCACCGCAACCCCTTCGAGGCGTGGGCTCACTGCCGCGACCCCCGGTACCGACGCGACCGGTCCGGCGAGCGAGGCGGGTACGAGGCGACGGGTCTGTTCCAACGCCGACTCGTACGCGACCTCACCCTCGACCACCAGATCAGCCCGCTCCGCGCCGGCCGCAGCGAGGGAGTCGAGCCCCGCCCCGACCCGGTCGAGCAACGTGAGCGAGCCGGCCAGGTACCCGACGCCGAGCGCGATGGCCAAGGTCGCCAGCGCCAAACGACGACGCTGACGTACCAGCGCCGCGAGGATCCGTCGCTGGCCGAGCCCGGGGCGCCGGCCCCTGTGGGACGCCATCATCGGCAGGCTACCTGCGGGCCGGCGTCGCCCCGTTCGGGCCGCCGGCGCTGTTCAGCAGTCGATCGAACCGCGCATGAAGTCGGGCGGCCGCTTCCCCTCGATCGCAGCGATCCCCTCGTGCACGTCGGGTCCGGTGAACCCCAGCATCTCCATTGCTGCCGAAGCGTCGAAGATGGGTCCGGCATCACGCAACCAGTTGTTCAGTGAGTACTTCGTCCATCGCAGTGCTGTGGTCGAACCGGCGGCGAGCCGCTCGGCGAGCTCCAGGGCGGTGTCGAGCACGGCGTCGTCGTCGACGCACCGGCTCACCAGGCCGATGCGCTCGGCCTCCTCACCCCGCAACGTCTCGCAGGTGAGCAGGTAGTACTTGGCCTTGGCCATGCCGCACAGCAACGGCCAGATGACGGCGGCGTGATCGCCGGCGGCCACCCCCAGGCGCGTGTGGCCATCGATGAGTCGGGCGCTGCGTCCCGCAACCGAGATGTCGGCCAGGAGTGCGACGGCGAGGCCTGCGCCGACCGCAGGGCCCTCGATCGCCGAGACCACCGGGGCCGAGCAGTCGATCATGTGGTGCACCAGTTGGCGGGCCTCGCGGAACACTGCGTTGCGGTACTCGGCGTCGTCGGTCATCGCCCTGACCATCTCCAGATCGCCGCCGGCGGAGAACGCGCCGTCGGCGCCGTGCACGACGACCGCCCGGGTGTCGGGGTCGCGATCGATCACCGGCCAGATGTCGCAGAGCTCCGTGTGGAGCTGTCGGTCCACGGCGTTGAGTCGACCGGGGGTGTCGAGCACCAACCGCAACACCCCCTCGGACGGCCGATCGAGGCGGACCCGCTCGAACGCGTCGTAGCGGCGGAGATCGTCGGAGCGCTGCACGGCGGCGAGGGTAGCCCGCCGGATCGGCAGGTCAGGGGGTTGCGAGCTCGAGCACGTGATCGACGTCCTCGGAGCAGAGCACGCCCTGCAGCTCGGTGCCGTCGGTGATCACGGCGCGCCAGTCACGCCCGGGGCCGAGCCGTTCGACCACCTCGCGGACCGACTCGTCGGGGTGCACCCGGGGCAGGCTCCACATGGGCTCGACCAGCGAGGCGATCGGCACGACACCTCGCTGGTTCGGGGGTACCCGCAGGATGGCGTCGGGCAGCACCAGCGAGGCGACGTGACCGTGCTCGTCGACGACGGGAACCAGCGGGGCGCGCGGGTGGGCGGCCAGGGTGGCTTCGAGCTCCGCGACCGGCACGTTCGGCCGGAGCGGTGCGGGAAGGGCACGGCCGATCGTGCCCACGCGGCACTCCATCAGCTCGGGTCGCGCGGCGCTGCGGCGCCATTCCCCTCGGGCGGCGACCAGCAGGAAGACGCCGAGGAGCGAGATCCACAACGCCGACCACCATGACCACCAGCGCAACGACACGAGTGCACCCACCACCAGCGCGCCGGCCAGCAGCTGGCCCCACAGCGACGCCACTCGGGTGGCGGACCCCTTCCGACCTCCTCGGCGCCACAGGGTGGCACGCAGCATCCGTCCGCCGTCGAGCGGGAAGGCCGGCAGCAGGTTGGACACGGCGAGCACCACGTTGATGAGCGCCAGCCACACCAGCAACGACGTCAGCACGTCGGACCCGTCCACGGCGCGCACCACGAGGAACCCCAACCAGAACAGACCGGCCATCACGAAACTCATCGCCGGTCCTGCTGCGGCGATGCGGAACTCGGCGCCGGCGTTGTCGGCGTCACCCTCCAGCTTGGCCACACCCCCGAAGAGCCACAGGGTGATCTCGACCACGTTCACATCGTTGCGATCGGCGACGAAACTGTGTCCGAGCTCGTGTCCCACGAGCGACACGAGGAAGCCGAGCACACCGAGCACGGCGGCGAACCAGTAGGCGCTGGTGGGGTGGCCCGGGGCGATCGACGGCAAGGAGATCACCGCCAGGCTGAACGCCAGCAGCACGCACACCACCAGCACCCCCCAGTTGAGGCCGATGGGGACGCCGAGCAGCCGACCGAGTCGCAGATGGGTACGCACCGTGTCGGAGGGTACCGTCGCCGTGCGGGCAGCGGCGCGCGGTCGGGCTTGCCGTGGATGCCCCACCACCGCTGCAATGGCCAGGTGGAGCCCGCCGAGATCGCACGACGCATCGACCGACGTGCCGAGCTGCTCGGGGTCGCTCGTTCCGATCGCAGCATCGACCAGCGCGAGGAACTGGCGCGGCTCACCGCCGACCTCGAGGCCCTGCTCGGCGATCCGCCGCCGACGGTACGCCGGTTGGTCCCCGACGGGCCCGACGAGCCCGGGCCACTCGCCCGCTCCCTCGCCGAGCGGGAACCCGTCCACCCCGTGCGCGACCGCTCCGACCTGAACGATCGCCTCGCAGCGGACCGGCGCTGTTTCCTGCTGGAACACGCTGCGCTGCCGGACCGCCCGCTCAACGTGGTCTGGTGCGCGCTGACCGACCACGTTCCGACGCGGATCGGCGAGCTCCTCGACCCCGCCGCGCCGACACTCGACGCGAGTGCCGCCGACACGGCCGCCTTCTACTCGATCTGGAACGCCGAACCCGGGCTCGAGGGCCTACCCGGTGGTCGCGCACTGATCGACGGGGCAGTCGCGCTGCTGCGCGACGAGCTGCCCGGCCTCTCGACCTTCGTGACGCTGTCACCGGTGCCCGGCCTGTGTGCCTGGCTCGAATCGCAGGGGGTCCGCCACGAGCCCGCTGCCGACGACCTGGTGCGGTGGACCGCGACGTACCTCGTCTCGCTCGACGAAGCGGGCCGCCCGCTCGACCCCGTTGCCAGGTTCCACCTGGGCAACGGTGCGAGGCTGCTCGCCGTGCGCCCCCTCGCCGACAGCTCCGAGCAGGCACGAGCGCAGTCGTTCGGGACGATGGTGAACTACCGCTACGGGCCCGAGGACCGCGCGGCGAACCGGGCGCAGCTCGCAGCCGGCAGCGTGCCGGTCGCTGCGGATCTCGGCCTCCGAGGTGAGCCGGACGTCGAGCAGGTGCTCGACCGCTGAGGATGCACGAGCGAGAAGCGACGACACGGTGCATCGCTCGCGCAATAGCTTCCCCGGGATGAAGCCGCGCCCCCGCCGCCATGGAAGGACCACCTGCCCGGTGGTCCAGGTTCGATCGCACCGCCCGATGGGTACGCAGGACTGAACATGAGTTCCTCGACGACCTCCGGCGACGGCGCCATCACCGTCCACCTGCACCCCGATGCGTTCGAGCAGTCCCTGCGCCAGGAGGTCGCCGACGGCCTGACCCGGTTCCCGAAGGAACTCTCACCGAAGTGGCTCTACGACGACCTCGGCTGCGAGTTGTTCGACCAGATCACCCGTCTTCCCGAGTACTACCCCACCAGGGCGGAACGGAAGATCCTGGAGACCCGCGCCGACGAGATCGTCCGACTCAGCGCTGCCGACACCCTGATCGAGCTCGGCTCGGGCACCTCCGACAAGACACGACTGCTGCTCGACGCCTTCGCCGGAGCCGGTCGTCTCGACCGCTTCGTGGCGCTCGACGTGGCCGAGGCCACGCTGCGCGACGCAGTGGCGAAGCTCTCGGTCGACTACTCCTCGACCGAGGTGCTGGGAGTGGTCGGTGACTTCAACGTCCACCTCGACCAGCTCCCGAGCGGGGGGCGACGCCTCATCGCCTTCCTCGGCGGCACGGTCGGCAACCTCCACCCGGACGAACGGGCCACCTTCCTCGCCGCTGCGGCGTCGACGATGACACCCGGCGACACCCTGCTGCTCGGCACCGACCTGGTCAAGGACCGTCGCCGTCTCGTCGACGCCTACGACGACGCGCAGGGCGTCACGGCGGCGTTCAACCTCAACCTGCTCGACGTGTTGAACCGGGAGCTCGACGGCGACTTCGACCGCAGCAGGTTCGAACACGTCGCCCGGTTCGACGAGGACGGGTCGTTCATCGAGATGCGGCTTCGGTCCGTCGCGGAGCAACAGGTGCACCTGGCGTCGATCGACCTGACCGTCGAGTTCGCCCGGGGAGAGGAGCTCCGCACCGAGATCAGCACGAAGTTCCGCCCCGGCAGCGTCCGCGCCGAACTGACCGACGCGGGACTCGACCCGATCGGCCAGTGGACCGACCCCGACGACGACTTCGCGCTGTGGCTGGCACGCCGATGAGCTCGAACGACCACGTCGACCCGGCCCGCCTCTTCGCCACCCGAGATCTGACCGAAGCCCTGGCAGCACCGTTGTCGCCCGAGGACCAGACGGTCCAGTCGATGCCCGACGTCTCGCCCACGAAATGGCACCGGGCACACACCACCTGGTTCTTCGAGACCTTCCTCCTGCAGCCGGAAGTCCCCCGGTACCGGCCCGTGGACGATCGCTACGCCTACCTCTTCAACTCCTACTACGAGGCGCTCGGGGACCGTCACCCCCGGGTCGCACGTGGGATGGTGTCCCGTCCGGGTGCGGCCGAGGTGGGTGAGTACCGTGCGGCGGTCGACGCGTCGCTCGAACAGCTGGTCGGGGGCGGCGTGCCCGAACGCCTGCACGACATCGTCGAACTCGGCATCCAGCACGAACAGCAGCACCAGGAGCTGCTGTTGATGGACGCTCAGCACGTCCTGTCCGGGCATCCCGTCGCCGCCCCGTACGCCGCCACCACCCGGCCGTCCACCGGCGACCAACCGCCCGAGCTCACCTGGCGATTCCACGAGGGTGGGGTGCACTGCGTGGGACACGAGGGCGATGCGTTCGGGTTCGACAACGAGTTCCCCCGCCACGAGGCCCTGGTGACGCCCTTCGAGATCGCCGAGCGGCTCGTCACCTGTGGCGAATGGCAGTCCTTCGTCGACGACGGCGGGTACGAACGCCCCGAGCTGTGGATGTCCGACGGATGGGCGGCGGTGTGCAGCCAGGGATGGGCCGCGCCGCTGTACTGGATCGATCGCGGGGCCGGCCCTGCGGTCTTCGGTCTGTCGGGCGACCGGCCCATGGTCCCCGACGAGCCCGTGAGTCATGTGAGCTGGTTCGAGGCCGATGCCTTCGCCCGTTGGGCCGGGGCCCGTCTCCCCACCGAGTTCGAGTGGGAGCTCGCCGCGCCCGCCGAACCGCCTCCCGGCGCATCGCTCGACACGGCCGTGCTCGGACCCCGCGCTGCGAGCGGTTCGGCCGACCCCCAGCAGTGGTACGGCGAACTCTGGCAGTGGACCGAGTCGGCCTACCGGCCGTACCCCGGATTCCGGCCTGCGAACGGTGCGATCGGCGAGTACAACGGGAAGTTCATGGTGAACCAGCAGGTGTTGCGCGGCAGCAGCTTCGGCACACCCGATGGTCATGCACGCCGCTCGTACCGCAACTTCTACCCACCGTCGGGACGGTGGATGTTCTCCGGCGTACGGCTGGCACGCGACGCCGTCAGGTGAACGGGCTCGAGGTCGACACGCTACGGGCGGACACGCCCGGGGTGGCGCACTGCGTCCACCTCAACAACGCGGGGGCGGCGCTGCCGACGCGACGGACGTTGGACACCGTGGTCGGCCACCTCCACCTCGAGGCCGAGATCGGCGGCTACGAGGCGGCGGCGCTGCGGTCGAACGAGCTGGACGCGGTCCGCTCCTCGATCGCGTCACTGCTGGGCGGCAGGAGGGACGAGGTCGCGGTCACCACCGGCGACACCGCAGCGTGGGCCAAGGCGTTCTGGGGTTTCGTCCACGGCGGCGGGATCCGTCGTGGCGACACCGTCGTTGTGGACCGCGTCGTCTACAACTCGCACCACTTCGCGGTGCTGCAAGCGGCGCGGCAACTCGAGCTCAGCGTCGAGGTGGTGGGCGCCCTGTCCGACGGCTCCCTCGACCTGACGGCGCTGGAGCGAGCGCTCGAACACTCCCCCGCCCTGCTGACCCTGACCCACGTGCCCACCCACTCGGGCGTGGTGGCACCCGTGGCCGAGGCGGGCCGGAGGGCGAACGACGCCGGCGTGCCGTTCTTCCTCGACGCCTGCCAGTCCGTGGGTCAGCTGCCCGTCGACGTCGGCCAGATCGGTTGCGACGTGCTGACCGCGACCGGACGCAAATGGCTGCGCGGGCCACGTGGCACCGGATTCCTCTGGGTGCGCCGGGAGCTCGTGGACGTGTTCGATCCACCGGGCATCGACACGGCATCGGCCGAGTGGATCGAGCACGACCGGGTCGAGCTGCTCGGCGACGCCCGGCGTTTCGAGGAGTTCGAACAACCCCACGCCGCGGTGCTGGGCCTGGGCGCAGCGGTGGACCAGCTCCTCGAGGTCGGCATCGACGCGGTGGCGGCCCGCATCGCGGACGTGGCCTCGCACCTGCGTGAGGCGCTCGACACGACACCGCGCGTGCGGACCACCGATGGGGACCGCAGCACCAGCGGCATCGTCACGTTCGTCCACGACGACCTGCGCCCCGACGAGGTGGCTGATCGCGCCCGTGCAGAGGGCATCAACGTCGGTGTCAGCAGTGCGCCGATGGCCCTGCTCGACCTTCCCGAACGCGGGCTGGACGAGGTCGTGCGGGTCTCGCCACACGTCTACTCGACGACCGCCGAGCTCGATCGGTTCGTGGCGCTGCTGTGAGGGCCACCCCATTCCCCGCCTGCTGCACGTAGCGAGCCGGCGAGCAGTGAGCCGATGAGCGCACCGAGGAGTCCGGCGAACACGGCGCTGCGGCCGATCGACCCCGCAGCCGCCACCACGCCGACAGTGGTCGCAGCGACCGTGACCCAATACACCAACCGCTGCACCGATGTGGGCCGATGGCGACGCGCGTCCGCGACCGCATCGGTGCCGTACCAGCGCTCCAGCAGGCGTCGACGACCGACGACGAGCAGCATCGCCAAGGTTGCCAGACTCAGCACCACGTGGCCCGAGTACTGCAAGATCCCTGCGACCGAGGCGTCACCACGCACCGGGAGTGTCACGACTCGGTCGAAGCCGACCTGTTGCGCTCCCCAACCCTGCGAGTGCGTGAACGAATCGAGCACGATGTGGCTGGCCACGCCGATCCACGCTGACGTCAGCGTCACGAACCATCCCGGCCGCCGCTGTGGAAGGACGCCGTAGGACCGGAGCCGGAACGGGCCGAGATCGGGCAGATTGGCGGCGATCCCGGCTGCTGCGCCCCTGCGCAGCACAGCGCAGGCCACCAGCGTGAGCGGCAACGCGTAGCCCAGCGCGCCCAGCCAGCTGTGGCTGGAGGTCCGCAGCACGGTGTATCCGAGGTCAGGTGCCGCGGCGCCGACGCACAGTGCGGTGGCGTCGAACCGGGACGGACGCCACAGCTTGAGGGGCAGCACGACCGCTTGGTGGGCGGGGAAGGTCACCGGCACGGTGACGAGTTTCCCACGGTGTTTGCAACGCTTCAGCAGCGGCGGCCATGGGCGCGGGGGTCAGGTCACGTGCCGAACCCGGCAGGGATGTCGGTGGAGATCACCGACGCGTGCCAGCGCGCCTCGCGCCATCCCTCGGGCGTCGACTTCCAGATGATGGTCGCCAAGCAGTCGAACGAGGCGGTGATGCCCTCGATGGTGAGCGTCTGACGGAAGTCGAGCACCGAATAGCCCAGGAAGGGTCCTTCGATGGCGACGTAGTCGAGGATCTCGCTGTCCGTCGCAGCTCCGAGGGCGCCCAGCTGGGCGAAGAGCTGATGGAACCAGTGTTCCCATTCGGCGCGGGTCCGGATGGCGACCGACGCTCCGGACGGGTCGACGTCGACGATGCCGAAATCGTCATCGCACAGCTCGGCGAGGGTGTTGAAGTCGTGGTCCCGCACGCTGCGAAGGAGGGTGAGGGTCTGATCGAAGAACGGCCGGCCCTCGTACTCGGGGTGGGGCTGGTCGAGAGGTGACCGGAGGTCGGGCTCGGAAATGGTCATCTGCTGGTTCCTGGTTCGTGTTGGAAGGGGTGGAGGAGGGAACCGGGCTGGTTCCCGGACTCCCTCCGACGTGGCGGTTCAGAACTGCTCGAACTCCTCGAGTTCGCGGTGGATGTCCTCGGGGGTCGGATCCTGGGCACCCTGGGACTTGATCAACGCGATCGCCAGGATGAACAGGCCGAACACCGGCTTCGCGACGATGTCGGCGAGCGAGTAGCCGACCTGACGGACCACCTCAGCGGTGGCCACGTCGTTGATCACCGACGGAGCGATGTAGGCCAAGGGGTACACCCCCCAGCTGGCGAGCAACAAGAAGCGGAGGCCGCCGACGATGTTGCGAACTCGCTGCGGCTGGCGATCCAGCGAGCGGCCGAGCTCCACGAACAGCACGTAGAGGATGTAGAGGAACGGCACGGTGGACAACACGCCGAACACCGTGCGGGTCACCGAGTCGGCAGCAGCGATCTCACCCGGGTAGCCGAGCAGGATCATCGCCACCGCGGCGATCGAGAGCCGCACGATGAGGCTGCGGGTCGTGTCCTTCGCGAGCTTCAGGACGATGACGAGCTCGGCGAGCAGCAGTGGCACCGTGAGGAGCCAGTCGACGTAGCGATAGCCCTCGTTGAAGGGCCGCCCGTCCGCGACGTAGCGACCGTCGACGAAGCTGAACGCCTCGGACCACGAGGCGAAGATCCGCAGGTAGTGGTACAGGGCGATCGCGAAGACCAGCGAGGACAGCGTGATCGCCATCCGGTGCGCAGGATGCACCCGGCCCCGGACGAGCAGGAAGAACAGCAGCGATGCGCCCATCGCCGCGATCGTGAGCGAGAACGAGTTGTACACGAGGTCGAACTGCCCCTGTGTCAACTCGAGCACTTGGTTCATGTTGGGCTCCTTCGTCGTGGGGCCTGATGCCCTGGGGCAGAAGTTAGCCCTCTTTAGTATTAATTAGCCATCTTCAGTCCGAATATTTTCGGCGCGCTAGGTTGGCGGGGATGACAGCATCCGGAATCGACCTGAACTCAGCTGCGGACCAGCTCGGCGTCCACTACCAGACGGCCTACAAGTGGGTGCGTTCCGGGGCGCTGCCCGCCCAACAGGTACAGGGGCGGTACGTGCTGGACCCCGATGACGTCGCCGCCTTCGCCGAGCGTCGTTCGTCGCCCAGCCCACGGCCCCCCCGACGTCCCCGAGGCGGGTACGAGCAGCTACGCCGACAGATGACGACGGCACTCACCGACGGCGACGAGCGCACCGTTCGACGACGCGCGACGGACCTGATCGCCAGTGGCGTCGCACTCACGACGGTGACCCACGAGCTGCTCGTACCGGCGCTGCTGCACATCGGATCCGAATGGCACGCGGGACGCCTACCGATCTGGGTCGAGCATCGAGCCTCGGCGATCGTGCAACGCCTGCTCGGCGAGCACGATCCGAACCCGAGAGGTCGGCGCCGTGGCACGGCCATGGTGGCGGCGCTCTCCGGCGACCATCACGGGCTGCCCACCGCGATGGCGGCGGCGGCGTTGCGCGAGGACAACTGGAACGTCCACCACCTCGGGGCCGACATGCCTGCCGATGAGCTCGTTCGCTTCTGTGAGCAGCACGGCGTGCACCTCGCGGTGCTGACCGTCACGATCCCCGAGGCTCGACCGCTCGCGAACGAGACCGCCGAACGGATCGAGGAGCTCGGAACGCGAGCACTCGTCGGTCAGCCGGGTTCGACCCTCGCCGAGCTGCAGTCCATGGCGCGGGACCGGTGAGCACCGTGACGCCCGAACCGATCACCACGTCGTGCCCTCGGCCGGTCGAGCGACCGATCATGTTGCAGGAGTGGCACGACCTTGCGTCGGTCCACTGGCCCTTCGACCCTGCGGTGGTGCAGGCGCTCCTCCCGGATGGTCTGCGCGTCGACACCTGCGACGGTGCTGCGTGGGTCGGCGTGATCCCGTTCCACATGCGTCGTATCCGTGTTCCGGGTTGCCCACCGTTCGGAAGGTGGTCGACGTTTCCGGAGACCAACGTGCGCACGTACGTCGTGGCGCCTGACGGGCGCCGAGCCGTCTGGTTCTGCAGCCTCGACATCTCCCGGCTCGTCCCGGCGGTGGTCGCCCGGGCGACCTACGGACTGCCGTACTGCTGGGGCTCGATGTCGATCAGTCACCAGGGGCCCGACATCGTCGAGTACACCGCTGCTCGACGGTGGCCACGCCGGGGAACGGCCAGTCACCTGGTGATCCGGATCGGCGACCGGATCGCCACCGACGACCTCACCGATCTCGAACGATTCGTCACCGCCCGGTGGGCGTTGGCATCGAAGTTCGCCCGCATGAACCTCTGGGCGGACGTCGATCACGCTCCGTGGGAGCTCCACCGGTCGAGTCTCCTGCACTGCGACGACTCGCTGATCGCCGCCGCCGGGCTCCCTGCGCCGACCGGCGACCCCATCACCCTCTGGTCGCCGGGCGTCGAAGTCCGCGTCGGACGGCCTCGACGACTCGTGCCCGTCACGTCCGCCCCGGGTCAACGCTCGAACGTGGCGTGGGTCAGATCATCGAGCTCCGACCCCGGTTCGAAGCTCATGAGCTGACGGACCGCCTGTGCCGGCGACGTCGTACCGGACAGCAGTTCGTCGACGCGTCGGGTGATCGGCATCGGCACCCCGAGGCGGTGCGCGAGCTCGACGATCGCGGGGGTCGTGCTGACCCCCTCCGCCACCATGTCCATGTCGTCGATGATGACGTCGAGCGCCTTGCCGCGGCCGAGCTCGTCGCCCACGTGGCGATTGCGGCTCTGGGGACTGCTGCAGGTGGCAGTCAGGTCACCGTTGCCGGCGAGTCCCAGGAACGTGATCGGATTCGCCCCCAGCGCGACCCCCAGGCGAGCGATCTCGGTCAACCCCCGTGTGATCAGCGCCGCCTTGGTGTTCCACCCGTACCCGAGTCCGTCGCCCGTGCCGGCGGCGATGGCGATCACGTTCTTGGCAGCCCCACCGATCTCACAGCCGATCACGTCGGGGTTGGTGAACACCCGGAACGTCGGAGTGCTCAGCGCCTGCTGGAACCGGGACGCCCGTTCCGCATCGGCACAGGCCAGCACGGTCGTCGACGGTTGACCCGCTACGACCTCTCTGGCCAGATTCGGTCCGGACAGGGCGCCCACTCGAGACGGGTCGTGGTCGAGCACCTCGATGATCACCTCGGTCATCCGAAGGCCCGTTCCGACCTCGATGCCCTTGGCGACACTGACCACGTCAGCGGCCGACGGCACGAACGGCGTCGCCGCCACGACCACCGACCGCAGGTACTTGGACGGCACGGCGATCAGGACCAGCTCTGCGCCCCGCAGCGCGACGTCCATGTCGGTGGTCGCCTGCAGTGCCGAGCTCAGTTCGACACCGGGCAGGTACTGGGAGTTGCGATGGTCCTGGCGGACCTCGGCTGCGACCTCGGGGTCCCGCGACCACAAGGTGGTGGCGTTGGAGGCGGCCAGCAACGAGGCCAGCGTCGTCCCCCACGAGCCGCCGCCCAGCACAGCAACCCTCATCGCCGTTCAGACTTCCCGATCGGGTCGCGGCTCAACCGAGCCCGAGTCTGCATCCGCACTCCTCCCGGTCCATGGCCGAGGGTAGCCGTCCAGCGCCGAGTGCACCGGTGGGATGCAACTCTCCCTCAACGATCCGAGCGGAGCCGGTCGATGCGGCGCTGCGTCGGCCACTTCGCCTCGGTGGCCCAACCGAGGCGTTCGAAGAGCCGGATCAGCGCGGCCGACGAGTCGAACTGGCGGGGCAGCACCCCGTGGCGGGCCGACCCTGGGCACGCGTGATGGAAGTTGTGGAACGACTCACCCATCGAGATCACAGAGAGCGCCGCGACGTTCGAGCTGCGGTCCCGGGTGCGGAACGGTCGCCGACCGAACGCGTGGCAGATCGAGTTGATGCTCCACGTCGTGTGGTGCAGCACCATCATCCGCACGAGCCCGGCCCACAGGAACGTCTGGAGCCCTCCGCTGACGGTGCCCGAGAGGCTCCATCCCAACACGAACGGCAGCACGAGCGAACCGAGGGCGAAGATGGCCCAGTTGCGACTGATCCAGACCAGCGCGCGATCGGAACGAAGGTCCGCCACCCCCTGCTCGGTGCCGTGGTCGCTGAACAACCAGCCCACGTGGGCATGAGCGAGTCCCTTCAGCCGCGCGGGCATGCCGCTCGTTGCGACGCTCGGAGAGTGCGGATCGCCGTCACGGTCGCTGAAGCGGTGGTGTCGGCGATGCGCAGCGACCCAGCCGATCAGCGAACCCTGGACCGCCATCGAGCCGGCGCCCGCGAGTGCAAGCTCGAGCGGCCGGTTCGGCCGGAAGCTGCGGTGGGTGAAGCAACGGTGGTAGCCGACGCTGATCCCGAAGCCCGAGATGAGGTAGAGCACCAGCGCGATGACGACGTCGCGCAGCGAGAGCATCCGGCCCCAGAGCAGCGGGACGCCCACGGCGAGGGCGACGAACGGCCCCGCCACGATCGCCGCCGTCACGACTCGCGCGCCGAGCGGCAAGGGGGTACGCATCGGTGGGACGGAGTCCGGTGTATCGGCGGCGGAGGGGTCGTCCGCGCCGTCCCGGGCTCGGGTGGCCGGCGTGGCGAGGGTCATGGGATCAGCGCTCCTGGGTGTCGCAGCTCGTGCGCCACCAGGGACTGGGGCAACGCCGGTTCAACGGTTGTGTCCGCCACATTGTAAAGGCCCCGGTAGCGGTG
>SKRR01000277.1 GCA_007118345.1 Microthrixaceae bacterium | reverse complement strand
GCGACACCACCGGTCATGTGCACGATGCCAGAACCTGCGAAGTCGACGTAGCCGAGCTCGTCGAGCCAGCCACCACCCCAGGTCCAGTGGACGATGACCGGGTAGATCAGCGCCGTCAGGAACACGGTGTAGATGGCGTAGGCACGGAAGCGCATGCGCTCCGCGACGGCACCGGCAACGATGGTGGCTGCGGTGGCTGCGAACGCCACCTGGAAGAAGAAGTCGGTCTCGGGCGTGAGGTACCCGTCGCCGCCGGTGCCGAGGAAGAACCCGTCACCGCCGATGAGCCCACCGACGGAGTCGCCGTAGGCGAAGGCGAACCCGACAGCAGCGAAGGCGATGATCGCCACGCTCATGTCCATCAGGTTCTTCATCATGATGTTCGCGACGTTCTTCGCCCGGGTGAGCCCCGCGGTCAGGAAGGCGAAGCCCGCCTGCATGAAGAACACCAACACCGCAGCGAGCACGATGAAGATGTTGTCGAGGTTGGCCTGGACCATCTCCACCGGGTCCAGTTCCTGTGCAGCTGCCGGATTGGACCAGAGCAACAGCGTCGCTACGCCCATCCCCAATCCGATCGCAATCTTGGTTCTCCTACTTCTGAGCACGTCTCTCCTCTCGGAAGGCTCGCCACGCTCTGCGACAAGGCCCGTTTGCTGGTTCCGATCTCCGTTGATCGCACGTGGTCGTGAACGCTCGGGGTCCACGGCGATGGAACGTACGGGGCGTTGGTTTCGGCTCTGTTTCCTGTCCGTGAAGGACAGGAACAACTCAGAGGTCGGGGTCGAGCACGTGCAGCAACGCGCGTCGGATCTCGTTCTGATGCTCGGGATCCAGCACCTTCTGCCCCGCGCCGTCGGTCACGTAGAACGAGTCGACGACGTCGTCGCCCATCGTGTGGATCTTCGCCGAGCGCACGTCGAGGTCCAGTTCCGACAGCGCCCGCGTGAGACCGTGCAGCAGCCCGATCCGATTGGGTCCGACCGCCTCGATCACCGTTGCGTTCGAGCCGGTCTCGTTGTCGAATCGGACCCGCGGCGGGAACTGGCTCGGCCCCCGCGGTCTCCTGCGCCGACTGCGCGCCCGTTCCTCCAGGCGCGCCTGAACGGCCAGACGACCGTTGAGGGCCTTGATCACGTCGGCGCGGATCTCGTCCCACGGCAGCACGCCCGACCCGCCGGCCAGGACCCTGAACTCGTCGACCGCCACCCCGTCGGTCGAGTGGGCGTTCGCCTCCACCACGTCGAGCCCGTGCAACGACAGCGTGCCGGCGATGCGACAGAAGAGTCCCATCCGATCGGGGCAGATCACCGTGATGCGCTCATCGGCGCACACCACGTGCAGTTGCCCGTCGGCCATCAGCTCGCGCTGCTCGGCGCTGGGGAACTCGCTGCTCGGTCGCACCGAGTCGTCCCCGTTGAGCTGGTTGGCCACGCGACCGCCCAGCTGGTCGACGAGCTGGGCCTTCCAGGAACCCCATGCCGTCGGTCCGGTGGACAGTCCATCGGCCTCGGACAGCGCCCGGAGCAGCGCGACGCGCTCAGGGGTTTCGGCCACCTCGGCCACCATCGAGATGGTGGCCGGATCGTCGAGGTCGCGACGGGTCGCGACGTCGCTCAACAGCAGGTGATGGCGGACGAGGAACCCGATCGTGTCCACGTCCTGGTCGCCGTAGCCCATGCGCCGGGCGATGCCGGTGGCGAGCTGCTCGCCGACCTCGCTGTGGTCACCGGGCCGACCCTTGCCGATGTCGTGCAGCAGGGCGCCGAGCACCAGGAGGTCGGGCCGGGGCGTGCGGTGCGCGAGCGATGCAGCTTCGGCGCTGCACTCCAGCAGGTGTCGGTCGACGGTGAACCGGTGGAACACGTTGCGTTGGGGCAGGCTCCGGGTGGGTTCCCACTCGGGGAGGAGCTTGGTCCACAGCTCGTACTGGTCGAGCACCTCGATGACCGGGATCGACGCCGGTCCGTGCCGGAGCAGGTCGACCATCGTGACTCGGGCGGCGTCGGGCCACGGATCGCGGGGGTCCTCCGCCTCGCAGAGCCGATCCAGCGTCGCGAGCTCGATCCGCGCGTCGCGCCGAGACGCCTCGAGTGCCACCCTCAGGATCGTGGTGGCGTCGGGGGTGACCCCGTCGGCGAGCGCGATCCTCCCGCTGCGAAGGACAAGTCCGTCGCCCAGGTCCCGCTCGCGGCGCAGCCGGTTCCTCAGCGACGTGTCGTTGCGCAGCCGGATCTCGAACCAGCTCTCGTCGCTCGCCCACGCGATCGCCCGTCCTGCAGCTGCGACCCGCGCCATGAGCTGATCGGCGTTCTCATCCCCGGTCCCTGCAGCGACCGCGTCCTGTTCGGCCAGCAGCAGCCGGTCGCCGGGTTTCGCCGCCGCACGGTGCAGTTCGACACGCACGTCGAGCAGCGCGTCGTGGTGGTGTGCCAACTCGACCAGCAACGCCGGGTCGACGTCGGCACCTGCGGCCTGGGCCCACCCGAGCGCGTGCACATCACGCAACCCGCCGCGACCGTCCTTGAGGTCCGGCTCGAGGTCGAAGGCGACCTCACCCGCCTCGGCGTGTCGCTGACCCACCGAGCGGGCCAACTCGTCCAGCCAGCGCCGACCTCGTTTGCGCCAGCTCACCTTGACCTTCTCGGTCAGGTCCTCGGTCAAGCGCTCGTCACCCATGAGGTGGCGTGCGGACAGCAACGACGTGGCGGTCTCGAGGTCGTCGCCCGCCAACGCGAGCGTGTCGCGCACGGTCCGAACCGCATGCCCGAGTTTCAGGCCCGTGTCCCAGATCGGGTACCACAACGCGTCGGCGACCTCGGTGACGTCGCAGCCCTTGTCGTGCAGCAGCAGCAGGTCGAGATCGGACTGTGGCGCGAGCTCTCGGCGGCCCTGGCCGCCGACCGCCACGAGCGCCCAGCGTCCGCCGTCGGGTGCGGCGTGCTGCACGAGGGTGCGCAGCCAGTCCTCGACGAGATCCGTGTAGGCCTCACAGAACGCCCGCCCCGCGAGGTGGCGGTCGGCGAGCAGATCGGCCCGTTGCAGTGGTGAGGGCATCGTTCACCTCGGTGGTCGCTGGACCCGGGGCGGGGTCCGTGGTGTACCCCCGATGATGTCCCCCCGGCCAGGTCGGGCCTGCCCTGGCCGGGGGAACGCCCCGTGGGTCGGGGAGCTGGTGCGGCGCTGCCGTCAGACGGCGGCAGCGCCTCGTTCACCTGTGCGGATGCGCACGAGGTCGTCGACCCCGGTCACCCACACCTTCCCGTCACCGATCTTGTCGCTCGAGGCTGCCGCGCTGATCGCCTCGACGATGCCGCCGACGTCGAGGTCGTCGACGACGATCTCGAGCTTGACCTTCGGCAGGAAGTCGACCTGGTACTCGGCACCTCGGTAGGTCTCGGTGTGGCCACCCTGGCGACCGAACCCGCGCACCTCGGTCACGGTCAGTCCCACGACGTCAGCTGCCTTGAGCGCCTCCTTGACCTCGTCGAGCTTGAACGGCTTGATCACTGCGGTCACGAGTTTCACGTGGGATCCCTTTCGGTCGGCGCTGGGTGCGGACACGTACCGGTTTCTGGGACCGATGCGACGTGGCCCGTCACGTCCTCGGCGGCGAACCTATGGGCGAGGTGTTTCGTGGGTGTTTCCCACGTCGGGCCAGTTGGTTACATCGGCCCGCAGTGCGGGCCCGGCCGGCTGACGCCGACCGGACACGTAAGGTCGTGCCCCATGACCGTCAGGGAGGATTGCCGCCACTACTCGAGACGGACCCTCGGTCCCGGCGAGGTGGTCCAGCGGTGCCGCGTCGAGATGGCCGAGGACGCTCCCTTCGCATGTCCGGAGGACTGCCTGTTCTTCGAGCGACGCGTGATCATCGACGGCGG
>SKRR01000367.1 GCA_007118345.1 Microthrixaceae bacterium | reverse complement strand
CTCGCCGTGATCCTCGCCATGACCGCTGGCGCGTGCAGCGACGGGGGCGACACCTCCGCACCCGAGGATGCCGACCGCACCGATGCCGACGTCACGGTCCTCGGGAGCGGTTCGGTCTACGAGGCCACGATCCGTCGGACCGATGGCGGGGTCCCGCACATCACCGCCGCCACCCTCGCCGACGTGACGTTCGGGCAGGGGTGGGCGAGCGCCGAGGACCGGGCGTGCGACCTCGCCGACCAGGTCGTGAAGGTCAACGGTGAGCGTGCCCGCTGGTTCGGCCCCGGTGAGGACGACGAGCACCTCGAGTCCGATCTGGCGTGGCGCAACATCGGGATCAGGGAGTCGGCCGAGGAGGACTGGGCGGAGGCCCCGGGCCCGACGCGCGACCTCATCACCGCCTACACCGACGGGTGGAACGCGCACCTCGCCGAGGTCGGTCCCGACGGCCTGTCCGACTGGTGTGCAGGTGCAGCGTGGGTCCGGACGCTGGAGCCGGTGGAGGTCTACGCCTACGCCCGTTCGGTTGCGCTCCAGGCCTCGAGCGGCGCCGTGGTGGATTTCATCGCCACCGCCGAACCTCCCGAGGTCGCCGAGTCCGATCCGGACCCCGGCGAGGAGGCCGCCGGCGTCGGCGTGGCGGCTGGGGTCGAGCCGGTCGCAGCTTCGAACGGGTGGGCGATCGGGTCCGAGCGTTCGGCGAACGGTGGCGGGATGCTCGTCGCCAATCCGCACTTCCCGTGGGAGGGTCAGCTGCGCTTCTGGGAGGTGCACCTGACCGTGCCGGGCGAGCTGGACATCTACGGGGTGCAGCTCTCGGGCCTACCGGGCGTCGGCATCGGCTTCACCGAGTCGTTCGGGTGGACCCACACCGTGTCGGCCGGGAACCGCTTCACGGCCTATCAGCTCGATCTGGTGCCCGGCAGTCCGACGACCTACCGGGTGGGCGACGAGCAACGCGACATGCTCCCCCAGGAGCTCACCGTCGAGGTGCTGACCGACGACGGAACGATCGAGGAGCAGACCCACACCCGTTGGCGGAGCCACCACGGCCCGATCCTCGACTTCCCCGGGGTCGGGTGGACCGATGAGTCCACGATCGCCATCCGTGACGCCAACATCGACAACGACGAGTTCGTCGAGCAGTACATCGCGATGATGCTCGCAGCGGACCTCGACGAGTTCATCGAGGTGCATCGTGAGATCTCCGGAGTGCCGTTGTTCAACACGATCGCGGTGTCGGCCGACGGCCGCGCCTGGTACGCCGACACCTCGGCGACGCCCAACCTGTCCGACGAGGCGATCGAGGCGTACGAGGCGTCGCTCGACGACGACCTCCTGGTCGCCGCAGCGGCCGACTCCGGAGCGGTGCTGCTCGACGGCAGCGACCCGCGCTTCGACTGGGAGGAGGTCGCCGGTGCCCGTGACCCCGGACTGGTGCCGTTCGACGACATGCCGACACTCGAACGGGGTGACTACGTCTTCAACGCCAACGACTCGTACTGGATGTCGCACGCGACCGAGCTGCTCGACGGCGACTTCTCGCCGCTGCACGGCCCGCAGGCCACGGCCCGCTCGCCGCGCACGCGACAGAACGCCGTGGCCCTGCGCGACGGCCCTGATGGTGAGGGTGGCGCGTTCACCCTGGAGCAACTCGCGGCGACCACCATCGACAACCGCGGGTACACGGCGCTGGCACTCAGGGAGGACGTGGTCGCACGGTGCGACGGTGCCGGCCCCGTCGAGGTCGACGCGCTGACCGACGAGGGCGACGAGGTGCTGCCTGCCGAGACGATCGACCTCGCCGAGGCGTGCAGGGTGCTGGCCGACTGGGACGGCGTGTACGACCTCGACCGCTCGGGCCCACCGCTGTGGCGTGAGTTCATCAGCAGGTACGACTCCTCGGACCTCCGCGAGCAGGGTGCGCTCTGGGCGGGGCCCTTCGACGCTGCCGCCCCGGTCGAGACCCCCTCGGGGCTGACGGTGGCCCCGGGCGGCGAGCCGGATCCGGTGCTCGAGCAGCTGGCCAGGGCGGTCCAGGTGCTCCAGGCGGGCGGTGCCGAGATCGACGTGACCCTCGGCGAGGTGCAGGTCGCCGTGCGGGACGGCACCGAGGTGCCGATCCACGGCGGCACAGGTGCCGACGGGGTGACGAACGTGGTCGGATGGGCACGAAGCTGGTCGACCCTCGATCCGCTGCTCACCGGACTCGAGCGCGAACCTGTGGCCCCCGGCTCGGGATTCGCCCGCGTCACCGGCGATGTCGACACCACCGGCTACCGCATCACGACCGGCACCTCGTTCCTGATGGCACTCGAGTACAGCGAGGACGGTCCTGCCGCCAGGGTGTTCCTGACCTACGGCAACACTGCGGACCGTGACGACCCGGAGTATCTCGAGTCGACCCGCCGGTTCTCCGACAAGGAGTGGCGGGATGCGCACTTCGATGCCGACGCGGTCGAGTCGGCGACGACCTCGACGGTCGAGGTGCGCGGCTGAGCGCCGCTCCCGCCGACGTCGCCACGCGTCGCTCCTACGCTGTCCGGGTGGAGCTCCTGAACATCGAACTGACCGGCGCACCGGTCCGGGTGACCTTCGAGCACGATCCGGCGGTGGCACCCGGCCTGCTCGGGGTCGACGTCGCCGCTCGCGAGATCGACGGTGTGGACCACACCGTGGTGCAGGTGCTGCTCGATGACGACGCCCCGGGCTTCGACGACTCGCTGCTCGCCGCCCCGGTGGTGGTCGACCTGGTCGCCGCCGATGGCGTGGTGCTCGCCCGGGAGTTGCTCGATCACGACCAGTTCCGTCGCCAGCTCCGGGCGGAACGAGAACTGGGTCGTTCCACGCTGCGGGGCGTGCTGGTCCTGACCGATGGCGCACTGCCACCGCCATGGGTCCGCCTCGCGTTCCTGCCGGTCGAGCTGTCGGGCACCGCGACCACCCGGTTGGTGCTGCGCAGGAGCACGGTGCCGGACCTGCTCGCCGGTGTCGAGGCCGCACACTCCGCCGGCGAACTCACCGACGACGGACGTCGCACGGCGATCACGTCGATCGAGCAGCGCCATCCGGACTTGAACTGACCATCTGGGCGGTCCGTGGTGGAGCCGGCAAGGTTGGGCTGCGTCGTGGATGGGTAGCGGATCTGGCGTGGAGATCACACTCGCTGTCCTCGCCGTCCTCGTCGTCACCGTGCTCGTCGCCGCCGTGGTCGTCCAGCGCCGCCGACGAGCCGGTGGTGTCATCGGCTCGGACAGGGTCGGCAACGATCGGGATCGAGGTGCGTCATGAGCGCGCAATTGCTGCGGGCGACCGATCTCATCGGTCGCCCCGTGGTGACGCTCGGCGGCGAGTCACCGTTCGAGATCAAGGACATCGTGTTCGACAGTTCGACGGGCCGGCTGCTCGGCTTCAACCTGCGGAACCACGGCTTCCTCGGTAGCCCCGCCGAGGAACGCCTCGCACTCGACGACGTCCACGGTCTGGGTCCCGACGCCGTCGTCGTCGCCGACGCCGACTGTCTGGATGCCTCGGTCGATCTCGCCACCGGAAGCGGAGGCGACGTGCTCGGCAACCGGATCCTCACCGACGACGGAACGGAGTTGGGTGAGGTGGTCGAGGTGATCATCACCAGTGGGAGGTCTGCCGAAGTGGTGGGCTTCGAAGTCGCTGCCGCCGAAGGCGTGCGAGCGGGGGACCACCACGTCTTCATCCCCATGCCGGACACCTCGGCGATCTCGGGCGAACGCATCGTCGTGCCCGACGCAGCGGTCGAGTACATCCGCGACGACCTCACCGGTTTCGGCGGCGCCGTCGCGGAGTTCCGCGAGCGGCTCTCGGGAGGGACGCGATGATGCGCTGGAGCGAGACCGTGGGACGCGACGTGGTCGACACCT